>NZ_JACSLF010000001.1:0-484946 GCF_018617975.1 Exiguobacterium sp. s21 | reverse complement strand
GGGTGATGGCACACCCTCATCTGAAGGCTCGGACAAAACAGAAATGGCCTGCGTCCGCACGGGCACTTCAGAATCCCACCCATCCTGAAGGGATGGGCTTGCGGCTTTAGCCGTGGGAGTGTCAACGAACTGCTTGAGCATCGACATGTCGACGAAGAGAAGCAGAAACGCTACTTGAATATGATCCATAGTGAGACGACCCGACTCGAACGGCTCGTCAGCAATTTGCTTGACGTGCAGAAAATGGAAGCCGGTAAAGGCCAGCAAGACTTTAAAATCGAGAATTTGTTTGAAATGCTGTCCGATATCCTCGAAATCCACGCCGGTTCGACCGAATTGCATGCGTTTCATTTCGACTGCGATGAAACGATTCGCGTGTCTGGAGACCCGGCGCAACTGCGTCAAGTGTTCTCGAATATCTTGAACAACGCCATTAAATATTCACCCGAAGGCGGGAACATCGCCGTTAACGTCTCGTGCGAGGACGATGTCATCCGGATCGCCATCGAAGACGAGGGCATGGGTGTGGCACCCGCAGATGCCGAACGACTGTTTGAGAAGTTCTACCGTGTGCAGAACGAGCAGAGTCGCAACATTGGAGGCACCGGCCTTGGACTTGCTATCTGTAAAGAAATCATCGAATCGCACGGCGGGACGATCAGTGTCCGTTCGGAACTTGGGAACGGGACGACGATGACAGTCGAACTCCCGATTGTCGCTTGACGAAAACCCCTTCGCAGTATGAAGTGGTTTTTTTTAGTTTTTTTCAAAAAACGGTGAACGAAACATTCATTTGGTACGATATACAGAGTGAAGACTTTGAACGATGAAAGGAAGACGACCATGCTACGCGGATTATATACGGCGGCGGGCGCGATGAACGCGCTCCAGCGCCAACAAGAGATTTTGAGCAATAACCTCGGTAACGTCCGGACACCAGGGTTCAAGGCGTCGAACGGCGTCGTCCGCTCGTTCCCGGAAATGTTACTCGCCCAGGTGAGCCATCCCGGCAATGCGCGCTCACGCGTCGGAGGCGAGGTCGGCACGTTATCGACAGGTGTCTACCTTCAAGAGACGATGCCTCGGTTCTCGACGGGGAGCATCTCGGAGACGGGCAGCCCGACCGACGTATATATGAAAGTGCCGGCTGACTTTACCGGAGCGGCCATGTTCGCCGTCGAACAGAACGGCGAGACGCTCTATACGACGAACGGACGCTTCGCGGTCGATGAGGAGCGTTTCTTACGCTCGTCGGATGGCGGTTATATCCTCTCTGACGCAGGCGAGCGCATCCAGCTGCCGTCAAGTGAGTTCACATTGTCAGGTGATGGTCAAATCACGTCACTCGGTGAGAATGTGGCGACACTCGGTGCCGTCCAAGTTAATGACTTAGCGACGCTCGAACAGGTCGGGAACGATTATCGGGTCAACGGAGACGCCCCACCTGCTGCGAACGTCCAGTTCCAACAAGGGTTCATCGAAGAGGCGAACGTTGACCTCGATCGGACGATGGCCGATTTGATGACGACGTACCGCCAGTTCGAGGCGAACCAAAAGGTCGTTCAAGCGTATGACAAGAGTGCCGAGCGGGCCATTGAGATCGCTCGGATTCGTTAAGGAGGAAGCCCATGCAATCGATCTATAACTCGGTCTCGTCGCTCACGCAGCTTCAGCGCCAACTTGACGTGACGGGCCACAACATCGCCAACGTCGATACAGCCGGCTATAAGCGGGAACAGACCCATTTCGCCTCGCTCTTGTCGCAGGCGTACGACAATCAACCGCGTGCCGAGCTTGAAGTCGGACGCGACACCCCAAATGGGATTCGCATCGGCGTTGGCGGCCACGTCGCTGACATCAGTCAACAGTTCAATATCGGCCAAATCCGGAAGACGGACCGTGGCCTTGATGTGTTCTTGAAAGCGAGCCGCCAGTTCTTCGCCGTCGAGACAGAGAACGGTGTCGGATTGACCCGAAGCGGGAACATGCAGCTGTCGGTCGGTGAGACAACGGCACTCGTCGACGTGAACGGGAACGCCCTTCTTGGTGCGGAGGGCAATCCGATCGTCATGCCGAACGAGGCGACGGCGCACCGCGTCCGTCAAGACGGCACGGTCGTCGCTAGCGTGAACGGTGTCGAGCAAGAGTTCGGCCGTCTCGATATCGTCGAGGTGCGTAACACGTCAGCGCTCCAACCGCTCGGCAACAACGTCTATGCGGCCGACTTGGGGGCTGACGTCGATCGTCCGCTCGGCAATCTGTTGATTGAAGGCACGCTCGAATCATCGAACGTCGATTTGACGAAAGAGATGACCGACATGACGATCACGCAGCGCGCGTATCAGATGAATTCACGGGCGTTATCGATGAGTGACCAGATGATGGGGCTCGTCACGTCACTCCGTTAATCACAGACCGTTCTTCCTCGGAAGGGCGGTTTTTGCGTTACACTGAAGAGGAGGAGGGATGGACATGCGAATTGTCGTGGCGATGGATTCGTTCAAAGGGTCGATGACGAGTGTGGAGGCGAACCGAGCGGTTGAACGGGCGCTCGCTGGACACGATGTCATCGAGGTGCCGATCTCAGACGGCGGGGAAGGCTTTTTAGATGCGTGGCTCCTGACACATCCGTATGCCGAGACCATCACGCAAGACGTCATGTCGCTTGATGGGACGATGCGGCAGGCTCGGTATGGATGGTTAGAACTGACGCGAGAAGCAGTCATCGAAGTCGCCGAGGCGTCCGGGCTCACACTCGTCGATACGCTCGACCCGTGGCGCTATAGTTCGTACGGAACGGGTTTGCAAATCCGACATGCGCTCGAGCGCGGGGCGACACGCATTACCGTCGGTCTCGGCGGGAGCGCGACCGTCGACGGGGGAAAGGGTTTGCTCGAGGCGCTTGGTATCCGCTTCTTCGATGAGTTTGGACATGTCATTGGACCATTCCCGCATCAAACCGAGCGCGTCAGTCGTATCGACTGGTCGGGACTACTCCCGGAAGCGGGTTATGTCGAATGGCGCATCGCCTCGGATGTGACGAATCCGTTACTCGGTCTATCTGGGGCGGCCGCCGTATTCGGTCCGCAGAAAGGGTTAGCGCCAGAGGACGTCGTGCGCTATGACGAACTGCTTGCCACGTACGCCCGTTGTTTCGAACGTGATTTGGCCACGCGGCCTGGGTCGGGCGCAGCCGGAGGCATCGGTTTCGCGCTCTATCAGCTCGGTGCCCGGTACGTGAGCGGTATTGAAGAAGTCATACGCTGGTCGAACCTGGAAGAGAAACTGCGCACGACCGACTGGTTGATCACAGGAGAAGGTCGCTTCGATGAGCAATCCCTTCATGGGAAAGCGCCATACGGTTTGGCGTGCCTCGCCCACGCATATGGTGTCCCGACGCTCGTCTTCGCCGGTCAAACAGACGTAATCGCCGTTCCGGACGACGGAATCCGTGCCGTGTTTCCTATCATATCCCGGGTAATGACGCTCGCCGAGGCGATGCACCAGGCAGAACCGCTTCTCACGGACGCCGTCAGCCGAGTGATGTCGATCCTCGACAAAAACGCCTGAACCGACTTCGGTTCAGGCGTTACTACGTTATGGACGCTCTTTTAACAAGTCACGGATTTCAGATAGAAGCTGCTCTTCACGCGACAGTTCCGGTTCGGGAGCCTCTTCGACCGCTTTTTCGCGCTTCAGACGGTTCAATGTTTTGACCATCATGAACAAGGCGAAGGCGATGAGGAAGAACTTGATGACTTCTTGCAAAAAGTTACCGTACGTGACATTCACGCCGAGCACCGACACCGCGAGCGTCGAGAAGTCGATCCCGCCGATAAGGATGCCGAGGAACGGCATGAAGATGTCATTGACGAGCGACGTGACGATGGCCGTGAAGGCGGCCCCGAGGATGAAGGCGACGGCGAGGTCAATTACATTGCCTTTGATTGCAAACTCTTTGAATTCTTTCCACATAAAAATAAACCCTCCTAAATGATGAATACTCTTACGGTAGCACAGCATAGGTGGAAACGGGCAGTATTTTTCACAGAAGCGTCGCCCTTGCCCTAGGCCGGGCGCTTGTTCGACGTATGGTAGATACGTTACACTTATATAGAACTCATGCAACAGTTTTATTACCTGGTACTAATATGTTATAATTAATTCAGCTGAAAGGATGTATGGACGTGGCGAACGAAGAACAAAACGGCTCGGAACAGACCGAGTCTAAAGAGCGGACGGAGCGGAAACGATTATCGAACCATCGACGTTTCCCAATCTTGTTACGCGTCATCGTTGTCCTGTTGTTGGCTTTCGTGATGCTTGCGATTGGAGCCATCATCGGGTACAGCGTGATTGGCGGAGGCGAGTGGAAGGACGTGTTCAACATCGACACGTGGCGCCATATCACCGATTTTTGGCTAACATCATAAAGGTGGTGGAACCATGTACACGATTGAACAGATTAAAGAAGTGATTCCGCATCGGTACCCGTTTTTGCTCATCGACCGGATTCTTGAGGTCGAAGAAGGTAAACGGGCCGTTGGATTAAAGAATGTGACGGCGAACGAAGAGTTCTTCAATGGACATTTCCCAGACTATAACGTCATGCCTGGCGTGTTGATCGTCGAGGCGCTTGCGCAAGTCGGCGCGTTCGCGATGCTCAAGCAGGAGTCGAACCGCGGCAAGCTCGCGTTCTTCGCAGGTATCGATGGATGTCGCTTCAAACGTCAAGTCGTCCCGGGCGATCAATTGCGCCTCGAGGTCGAGATTTTGAAAGTGCGCGGACCAATCGGTAAAGGGCGCGCCGTGGCGACGGTCGATGGAGAAGTTGCTTGTGAAGCGGAACTCACTTTCGCCTTGAAGTGAGGAGAGAACGAGATGCGCGTATTGGTGATTGCCTTGATTCTCGGATTGGCGACCATCGTCGGTTGCCAACAAGTGCAAGATGACCCGGCCGATGAGAACGTCGTGTTCGAGCAGGACGTCGAAGATGCGATGATTGAAAAACGGGCCGGTCAATCGGAATCGATTGCGGTCTCGCTCGAGCGGACGAACAGCTCGACGATGCTGTTCACGATTCGGATGCTCGAAGACCGTCGCCTCGATCCGCCGACGATCATCAGTTATGAAGTCGATGGCACCCGTGTCCCAATCCCGTTCGGTGAACTCGTCGCGGAACGCGAAGGGGACGTCCGGACGTACGTCTATCAAGCGGATTTGAACCCTGACCTATTCGTTACCAAGACCCTCCCGCTCTTCCATATCGGAGAAGAAGGCGAGGCCGAGGTGTCGATGCCGCTCGAGGTTGTAGATTCGACAAATGAATGAACGAACGGATGATTTTTGTCGAAAATCATCCGTTTTTTTGTGGACTCTTCGCGACAGTTGTCCGATATAAGGAGTAAGGACGAATGGAGGGAATCACATGAAACGAAATAAACCACAGTCACTGCAGACACGGATTTTGGCGATGATGTTGGCATTCATCACGCTGCTGATTGTCATGTTCGGCGTGCTGCAGTACGTCAGCACGAAGCATACGGTACAGAGCTCGATGCAAGCGGTCCTGTTAGCGGATGGGGCCCGAATCAGTGAGGAAATCGACAAGGAAGCGTATGCGGCCTTTTTACAGAACCCGACGAAAGATGAACGGTTCGAGCAGTTTCGGGAACAGCTCGACACGTATCGGACGCAAATCGGGGCCATGTATGTGTACACTCTCGCAGCCGACGGCGAAGAGCTTCAAATCATCGTCGATGGGATGAGCGCGGCCGACGCGGTCGATATCGGAACGCCGACGACAGCGACGTCGTTTGCAGATGCGAGAGCGGCGTTTGAAGGTGGGACCGTCACAACACCGATTGTCGAGGATCCAGAGTACGGGGACTATATGACCGTGCTCGTCCCAATCAAACAAGGCGGGGACGTGATCGGTGTCCTTGGAATCGACAAAGGGGCGAGTGACGTCGCTGCGGTGACGGAAGACGTGTTGCAAGAGAGCTTGCCGCCGATTCTCATCGGACTCGTCATCTTGCTTGGGATCGCCTCGGTCATCATCTGGCGCTATCTTGGCTGGAAACTCCGACCGCTCCGTGAGCTCGAACGTGTCGCGACCCATATCGCGAGCGGCGACTTGGCGACAGCGGCCAGGGAGATGGACAACATCCAGTTGAAAGCGAACGATGAGATCAAGCGGCTCACCGCCTCGATGAATCAGATGACGAAAATGCTCCGCGACTTGATCTCGGGATTGCAGACGTCCGCTCAGACGGTGCGCGATGAGAGCGGCAACGTGGCGAGTATCTCGGAAGAAGTGAACGATGCCTCGCGTCAAATCGCGTTCACGATGGAAGAAATCGCGGCCGGTGTCGAGAATCAGAGCGTGCTGACGATGAAACTGTACGGACACATGAATGAGTTTTCGGGACTCGTCGACCAGACGGCGCACGACGGGAACGGCGTGAGCGAACAAGCGGAAGTCGTCAGTCGGGTGACGGCAGAAGGGCTCGAACTGATGGAGGATGCCGTCGGCAAGATGACGAACATCCATCTGCAAGTGCGCGAGTCGCAAGGCCAAGTGAAGGACTTCGAACAACAGGCGGACGAAGTGACGGCGCTCGTCACGATGATTCGTCAAATCTCGGAGCAGACGAACTTGCTCGCCTTGAACGCGGCCATCGAGGCGGCTCGTGCCGGGGAGCATGGAAAAGGCTTCGCCGTCGTCGCTTCCGAGATTCGCAAGTTATCCGATAGCGTCGCCCGGTCGGTCAGTGAGATTTCGGAAATCGTTGGTAGCGTCAAACGAAACTCGATTGCGCTCGGTGAGACGTTCACGGACAGCATGCACGCCGCCGAGGACGGCAAGCGGACGCTCGAGGAGACGAAGCGCGCCTTCAATGAGATCGAGCAGAGCGTGCGGGAGATGCAACGCCTGACGAACTCGATGCAAGGGCAGCTCGGACGCGTCAAGACGAACCAAGACGACATCAAACGTGGTCTATCGGATATCGCGTCCATCTCGGAAGAGAGTACGGCCGGCAACGAAGAAGTGGCCGCCTCGACCGAACAGATGTCGGCGACGAGCGAGACGATGAACCGGCTCGTCAAAGATTTGTCGCACACGGCTGAGGAGATGCAACGCATGAGCCGCCAGTTCAAGTTGTGAACAGTCTCAAGTCAGACATACCTCCGTTGCGTCCGTTATACTAGGCGCAAGGGAGGTTTTTTCATGCAACGTGTCTCAAGTGAACTCACACAATTCCGCGGCAGTCACTATGACTTTGGCCGCTTTCAAGGTACTTATATTAAGCGCAGCAAGCTGCTCGAGAATCGGACCGACCAATGGAAGCTCCGCGTCCCGCGCTTTGAGATTGATGAGCGCGAGGCGAAGCAAGCGTTCGATCGATTCGCCCCAAAGATTTGGGAAGAACTGCTCGGTCTGCAGGACGAACTCGAGTTGACGCTCGCCGACACGCTCCTTCACTTCGGTCATTTCCGGGTCAATAACCCGGTCAGCGGCTGTTCGATTTTGACGGGGGACAACTTCCTCGTCCGCAACTATGACTACCATCCGATGACGTACGATGGACGCTATAACGTGTTCCAGCCAGATGAGGGTTACGCCGTCATCGGTCCCGTCTCGCGTGTCACCGGCCGGATGGATGGGATGAACGAGAAAGGGCTCGCCATGGGTTATAACTTTATCAACCGCCGGCGGCCTGGAGATGGGTTCGTCTGCCAGATGATCGGCCGAATGATTCTCGAGACGTGCGCCACGGTCGAGGAAGCGGTCGATCTGCTTCAAGAGATTCCGCACCGCGGCTCGTTCACGTATGTCGTCCACGACAAGTCGTCGAAGACACGCGTCATCGAAGCGACACCGCGCGATATTCGTGTCCGCGAGTCGAACATCTGCACGAACCATTTCGAGCTGCTACAACACGAGAACCGTTACCATCTAGACGATTCAACACGTCGGATGATGGAAATCAAGATGTATCAACATATCGTCCAGGACGCCGAGAGCGCGTTCCGGCTCATGAACGACTCGGACAAGGGCGTCTTCTCGGAGCTGTATAAGAGCTGGGCTGGCACAATTCACACGGCGGCTTACTTCCCAGAGACGCTCGAGACGTGGTTCGCCCTCGGTGGCGACCGCGACCCTGTCATTTTCGATTTTCAGGAGTGGCTCGACGGCAAGGATTTCGATTTACATGCCCTCGACGGGGAAATCGCGACCGATATCGAGTTCGCGAACACGGTCCAACTTTGGCGGTAACACAAACAAGCAGCGGCTCATAATGAGTCGCTGCTTGTTTTCATTCTTTTGATGCATGTTGGTCCGTACTGAATTCTGCAAAACCGGGAATACTCATAGCAGGAGGGATTTATGATGAAACGAATCGGATTATTGGCCATCATGCTCAGTTTGATTGTCGTCCTCGGCGGCTGTGTGCCGGGCGACGGGACGTACACGACCGACCCGGCCGGCTTCTTTTGGGGGATTTGGCACGGTTGGATCGCACCGGTGTCACTCATCTTAGGCTTATTCAATGATACGTATCGCGTCTATGAAGTGAACAACACCGGCTGGTTCTATGATTTGGGGTTTTATATCGCCATCATCAGCGGGTTCGGCGGGATTGCGGTCACCCGGAAGAGTCGGAGTTGACGTTAGATGGGCTTTCGTCCGGACACGGCGACTGTATGATAATCACGCGAGTCAGGACCTCGTGTCTCGATGACGTCGGTCAGACCGAGCGCGGAAGCGGCGGGTATGAACTGTTCCCGCACGATGGATGCGATGCCATCCCACGTCACGTCAGCTTTCCCATCGCAGTACGTGATGACGAATGACCCACCTGGTGCGAGAACGCGATCAATCTCGTCAAGCACCGCCGGCACGTCTTCCCAAAAGTAGAGTGTGTGGATGCTGGAGACGCGGTCAAACTGTGCGTCCGGGAACGGGAGCGTCCCGAGGTCGCCTTGGACGACTTCGGCTCGCCCGGTTTGCACGTCCACTCGATTTCGTCGGAGCGCCGAGCGGACGATGGTCGGGGAACGATCGAGTCCGGTCACATGCACGTGATTATAGCCACGTAGCATCTGTGCCAGTG
Source organism: Exiguobacterium sp. s21 (assembly GCF_018617975.1). Lineage (NCBI taxonomy): Bacteria > Bacillati > Bacillota > Bacilli > Caryophanales > Exiguobacterium > Exiguobacterium sp. s21. Next base: position 475,827 of record NZ_JACSLF010000001.1, on the reverse strand, counting down.
CGTCGCCGGCCCCGCAACCGAGGTCGAGGATGCGGTGATCGGGCTGAATATGAAGTTGTTCAATCGTCCAATCGACTTCGACCCGGTGTTGCCGGACCATCTTCTCACCGATATACGTCCCGACGATGCCGCGTGGATTCTCGTATTGACTGTCAATCCATGTTTGGAGACGCATGAAGCGCATCGAACCATTCCTTTCCGTATCCAGTAGATGTAGATTGAGTGTAGCATAACCATTTTGGGAGGGGAGTTGAATCGATGCGTTCCTTTTGGATCTTCGGCAATCAACTGTCGCATGAGCTCGAGCTGTTCAATCACATCGAGGAGGATGACGTCATTGTCATGATCGAGGCGACATCACGGGCGACGTGGCGGCCGTACCATAAACAGAAACTCGTCCTCATCTTCTCGGCGATGCGTCACTTCGCTGAGGAGCTAAAGGAAAAGGGCTATACCGTCGACTATCACGAGGCCGACTCGTTCCAAGACGCATGGGACGACCACTTCAAACGGTACGAACCGGAAGAAATCCATTACACGGCCGTCACCGACGCTGCGATGGAGAAGAAGTTGCAACAGTTCGGTCAGAAGCACAAGCTCGTCGAACATTTGGACGTGCCGCTCTTCTATTTAACGAAGGAGGAAGCGGTTGACACGATTGGCAGCACGCCGTGGCGGATGGACCGCTTCTATCGCCAGATGCGGAAACGGTTCGATGTGTTGCTCGAGGACGGGAAGCCGCGGGGTGGCAAGTGGTCGTTCGATGCGGACAACCGCCAGCCGCCGAAAGCAGGACTCACGTTCCCACCACCGATCCATTTCCGGCCGGACGCCATCACGAAAGACGTCATCCGAAAAGTCGAGACGGGCTTCGCCGACCACCCCGGAGACATCACCCCGTTCGTCTGGCCGGTGACGCGCAATGAGGCACGCCGTGCGCTCTCGCGTTTCGTCGAAGCGCGTCTCGAGACGTTCGGTCCGTATCAGGACGCGATGCTGTCGGACAATCAAGACATGTCGCATAGCCTGTTGTCCGCGGCCATCAACATCGGGCTCCTGACACCGGACGAGGTCGTCCAGGCGGCGGTGGCGTCGGAGGCACCGCTCGCCTCGGTCGAAGGATTCGTCCGTCAACTCCTCGGCTGGCGAGAATACATGCGTGCCGTTTATGTGGCGTCGATGCCGGGTTATGAATCGGTCAACACGTTCAAGCATGAGCGCGATTTGCCGAGCTATTTCTGGGACGCAAAGACAGACCTGCACTGTGTCCACCAGAGCGTGAAACCCGTCATCGAGCGGGCGCACAACCATCACATCCAGCGGCTCATGGTGCTCGGCAACTTCGCGACGCTATTCGAGGTGTCTCCTCAACAGACGAGCGACTGGTTCAATGAGATGTATATCGACGCCTACGACTGGGTCGTCCTGCCGAACGTACTCGGGATGGCGCTCCATGCCGATGGCGGGAAGTTGGCGACGAAGCCGTATATCGCCTCGGGGAAATATATCGATAGGATGAGCGACTACTGCAAAGGCTGCAAGTATAACCCGAAACACACGACCGAAGACGACGCCTGTCCGTTCAACGCCCTCTATTGGAACTTCATCGACAAGCACGAGGAGCGGTTCGAAAAGAACCAGCGCATGAAGATGATGATCCGCAACTGGCAAGGCCGGGATGATGCCGTCAAAGCCGACATCTTGGCGAAAGCGAGACAGACGCTCGACGACACCGACTCATTATGAGTCGTTTTTTTTACGTCATCTTTACAAACTTTTGCATCTGCTTCACGGCCGCTTTACATTCATCCGGTACGATATGACTTGTGAGACCCCTCATGCCAAGTGAATAGCAACTGGTAGAACATTCGAGAGACCAACAGAAGCCCGTACGTCGATGACGTCCTGTTTCTGTTGGTCCTTTTTTTAGGGAAGGATGATTCAAGTGAATGAAACACTTCGCACGATCGGACAAGAGAAGATGATCGCCTCCATCAAATCACCGAAACAACTCGAGAAGTTCCTGCAGTCGGACGTGACGACGACGTTCCTCATGATGGGGACGCTCAGCACGCTCGACCGCTACGTCGCCCATTTGAAGCGTGAGAATCGGACCGTGTTCCTGCACGCCGAACGCATTAACGGCATCAGCCTCGACCGGGACGGCATCGACTATTTGGCGAAACGGGTCGGCGCCGATGGGATTGTGACGACGAAGGCGTCTGTCATCCAACACGCCAAACGGGCCGGCCTGATGACGGTGCAGCGCCTGTTCCTCGTCGACTCGGACGCCATCACCTCAGGCATCAAGATGGCGAAAGACCAACAGCCGGACGCGCTCGAACTGATGCCGGGTCTCATCCCGAGTGTCATCGAGCACGTCGCGGAACACGTCTCGCTGCCGATTGTGACGGGCGGGATGATCCGGAAACCGATTCACGTGCATGAAGCCCTTTCTCACGGGGCGTTCGCCGTCTCGACCGGGGACGAGCGGCTTTGGGCGTCGCAAGGAATGAAGGAGGATATCATATGAAATCGATTCAACTGCAGAATATCAAAAAGTCATACGACGAGACGGAAGTCATCCGTGGCATCGACGTGACGATCGAGGCCGGTGAATTCTTCGCCCTCGTCGGACCGTCGGGCTGCGGCAAGAGTACGATGCTCCGGATGATCGCCGGGCTCGAGTCGATCACGAGCGGGACGCTCCGCATCGACGGCGTCGCAGCGAACGAACTGAAACCGAGCGAGCGGCAACTATCGATGGTATTCCAAAACTATGCGCTCTATCCGCACATGACCGTCGAGAAAAACATCACGTTCGGGTTACATACGAAAGGACTGACGAAGCTCGAGCAGCGTGAACGTTGCTTGGAAGCGGCCGATACGCTCGGACTGACCGACTATTTGAAGCGGAAGCCGCGCGAACTGTCGGGCGGGCAACGGCAACGGGTCGCACTGGCCCGGGCCATCGTCACCGAGTCGCCGATTTGCCTCATGGACGAGCCGCTCTCGAACTTGGACGCGAAACTTCGGGCCAAGATGCGCTCGGAGATCCGGCAGCTGCAACGCAAGCTCAAACTGACGATGATTTACGTCACGCACGACCAAGTCGAGGCGATGACGATGGCCGACCGGATGATGCTGTTGAACGATGGCCAGGTCCAACAAGTCGGTCAACCGCTCGATTTGTACAATAAGCCGGCGAACACGTTCGTCGCCTCGTTCATCGGGTCACCGCCGATGAATTTGACGTCGGTGCAACGGAGTGACAAGGGCTGGGTCGCCTCGGACGGGCGTCTATTCCACCCGAACACGCTGACGCGAGAAGATACGGCGACGCTCGGCATCCGGCCGGAACAAATCACGCCGGCGAAAGACGAGATCACGTTCTACGCCGAACTGAAAAATATCGAAGTGCTCGGCACGGAGACGATTCTCGCCTTTGACATGGGCGGTGTCGAGTGGCTCGCCAAATGGCCCGGACAATGGCCGCTCGCGATTGGGGAGAAGATTGCCTGTTACGTCGACCCGAAACAGATGTCACTGTTTGACGCGACGGGGAATCGCATCGAACCGCGGCAACCGAAACTGTTCGAGGCGTTGGAGGTGTTCCAATGACGGTCGCCCTTCCGAGACAACGCGTCCGGACCCGATTATCAGACGCGACGAGCGGACTCCTCTACTTGTCCCCGTCGATCGCGTTATTTGGGATCTTTCTCGTCTATCCGTTGTTCCGGACGATTTACTTGAGTTTCTTTCAAACGGACACACAAGGGACGCCGCTCAGTTACGTCGGCGGCGAGCATTACGCCAAACTGTTCACGAGCGCCTCGTTTTGGCAGAGCATCCAGGCGACGGTCGGCTTCGTTCTGTTGACCGTCCCGCTCACAATCATCATCGCGCTCGGGCTCGCGCTCCTCGCCAACGAGAAGCTGCGCGGGATTGGCATCTTCCGGACGGCATTCTCGGCGACGATGGGGATGAGCGTCGCAGCCTCGTCGGTCATTTGGATGTTCATGTACAACCCGTCCATCGGTATCTTCAATCGCTTCTTGGAAGCGGTCGGGGCAAGCGGGGTGCAGTGGCTCCTTGACCCGCAGTACGCGCTTCTATCCGTGTCGCTCGCGACCGTCTGGATGAATATCGGCTTCACGTTCTTGATTCTCCTCGGCGGGCTGCAAAATATCGACCGGACATTGTATGAGAGTGCGGACATCGCCGGAACCGGATATTGGACCCAGCTCCGGGCCATCACGATCCCGATGTTATCCCCGACGCTCTTCTTCGTCGGCATCATCTCGCTCATCAATGCGTTCCAGACGTTCGGACAAATCGATTTGCTCACGAAAGGCGGACCGACGAACTCGACGAACGTCATCGTCTACGCCATCTATAAGGACGCGTTCATCAACTATAACGTCGGCGGGGCGAGTGCGCAGGCCGTGCTCTTGTTCTTGACGGTCCTTCTGTTGACGTGGCTCCAGTTCAAGCTCGTCGAAAGGAAGGTGCATTACCAATGACGCTCCGGAAAGTAGTCACGTATACGCTCCTCGTCTTGAGCGCCGTCGTCATGCTGTTCCCGATTGCCTACGCGTTCTCGATCAGCCTGATGGACGGGAGCGAAGTGTTGAAAGGGAACCTCATCCCGCGCGACGTCACGTTCGACAACTATGTCGCCGCGTTCGAGCGGATCCCGCTCATGACGTACTTATGGAACAGTCTCGTCGTCGCACTCCTCGTTATGGTCGGCCAAGTCGTCTTGTCGAGTCTTGCCGCCTTCGCGTTCGTCTTCATCGACTTCAAAGGGAAAGGGATCATCTTCATGCTCTTCATCGCGACGATGATGGTGCCATGGGAAGCGACGATGGTACCGAACTTCTTGACGATTCAGTCGCTCGGCTGGCTCAACTCGGTGTGGGGGCTGTCGGTGCCATTCTTCGCGCTCGCGTTCGGGACGTTCCTGCTCCGGCAACAGTTCAAGACGATTCCGTACGAGATGTACGAGGCATCACAAATCGCCGGCATCAGCCGTTTCCGTTTCTTTTGGAACGTCGTCTTGCCCGTCTCGAAGACACCGCTCGTCACGTTGTCGGTATATAGCTTCTTGACGACATGGAACATGTACTTATGGCCGCTCCTCGTGACAAACACGGAGCAGGCACGCACGGTGCAAATCGGGATTAAGCAGATGCAGTCGAACGAGGTCGCCTCGGATTGGGGTGTCGTCATGGCGGCGGTCATCTTGATCATCATCCCGACGCTGATGCTGTTATTCGCAGGACAAAAGCAGTTACAAGAAGGTTTGACGCAAGGCGCGATCAAATAATAGGGGGAATATATGATGAAAAAGAAAGCATTATTCGCAGGGTTGGCTAGTTCGGTATTGTTGCTCGGGGCATGTGGTAGCGAAGAGGCGGAACCGGCCGCATCGGCGACGGAGGACGGAAAGACGGAAGTCGTGTTTTGGCACGCGATGAGCGGGGACTTAGAGACCGCGCTCAACAACCAAGTCGATGCCTTCAACGAGTCGCAAGAAGAATATGAAGTGAAACCGGTGTTCCAAGGCACGTATGAAGAGGCGCTGACGAAGTTCAACGCCGTCGCGGGTTCGACAGATGCACCGGCTATCATGCAGACGTTCGAGGTCGGCACGAAGTATATGATCGACTCGAACAAAATCACGCCGGTCCAGGAGTTCATCGACAAAGAGGACTTCGATACGAGCGTCTGGGAAGAGAACATCTTGAGCTATTACCAAGTCGACGGCAAGCAGTACTCGATGCCGTTCAACTCGTCGACACCGGTGCTCATCTACAACAAGGATGCGTTCGAAAAAGCGGGACTCGATCCGGAGAAAGCGCCGCGGACGTATGATGAACTGAAGCAGGCGGCGAAGACACTGACGACCGACGGCCAGACCGGCTTCACGATGCTGAACTACGGTTGGTTCTTTGAACAGCTCGTCGCCGCGCAAGGCGGGCTCTACGTCGATAACGACAACGGGCGCAGCGGTGCGCCGACTAAAGCGGTATTCGATGGGGAAGAAGGACAGAACGCCTTCAACTTGATCAAAGAGATGTACGACGAGAAGACGTTCATGAACGTCGGCCAAAACTGGGACGACATGCGTGCCGCTTTCCAATCAGGGAAAGTCGCCATGTATCTCGACTCGTCGGCCGGGATTCGCACCGTCGCGGATAACGCCGACTTCGAGGTCGGGGCATCATACTTGCCGGTGCCGAACGAAGCGGAGCGGGAAGGCGTCATCATCGGCGGGGCCTCGCTCTGGATGGGTGACGGCATCGCCGACGAGACGAAGCAGGGAGCATGGGAGTTCATGAAGTATGCGGCGTCGAAAGAAGCACAGGCCAAATGGCACGTCGAGACGGGCTACTTCGCCATCAATCCGGAGGCGTATGACGAGCCGATCGTCAAAGAGATGTGGGCCGAATATCCACAACTGAAAGTGACGGTCGATCAATTGAGCGAGACGACAGCCTCACCAGCGACACAAGGCGCGCTCATCTCGACGTTCCCGCAGTCCCGTCAAAGCGTCGTCAATGCGATGGAGAGCCTATACCAAGGCGTATCGGTCGAAGAGGCGTTGAAGCGCGCGGCCGATGAGACGACTTCCACCTTGGGACAATGATATGTTGATTTACGCACATCGCGGCTATAGCGCCAAGTATCCGGAGAACACACTAAGCGCGTTCAAGGCGGCGTTGCCTCACGTCGACGGCATCGAACTCGACGTCCAATTGACGCGCGACGGACGCCTCGTCGTCATCCATGACGAGACGGTCGACCGGACGACGAACGGGAGCGGTTTCATCAAAGATATGACGCTCCGGCAGCTCCGCTTGCTCCGGACGGAGAGCGGGGAACGAATCCCGACGCTCGAGGAAGTGCTCGTCTTGCTCGAACCGACCGACGTCACGCTCAACATCGAGCTGAAGACGGACCGGTTCGACTATGACGGGATCGAGTATCTGACGTGGCTCGCCGTCACCGAGTTCAAGCTCGAACAACGTGTCGTCTTCTCTTCATTCAATCCAGACACGCTCATCCGATTGCGGGATATCGCCCGTGAGGCGAGGATTGCCGTCCTGACAACTGATGGGCATCCGAATTTGATCGAGTTCGTCGAGCGGATCGGGGCCGAGGCCGTCCACGCCCAGCCGGAGTTTATGGGGACAAGAGACTGGATGACGCTCCGCGAACAAAATCGGTTGCTTCGCCTGTATACCATCAATGACCCGAGCGAGCTGCCAGACATGACTGGTGTCGACGCCATCATGACGGACGAGGTCGAGCGGTTTCAATCGAGGTCGCATCATTGAAGTGAGGCTGGGATATAACTCAATCGATATGTAAGAAAGCGGCCAGCTGGCGCGACGTGTTCGCATCAGCTGGCCTTTTCTCATGGCAATTCTCTAAATTTAGTATTCTTTGTTCAGCGTGGTAAATTCATCTTCTTTCAAAGGTGAATCGCCTTTTGAATTATGTCCATAATAGGTGACGACGTACTCTTTCTCTTGATTGGTTTTGACGAAAAATTCATACTCGACTCTCTTTTCGTCCTCGAAATTCAAGCGATATAAGTACCCAAATTGATTCATGCTGAACTCGACATCGTAGGCGTTCTTATCGATTGAAAAATGCTCAGTTAACGTTTCATTCAAAAAATTTTCTCGCTGATCTACCTCATGAAGAAGGAAAAAGACACCTCCTAACATGAGTAAAGCAAAAGCGAATTGAAACTTGGGTAAAGGTTTCCTAGATGTCATCTACATCGGCCTTCCTTAATGAGAGTGATTAACTGCTACCGTACGAGACACAGATATACATGACAAGGACCGCTCAATGAAGCGGGCTTTGTCATGTCTTCTTCGGCGAATCACTAAAAGCGAAATATATCCCGACGCCAATCGCGAGCCCAATCAAGTAGCTGTCGAGGGCGATGGCTAACGAGATACCGATTGCGAGGGCGAGCGGGAAGGCATAGCTGCCGGTCGTCTGTTTATTGGACATGGAGAACTCCTCCTTTGTCCAATTTGTACGGATGTCGCCTCAAAAAGTTTCAAGCTTTCTTCTTCGTCCCTTGGAACGCGAAGAACATCGCGATGCCGATCCCGAGTCCGAGCCACCAGTTATCGAACAACAAGCCGAAGATGAGGACAAAGGCGACGGCGACCGGGAGTGCTAAAAATCCACGTTGACGTTTCATGAAAATCATCCTTTCTGCTTCTCTCTGTTCGACTGTTCCCGGTTTGGAATCGATTCATTCTAAAAGTAAACGTTTTCATAAAAATGGCTCAACGGCAACGTTTGTCTAAACGATGAACAGTTATATTTTCATGTGAAATTGTGAGCAAATTCATCTATTCAACAGACGAGGAGCCTGCTATATTAATCATGTGATATATTTCACATGAAGAAATCATAAATCACTTATATATAGGAGGACCACCCGATGGTTACATTTTTCTTAGCGTTAGGACTGTTATTGCTCGGTTATCTCGTCTACGGCCGGTACGTCGAGAAGACGTTCGGGATCAAAGAAGAGCGGACGACGCCCGCCTATGCGTCACAGGACGGCGTCGACTACGTGCCGATGGGGACGAAGCGAAACTCGATGATTCAACTGTTGAACATCGCCGGTGTCGGTCCGATCTTCGGTCCGATCATGGGCGCCTTGTATGGCCCGGTCGCATTCCTGTGGATCGTGCTCGGTTCAATCTTCGCCGGCGCGGTACATGACTATTTGACCGGGATGATCTCGCTTCGTAACAACGGGGCGCACTTGCCGCAGCTCGCCGAGAAGTTCCTCGGTCGGTCGCTCCGCCACGTCGTCAACGGCTTCGCGTTGCTCTTGCTGCTCTTAGTCGGGACCGTGTTCGTCACGTCACCGGCCAATATGATTAACAACTTGTTCGACGGCACCGGCTCGACGCTCGCCATCGTCACGTTCGGCATCTTTGCCTACTACATCTTGGCGACACTGCTCCCGGTCGACAAAATCATCGGCCGCATCTATCCGTTCTTCGGGGCGCTTCTCTTGTTGAGCGCCGTCGGCATCGCCGTCAGTCTATTCACGCAAGGCTATCAAATCCCGGAGATGACGTTGACGAACATGCATCCGGACGGCTTGCCGCTCTGGCCGCTCATCTTCTTCACGATCTCGTGCGGGGCACTGTCAGGCTTCCATGCCACGCAGTCACCGATCATCTCGCGGACGACGATGAAAGAGAGCAACGGTCGCAGTATTTTTTACGGCATGATGATCGTCGAAGCGGTCATCGCCATGATCTGGGCGGCTGCCGCCATGGCCATCTTCGAACCGGGTGAACTGCTCGCCATGATCAATGCCGGCACGCCGGCGCTCGTCGTCCAAGAAGTGGCGACGCTCATGCTCGGCAGCATCGGCGGCACGCTCGCCATCCTCGGCGTCATCGTCTTGCCGATCACGTCGGGCGACACGGCGTTCCGGAGTGCCCGCATGATCATCGCCGACTACTTGAACATCGTCCAGAAGAAGTTCACGTCACGGCTGTGGATCGCGCTTCCGCTCTTCGTCCTGTCGTTCATCTTGACGAAAGTCGACTTCCGTCTGTTGTGGCAATACTTCAACTGGGCCAACCAGACGACGGCCGTCATTGCCTTGTTCGTCGGTGCGACGTACTTGTATATCAAAGGACGGAACTACTGGATCGCCTTGTTGCCCGGGACGTTCATGTTGTATGTCGTCTGGTTCTACATTTTGACGGCTCCGATCGGCTTCAAGATGGACGGGGTGCTCCCGTATATTTTTGCCACAATCGGCACGGTCACACTGTTCGGCTTGTTCTTCCGCCACGCGAAAGCGGTGCGCGAACAAGGGCTCGAGTGCGACATGTCAAGCGATCAAGCAGCATGACAAAAGGGTTTGGCCTCGGCCAAACCCTTTTTAGTCGGTTGTCTCTTGTTCCGTGAGTAGCGTCGTACTCGTTGTGCTGTGGGAATACAGATAGATGGAGAACGTTGTCCCTTCTCCGTACACCGAGTCGGCGTGAATGCCCCAACCGTGTGCCTCGGCGATCCGTTTGCAGATGCGGAGGCCGAGCCCAGTCCCTTTGATCGGACGGTGGGCGTCCGAGTCGACTCGGTAGTATTCGTCGAACACGTACGGGATGGCGTCGCTCGGGATGCCGATCCCCGTGTCCCGTACCGACAGGACGTACGTGTCGCCCTCGGTCGTCATCTCGACATAGACCGTGCCGCCGTCCGGAGAGTACTTGATGGCGTTGCCAATCAAGTTGTGAAGCAACTGCAACAGTTTTTCCTCGTCGGCCTCGATCGTCACGTCGTCGGCTGACAAGATGACGTCGTGCTGGGGAGAAGTCGCCTTGTAGTGGGCGACGACGTCCTCGAGCACTGGTCGCAAGGCGAACGTCGACATCGACAATAGCTCCTCGGAATAGTTCACCCGCTGATAGTCGAGGAAGTTGTCCACGAGGCGCTCGAGCCGCTCGGCTTCCCGTTTGACGAGCGTCAACATCCCGTGCGTCTTGTCGTTGTCGCTATGCTGGTACATGAGCAGTTCGGCGTAGCCGTTGATGGCTGTGAGCGGGGAGCGGAACTCGTGGGACAGCTCGGCGAGGAAGGCATCCTTCTGTTCCTCGAATCGGATCGAGTCGGTGATGTCGCGCCACATGATGAAGACGCCACGCGGGGTGTGCGTGAAGTTCGAAATGACTTGCATCGTCCGCTCGCCGATGCGGAGCGACTTCGCATCCATGCTCGGGCAACAGCCGAACCGGTTCGTCAACAGCTCATCCCAAAACAGCGTCACGTCGGTCATATCGGCCCCGTTCCGCTCGAGCGTCTCATAAAAGAAACGGGTCATATCGTCCATGCTTGGAAAGCGACGGGTCTCCATCGACGGACAGATGGCACGGAGCTGTTCATTCGAATACAGATGGTTCTGTGTGAAGTCGATATAGCAGACGGCATCCTGCACCTCTTCGACGAGCGAGGCGATCGGGAAGGCGTGAGGGGAGCGGGCGCGCTTCGTCACGACGGATCGACTGCTCGCGGACCGTCCATGATTTCGCCGTGCCGGATAAAATGACTTTCGATTCATGAGAGAACCTCCTTTCCATCAAAGGTTATATTATGAAAGTAAGTAAGTGCGTAGCATTCCCATTCATTATACGATATTCCGGCTTAATTCCCTATACCATCCATAGGCCTAGCTAAAAACCGGTCATGATCGGGACACTTGGACGATTCGGTCTCGATTCTAGGAAAAAACGCCTCCCTCGAGGATGCGAGGAAGGCGTCAGGCTTAGAAGAACGTGTATGGGTTGACGCTATTGGCAGCCGTCGAGCTGCTATAGACGTATTTGTTTTTATGGACCTCGAAGTGGAGATGGTTCCCGAACGAGTTGCCGGTGTTGCCGACCGTACCGATTTTCCCACCCTTGGCGACCTTCTGTCCTTTGACGACGTTCAAGCGGTCCAAGTGGGCATAGACGGTCGTATAGGCTTGACCGTTGATCGTGTGTGAAACCATGACGTGGTTGCCGTAGGCGCCGTAGTTCCGGGCGACGATGACTTGGCCGTATGCTGCCGATTGGACCGTCGTGCCTTTGGCGGCCGCCAAATCGATGCCGTTATGGAACGTGTAGCCATATTTTCCGCTCGCCGGGCCGTACCCTTGCGTCAACGTACCTTTTGTCGGCATGAGGAGCTTGCCCGCTGTCGCCGTTTGGAGTGATGTGCTGCTATATTTTTTTACATATGTACTCGAGACGTATTTTGTACTGCCGTTATAATTGATTTTCGTCCATGAACCGGTCGCGCCGAGATAGGTGAACGTTTGGCCGAGTTTGGCACTGCCGACTTTTTGGTAAGACGTCGATGGGCCGCTCCGCACGTTCAGGACATTCGTCGTGACTTTGACTTTATACGATGTAGCTGCCTCTACCGGTGTCGAAGCGGGAAGTGTTAAGCCGGAAACAAGAAGGGCGCCTAATGTAATCGTCATCAGTTGTTTTTTCATAGTATGGTAAATCCTTTCAATTATGTAACAATGCGACAGAACAATGATAATTACCTTACAAAAAAATTTTACCATCAAAAAATAGATTTTAATATGTCATTTATATTTCAAAAAAGTATAATTGTTATGAAAACGACAGTGTAGTGGGAAAAGTCGAGTTGTACCAACGTAATTGAGACGTACAACGTTTTGTTGGTAAAAGAATATATGCCTAATATTCAAAAAAACTCCGATTTCTCATAGTTTAACTTTTGAAAAACAGGGTAATTTTAATTAGTTTGGCCTAAATAAAAAAGACCGATGAGAATCAATTATTTTTTGTCAGTTGTTTCCTTAAATGCTTCCTCCTATACATAAGAAAAACCGAGGCAGGAGCCTCGGCTTAGTTTGCCTGTCCTTACGGAGAAGGCGTGACCACGTTCAGATGAATATTTCGATTATGGTGCCGACAATTCTTCCTCGGTGACCCATTTATGATTGGTCACTTCTTCACCTGATTCTAACGTGAAGTCGACCATATAGACGGTCGTCTTTTCAGCCGAATCGACGGTTGCCGTCGTGCCGCCCATTCCTTCCATATGTTCAGCCTCGACATCGATCTCATCGCCGACCTCATATGGTTCGGTCGTGGCGTTTTTGACTTCTTCATGGATAATCCATTTGTGGTCTTCGACGCGTTCACCCCCATGCATTGGATCATACGAAATGCTGTATACGACCGTGTCGTAAGCACCGACGATCGTCGCTTCGGCTCCTTCCATACCTGGCATATGGGCTTCTGTGATGATGGCCTTGTCGCCGACCGCGAACGTCGGGTTCTCCGCTGACTTCAAGCCCTCGGGGACGTCCCCAGACCCGGACATATCCATCCCTGAATGGTCGTTTCCGTCCATCGTCTCTTCCATCTGGTCACTCATGTTCGTATCGGTATTCGTCGTTTCGTCTTCGCCACAGGCGACGAGCAAACCGCTGAGTGAGAGTGCCATCGTCATCATTCCAAGTTTTTTGTTTACCTTCATTACTATTCCCTCCAATTAACGTGTGATTAGTTTACTTTCAACTGTCCCATCATCCCGTTTTCTTCATGTTCCAGGATGTGGCAGTGATACATGAACGTCCCTGTCTCCCGAAACGTCATTTCGATTTTCACTTTCTCGCCCGGTGCGACAGCGACCGTATCTTTCCAACCGCGTTCGTTGTCAGGCGGGGGTTGGCCGTCCCGTTCAAGTATCCGGAATTGGACGCCGTGGACGTGGAACGGATGGGTCATCCCGCCCATCATGTCTTCTCGATTATAAATTTCCCATATCTCGGTCGAACCTTGTTGGACATTGATGTCGATTCGATCGGGATCGAATTGTTTGCCGTTAATCGACACCATGTTGCCCATCCCGAACAACGTGAGGCGTCGGTCGGCAACGCTTGATTCGTTAGACGCAGACGTTCCGTCAAAGGCATCGCTCCATTCGCCGTCTTGATCGACCTCGTCACGCACCGTGAACGTCGTGAACGGAATCCCATCCGCTTGAAGAGCGAGGTCGTCTCCGAGCGACAAGTCTGAGAAGTCGATTAATATCTCGGCACGTTCGCTAGGTGTGAGCGTCAACGTTTTGAGTGGTACGGGTTTGTCGCGCAACCCGCCGTCGGTCGCGATTTGAGTGAATGACGATCCGTTCGATAATGAGAAGTCGATGTTCCGAGCGTTAGAGCCGTTAACGAGACGGACGCGTAACGTGTTCGTGGTCACGTCGAACGTCGTATTGATGGCACCGTTCGCAATCAACGTATCGCCGACCGTCCCATCGACGTTCATCTGGCGATCGTAATCGAGTTGTCCGTCGTCTGTGAAGAGACGGTCTTGGACGATGAGCGGAATGTCATCGACACCGTACTCGTTTGGCAACCCGTTCTCCGCTTGGTCCGTTACGTACAAGAGTCCGGCCAGACCAAGGTATACTTGTTCGGCCGTTGCGCCCATCGGATGCGGATGGAACCAAAGCGTGCCCGGTTCTTGGTCAATCTCGAGACGAACTTGTTTTTGCTCACCGGGGCCAATCAGTTGGTGCGGACCGCCGTCTTCTTCTCCAGGGATGACGAGACCGTGCCAATGGAAAGAGGTCGGTTCGGCGAGCTGATTGATCGTGTCGATATACACGGTCTTCCCAGCCGGCAACTCAATCATTGGGCCGAGTAAAGTCCCGTTATAGCCAAGCGTCTCGGTGTTGACGCCTTCGTCGAAGAAGCGATGCTCGCCACGTTCAGTGCGGACCGTATAATAAAGCGCCTCGTCTGTGACGCGGTCAGGTTGTAGCCGTTTCGGAATCGGAAGCGGTTGAGCTGGTTCGTCGGAGGTGATGAGGTCGATCGTGTTCCCACGTCCCATCCCACCATTGCCGTGCATCATGCCGCCATTGTCCCGATCTCCCATGAATGATCCGTTTCCCATCATCCAGCCTCCAGGAGCGAACGTGAACAACAGGAGGAGCAGTCCAATCACGATACTTACGATAACCATCCCGATAATCCATTTCATGACGCGGCTCATAAGGCATCATCCTTTCTAGGTAAAGCGAGAGCTTATTTAGTTATACCAACAACTTATGAAATTTTTGTTAAACGGAAAATTTAGTTTTTATATACTATATAGGGGTATATGGTATACATAGGAGGTGGTCAACGTGGAACATTCACACCACGCGTCATCTCATCATGAACACGGAGAAGCGCATGACTCGCACACCGGCGGACATGAAGGGATGATTGAAGAGTATAAACGTCGATTTTTCGTCTCGTTAGGACTGACGATTCCAATCCTCATCTTGTCGGACATGATTCAAGAGTGGGCCGGTTTCGAACTTACGTTTCCTTATGAAAAGCAGACGCTATTCGTGTTGGCGACGATCGTGTACGTCTATGGAGGGTGGCCGTTTTTGAAAGGGAGCATCGACGAATTGCGTCAACGAAACCCGGGGATGATGATGCTGATTGGACTGGCCATCAGCGTCGCGTACTTCTATAGTGTCGCCATCGTGTTCGGGTATGGGCATGGACATGACTTCTTTTGGGAGTTGGCGACGTTGATCGTGATCATGTTGCTCGGGCATTGGATTGAGATGCGCTCCATCATGGGTGCCTCGAACGCGTTGCAACAGCTCGTTCGTCTATTACCGAGTGTGGCGCACCGCATCAACGGGAGTGATATCGAAGACGTTCCCGTCTCGGCGCTAGCAGCCGGAGATTTGATTCTCGTCAAACCGGGCGAGCAGATCCCTGTCGACGGGGAATTGCTGAAAGGGCGGACGACGGTCGATGAGTCGATGCTGACGGGTGAATCGATGCCTGTCGAGAAAGAAACGGGAGATGTCGTCATCGCCGGGTCAATCAACCAGGAGGGCAGTATGACGATCGCAACGACGAGCACGGGGGAGAGCACATACTTGTCGAAAGTCATCGACTTGGTCAAAGAAGCGCAGGAATCCAAATCGAAAACGCAAAATTTGGCCAATCGGGCCGCCAAGCTGTTGTTCTATATCGCCGTCGGGGCGGGTGTGCTGACGTTCGTCATTTGGCTCGCTCTCGGTTACCCGGTCAGTATGGCCATCGAGCGAATGGTCACCGTCATGGTCATCTCATGTCCGCATGCGCTCGGCCTTGCCTCTCCGCTCGTCGTGGCGGTCTCGACGGCTCTTTCGGCGAAACGCGGGCTGTTGATTCGGAACCGGACCCAGTTCGAAGAGGCGCGTCATCTCGATGCGGTCATTTTCGATAAGACGGGCACATTGACACAAGGTGACTTCGGGGTGACAGACATTGAGGCCATATCTTCGTATACGAACGACGACGTGTTGCGTCTAGCCGCCGCGGTCGAGACGGCATCGCAACATCCGCTCGCACGTGGCATTCTTCGTGAAGCGGAAGCACGCAAATTGACGTTGCCAGAAGTCGTCGATTTCGCCTCGATCACGGGTGTCGGACTGGAAGGTCGCGTGGACGGAGCACACGTCCAAGTGGTCAGTCCCCGCTATATTCGGGAGCACGAGCTCTCAATCGACGAAGCGGCGTTCAATCGGTTATCCGCAGCCGGCAAAACCGTCGTCTTCACGATTCGCGACGGGGACTTGGTCGGTATGATTGCTTTGGCGGACATGGTCCGCGATGAAGCGAAAGAGACGGTCCGTGCCTTGAAAGATCGGGGCGTCCGCTCGATTATGCTGACTGGGGACAACCGGAAAGTGGCCGATTGGGTCGCGTCGCAACTTCATATCAAGGAAGTTTACGCCGAAGTGCTACCAGACGATAAATCCCGGCAAGTGCAAACCGTCCAAGCCGACGGCAGCAAAGTGGCGATGGTTGGGGACGGCATCAATGATGCGCCGGCTTTGGCCCAAGCGGACGTCGGCATCGCCATCGGAAGCGGGACCGACGTCGCCGTCGAAACGGCCGATATCGTCCTCGTCCGGAGCAACCCGAAAGACGTGCTGTCGATTCTCGACTTGTCTCGCAACACGTACAACAAGATGATTCAGAATCTATGGTGGGCCGCCGGTTACAACATCGTCGCCATCCCGCTCGCGGCAGGTGTGTTGGCACCGATGGGCATCATCTTGTCTCCGGCCGTCGGTGCCGTGCTCATGAGCCTCAGTACGGTCATCGTCGCGCTCAATGCCCGGACGCTCAAACTTTAACAATTCTTTCATCTTTAGTCTCTATAATGAGTAGGATGCTAAAAATGGAGGGAACTAGAATGAAACGAAAGCTATTCGTACCGATGTTCGTGACGACCGTATTACTTGCCTCGTGCGGTGCGGATCCGACAGAGAATCAGACCACTGCACCGGTTGTTGAGAAAGAGAAATCGACAACCAAACAGACGACGGACCGCTGGGAAGCGACAGCAGCAGACACCGAAGTCTCGCATATCCATGGTGCCGGTTTTTGGCAAGACGGACGCCCGGTCATCGCGACGCATACGGGACTGATGGAATTCAGGGAAGACGGCTGGTACGAGTTGTCGTCGAACCGGCATGACTATATGGGCTTCGAGCTCGTCGTCGACGGCTTTTACGCGAGCGGTCACCCGGCGCTGGATTCGCCGTATAAGAATCCGCTCGGCGTCGTCCGTGGAACCGAGAAAGGCGAGACGCTCGAGATTCGTTCGCTAGAGGGCGAGGCCGATTTTCACTATATGAGCGTAGGCTATGAAACAGAAAGTATTTACGTCTATTTAGAACAAGCGACAAAAGAGCTCGCGCCAGGATTTTATCGTTCGCTCGACGGTGGTGTCTCGTTTGAGCCGATGAAGATGGACGGGATCGAAGGTCGTGGCATCGCCGGTATCACGGCCGATGCGAGCGAACCGAAACGCGTCTTCGTCTATGGCCCAGATGGCATCCTCGTTTCAGATGACGGGGGAGATACGTTCGAGCCGTTCGATGATCAAGGAAACATCGTCACGATGGCCGCGGCAAAAGGACAACTGGCGTATATCGCTAAAACAGGTACCTCGTTCGATCTTGTGGTCTCGGATTTGACCGACGAGACGGAGACGTCCATCGACTTGCCGTCGATGAACGGTGACAACGTCCCGATTGAACTCGTGATGGAAGCGGAACGATTGTTGCTGGCGACATCGGATAACAGTGTGTACGTCTTTGAAGACGAGGAATGGACGCAACTGTTGCAAGCAGGGAAAGTGAAATGAAAAAAATCCGGCGCCTGAGCTCAGGTGCCGGATTTTTTTAGTGGGGCGGAAGAGTGATGGTGAACATCGTCCCAGATGAATCAGAGGCGACGGTCAACGTACCATCATGCAACCGGATGATTTGATGGGCGATGGCAAGCCCGAGTCCACTGCCACCCGTACGACGGGAACGTGATTTTTCGACCCGGTACAGGCGATCGAAGATGTGAGGCAGATCTTCTTGAGGGATACCTTTCCCATCGTCTTGAATCGTGAAGTGAAGTGCTTCATCCGTAAGTTGCATATCGAATCGGACGTGGCGTGCCTCGCTATGTTGAATCGCGTTGTGGGCGATGGAGCGGAACACTTGTAAGATGCGATGTCGATCTAACTGTAAGACGACGTCCTTGGAGGAGCAATCGGTGCTACTAGCAAACGCGATCGGTGTCACTCGGAACATCGTGGTGAGCACGCGTTGCAAATCGTCGCAGAGCGCATCGACGGCCACGGGTTCGCGATGCAACGTGAACGTGTTCTCGTCCAACTGGGCGAGCTGGAACGCGTTCTCGACGAGCTCGGTCAACGCTTGGCTCTCTTCGAGAATCGTCTGAATCGACTGTTCTTTTAACGACTCTGGCGTCTGCGGTTTGGATGCGATTTCGGCATATCCTTGCAGATACGTGAGCGGCGTTTTAATCTCGTGGGCGAGGTCCGACAAGAACTGATTTCGTTCTTTCCGGAGACGATCCAGTTCAAGCGACATCGCTTCAATTGAACGGGCCAACTCGCCGATCTCATCTTCTCGAGACGTCGGCAGGGTCAACGTTTCGGGATTCGTCAAGACATCCTCGGTCGCTCGGCGCAACAGCTGAATCGGGTTTGAAATCAACCGGCTCAGCAAGACGAACGTCATGATGGTGATGACGAGGGCGATGCCGGTGATATAAAGAAACCGGAGTTGGAGCCGATGGCTGATGCCATGAATGATCTCGGTCGGTAGAAACATATACACATACCCGTAACGGGTGTCATTTTCCATCGCATCAATCGGGGTCCGTACTGCGAGATACGGTTCATTCTCCCAATCGTCTTCGAGGATGGTCGTCACATCGTCATCCCCTCGCTCTGCTTCCGTTTGGACGAGCACCGAGAGCGGGTCGGGGAAGCGGTTGGATGTCTGTAGAATCGAGTGGTCGGGAGCGGTGATGGCGACTTTCGTATCGGTCTCGCTCTCCATCGTCGCGACGTGATCAATCGTCTCTTCATCAAAACTCATCGCCAGTACGCTCGCATGGCTTTCCGCTCTCGATTCGAGCCGGTCGATTTCTTCGAGAACACGTTCACCGAGGAGCGTATGGTAGAGCAATAAGAACAAGACACCTTCAATCAATAACGTCGTCAATAAAAAAATCAGACTGATTCGGAACGGGAGGCTATTGCGTCGGAATGTCATGAGTCCGACCGCTCCTCGGTCCAGCGATAGCCGCGTCCCCACACCGTCTTCAAATAATCGTCAATCGGGAAGCCGGCCTCGCCGAGTTTGTCGCGAATCATACGGATATGGGCGTCGACCGTGCGCGGGTCCGATTCGGACGAATAAGGCCATACCAAGTCATATAAATCCATCCGGTTGTACAACCGGTTCGGATGTTGCAGAAACAACTTTAAGATGGCCGTCGCTTTTGGCGTCATGACGACTTCTTGCTCTTGATACAGGATGCGTCCGCTCGCTTCTTCATAGCGCAATTGTCCATAATTCACATTCGTGACGCGGCTCCGACGTAACACCGCACGAATCCGGGCTAACAACACGTTGCCTTCGAACGGTTTCGTGACATAGTCGTCAGCCCCGGCGTCCAATCCGCGGATCGTCGTCTCGCTATCCGAGCGGGCCGTCAATAAGACGACAGGTAGTTCGGCGTCGAGTGCTTTGATTTGGCGACACAACGTGATCCCGTCGACACCGGGCATCATGATATCCAACATGACCAAGTCCGGACGTTCAGATAGCAGCTCCATGGCTTCTCGTCCGTCCGCGGCCTCGATGCAAGTGTAGCCGTCCCCTTCGAGGAATAAGCGGAGGAGCCGTCTCATTTTTACTTCGTCATCGACAATCAAGATGTTCATCTGTTGTCCTCCTTTTGTTTTCGTCCATCGTTCCTACCAATTTCGAGAGTCGTGCTACGTTCTCCTTGTAAAGAATTGTCGGACAAGCTCCGATTCGTCGAACGGCACGAGGAGGTCTTCGATGCGCTCGACGCGGTCATGTCCTTTCCCGAACAGGACCCCACAGTCATAGTCTACCATCCGCTCACAGAAGAAACGGATGGCTTCTTCACGCTCATCGAAACGGGCGAGTTCGGCAGACTGTCCATCCGCTAAATCGTCGAGGATTTGCTGGGGATCTTCATGGCGCGGGTCATGGACGGTCAAGATGAAGTCGGCGCCTGAAACAGCGACCACGTCGGTCATCATCCGACGTTTCGTCCGGTCTCGCTCACCGGCGGCGCTGAGTAACACGAGCACACGAGAATGACGGGCCGTTAGCGATGTCACGACTTTTTTTATGGCATCCGGGGTATGTCCGTAGTCGATATAGACGGGTGTCGTGATGCCCGACACTTTCTCGAGTCGCCCGCTCGGCAAGGTTAAGTTCGAGAGGTGAGGGACAATCTCTTTTAAAGAGACACCCGTTTGAAGGACGATACTGATCGCACATAACGTGTTGTCGAGGTTATAGTCTTCTAGGAACGGGGGCGCAGACAACGCCGTCTCTCCGTCCATACGAACGATAAAACGGTCAGCTTCCGTCTGACCGGTTAAATCGGCTACAGACGAATGACGGCTGAACCTGAACCGCCTCGCGTGAGGTGGTGCGACGGATCGCATGAGCTCATGATACGGGTCGTCACCATTGACGATGCCGCAACCCACATCCGATAATTGCGCGAACAATTGGGCTTTCGTGTACGCATACGTCTCCATCGTGCCGTGGTAATCCAAATGGTCGTGCGACAGATTGAGAAACGAGGTCGTCTCGAATGACAAGTTCGCGATACGTCCCTCCGCAATGGCTTGGGAAGATACCTCGATCAGACAATCCGTCACGCCGGCCTCGACCATGGTGTGGAGGTGGCGGTGGATGGTTAGCGAATCGGGTGTCGTGTTCGGTGTCTCGAACGTTTGACCGGAATAGGTGATACCGAGTGTGCCGATCAAGCCGGCGGATATGCCGAGTTGGTCGAACAGTTGATGTGCCAGGGCGGTCGTCGTCGTTTTTCCGTTCGTCCCGGTGACGCCATGAAGACGAAGTTGCGTCGATGGATGGTCATAGAACGCACTGGCGAGTTCAGCTAATGCATGTTTCGTATCTTTACAGTAGATGACAGGCACCCGGGCCTCGATCGGACGTTCGGCGATGATGGCGACGGCCCCGTTGTGGATTGCCTCGTTCACGTAGTCATGACCGTCACGTCGATACCCTGATATACAGACGAATAAAAAATTTTGTTTAATTTCTTTGGAGGAGAAGGAAATGCCTTCAATCATCGTTTCGGCAGGATTGTCTAAATACGTCCATGTCACAAGCTGTTTCAGCTCTGTCAACAGGTCTTGCAGGTTTTTTAACACGTCTTGATGTCTCCTTTGTCGGCAAAGTCCATTTTGACAGTATAGCCCCTGTTTGTGAAAAAGAAGTGAAATGGTAGGAACGCTCGCTCGACTAGATGAATCATGGGGTTTTAACGAAAAAAGAATAGGCAAAGGAATACGTAGAAGCAAATAAATAGAAAGGCAGGAGAGAACAATGAAACCTTATGCGAAATTCGGAGTGATGATTCTCGTGTCGACATTCCTCATGTATTGGCTCATGTATTTGAACGTGTTCCAATTCGACCACGTCTTCTTCAGTCAGACACGTTTGTATATGGCGCTCATCATGGGCTCGGTCATGGCGTTCGTCATGTTGCTGTTCATGTGGGGCATGTACAAGAACAAGAAGCTGAACACCGTCATCTTAGGCGTGAGCGCGCTCGTCTTCGCCTTGTCGTTATGGCTCGTCCGGAGCCAGACCACGGTCGATGACGTCAGTTGGATGCGAGCGATGATTCCGCACCACTCCATCGCCATTTTGACGAGCGAACGGGCGGAAATCGAAGACCCGCGCGTGAAACAGTTGTCAGAAGAAATCATCAAAGCGCAAGAACGAGAAATCGCTGAGATGAAGCGATTGATTGAAGAGTTGGAGAAAGAAGAGGAAGAAGCGAAAGCGAACGTGGAATCTGAGGCGAAAACAGACGTGGCCGAATAATGCGGCCACGTCTGTTAGTTTCCGATTAGCGGATATTCGTGCACGTATTGACGCTCTTCGAGTTCGCGCAACATGAAATGGGCGACGTCGGCCCGGTCGATCATCGACTTGTCAAACGCGAAGTAACCGGTCCGATACGTTCCGGTCATAGGTCCTTCTAATAAGAGGGGGCCACGGACAATCGTCCATTCGAGACCGCTCGCCTCGAGGATTCCTTTTTGAACGTAACTGTCGCGCAGTAAATCGCCCGCGAACGTCTTCATGAGCGTCTCGGCGACTCGGCTGATGAGTTTCTGTTTGACGTCTTTCGGTACTTTGACCGTCGAACCTGTCAAATTGACGACGCGTATCGCGTTGTACGCATGCATGGCGGCCACGACATGGGATGTCGCTTGTTCCAATACGTCCTTGTTCGATGTCTTCGTATGGCCAAGAGCCATCAGGACCGCACCCGTTCCTTCAACGGTCCGGAAAACATCATCCCGGTTTTCGGCGTCTCCTTTCACAATCGTCAACCGGTCATGAGTCAAATCAAGTTTTTCCGGACTTCTGACTAGCGCTTTGACATGATGACCATGGGCGAGAGCCTGAGTGATCAATTCACGCCCCGTCCGTCCGCTGCCTCCGAATACTGCGATATGCATCACATTCACTCCTTTGTCTAGTAGATATCTCTAGCGTACTTGTTTATGTACAAGAATAGAAGTACGCACAAATTTGACGTATACTATCCTTAAAGATACTGAAGGAGTGGTTCCATGGAAACGTGCCCTGTCGAAACGATTGTCCAAAAAATTTCCGGGAAATATAAGACGTTGATTCTGCATCGGCTCGGCACGCTCGGCGTGAAGCGGTTCAATGAAATCTGCCGCCTGTTCCCGCAAGCGACCCCGCGAACATTGACCCGTCAGTTGCGAGAGCTCGAACAAGATGGATTGATCATCCGTACCGTCTATTCGGGAATCCCGCCCCGGGTTGAATATCGATTATCAGAAGAAGGGGAGTCCCTTTATCCGATTTTAGAACAGTTGGCACGGTGGGAATATGAAAGAAGCGGATAGCCGCAAGCATCCGCTCGCTCATAAATAGAAGGATTTGGTCGCATGACCAAATCCTTCTATTTTTTCAAGGGCGTTGCGGAAAACGTAAGGTGAACGTGGATCCGATGCCGGCGACCGATTCAACGTGGATGCTCCCGCCGTGGGCGTCCATGCATTGTTTACAAATTTGAAGTCCGAGCCCGGTCCCTTTGATGGCACGGTGAGCCTCCGATTCGACTCGATAATAACGTTCGAACAATTTAGGCAACGCGTCTGCGGGGATGCCGATGCCTTCATCACGGATTTGAATGACCATCTCATGTGCCTCTTCAAACGCCGATATAGACACATTGCCGCCTTGCGGTGAATACTTGATCGCATTATGAATAAGATTTTGCAGACATTGTCTGACCCGATCCGCATGAGCGACGATGGTCATGTTTTCTGGCTCGATCTGTATGGAAATGGTATGGGTTGCGGTCGTCGCGTGAAATGTCGCAAGAATTTCATCTAACATGTGGGAGACGGACACGTCGTCCATGTGTCCGTTCAGCACGACCGCATCATGGCGTTGAAAATCCAAATAATGCTCGGTGAGCCGCTCGAGCCGTTCAGTCTCTTGTTGAATCAGCCGTAACATATTCTCTTGCTTCTCACGCGTGAGCGGTTGATGCAATAACAGTTCGGTGAATCCTTTGATGGCCGTCAACGGTGTGCGAATCTCGTGTGACAACTCGGCGAGGAACACTTCTTTCCGTAAAGATAACTCAAGTGTCTCGGTATGGTCGTACCATGTGAGGAACACGCCGTCCGGGTTATTGATAAAGTATGGGACGACTTGAAAAAGATGTGTATCGAACGAGCATTCGAGCGTCGAGACCGGCTCAGATGAGCAAATCGAGCGGAAGAAAGCCTCAAACTGTTCACGCGGTACGACTTCTATTTGCCGGCATCGCGCGAGAAAAGACTCGAGCGTGCTTGATTTCGAAACCTCGAAGCGTCGAGCCAAATTCTCATTCATTAAGAACGTATTCGTCGCGGGTTCATAAAAGCAGACCATCGCCTGCGACTTGTCGAGCAAGGATTGGACAAATCCATCCGGTTTCGTCCAGTCTCGCTCGGTCGGATTAGGTCGAGTGTCGTCGTGCGCTTCAAAAGAAGACGAAGCAATCGGTTCAAGGTTGTGTGTCATCGGTGTCGCCCCCTATCTTCTGCTGAAACGTTCCTAAAACGCCTTCAAGTGAAATTGTAAAGCAACGTGTATGCATTGCCTATGCGACAATGTGCAAAATGTGCAAAATTCTTGAATTTGAACCAAATTTCTCACAAGTCCTTGTGAAGCTTCTCTTCGATCAGATATAACGCTAACGTGAGGGCATCAATCCGTCGTTTCGCGAGGGTCACCTGCGATTTGTATCGCTCAGGGGAGTCTTTCGCCTCGAGCGTCCTCACCGTCTCGTTCAGTTTTTGGAGAATCGAATCGATTTGCCGCTTCGCCTCCGTCAGTTCCGTCATTGAATAATTCATGGCTCCTCCTAAAGGGTTTTCTCCAGTATACAGAAGAAAAACCGAAGCATGTGCCCCGGTTTAGTCTGTCTGCGGTATATAGTTTCTAGTACGGCGGTTTGTCGAGCGCGGTGCGACGAGGAAAAAGACTCCTAACATCACGCCGACTCCAAGCCCCCAGAGACTGTTGAACAACAGCATCAACACGATCCCGAAGACGAGTCCAATACTCACATCACCCATACGGTCAAACATTCCTTACCACCTTTTCTTTGTTTGCTAGACGAGAGGTTCATCTACATTCGAGATGTGATTCACCTGAGAGGTTAGCACGTCTCCCTTTTGTTATACGTTAGTTTGTTGATTTGGTTTCGTTTTGTAGAAACTATAGATGACACTAATCAAGATGACGAGCACGATTGTCCCGAGCGACATCCAAATCGGCATCTTGTAGACATCACCGAAAATCATCTTCGTTCCGATGAAGACAAGCATGAAACTGAGCCCGTGTTTCAAATAGTAGAAGCGGTCAATCAAGTTGGCGAGGACGAAGTAGAGGCTACGGAGTCCAAGGATTGCCATGATGTTCGCATAGAAAATGATATACGGGTCACGCGAGTAGGCGAAGCTAGCCGCGACCGAGTCGACGGCGAAGACGATATCCGACAGCTCGATGAAGATTAGCGCGATGAAGAGCGGCGTGAAGAACAGCTTGCCGTTGATACGTTTCGTGAATTTACCAGACGAGATGTCTTGCGTGATCGGCAAGCGGCGCTCGAGCCAACGAATCGTCTTGTTCTCTTCAAGCGACTCGTCCTTGCCGATGTTTTTGAACATCATCCATCCTGTATAGACGAGGAAGGCACCGAACACGTAATAAATCCAGCCAAAGTTCTCAAGGAGTGAGACACCGGCGACGATGAAGACGGCCCGGAAGAAGATGGCCCCGAGAATGCCCCAGAACAACACCTTATGCTGATACTTGAGCGGAATCGCGAAGTAAGCGAAGACGAGCGAGAAGACGAACACGTTATCGATGGCGAGCGCCTTCTCGATGAAGTAGACGCTCGCATACTCGGTCGCGGCCGTGCCACCTTGTGAGTAAAACAACCATCCGCCGAACGCGATGGCGATCCCGATCCAGACGAACGTCCATGTCCATGCCTCACGGAGCGAGACTTCGTGTGCCTTGCGGTGGAACACCCCGAGGTCAAGCGCGAGCATGAAGATGACGAGTGCCAAAAAGGCGATGAGTAGGGTCAACAATAATTCCTCCTTTTAGGTTCGTATGAACTCTATATGATTAATTTAAGGTCATATGAACTTAAAGTCAAGTTTATTTTTACCGAAAATACTTCGACGGTTTCGAGTGGGGCATCGATTACGAGAATCGAGGCGGGTGTGAGGGATGGGGGCCTGCTTTGACAAACGAAATACGCGAGCGGTATGCTTGAAGGGAAAACGACATACATCAGGATTGTTACTGAATCATCAGGCAAAACCTAAACTGGGCGCACGCGTTGCGTCTGGTTTAGGTTTTTCTTGTTTTCAGGACAAAAAAAGGGAGGATATTATGCGAAATATCATCTTTCTAGACGTCGACGGCACGCTCGTCGATGACCATGGCAACATTCCGGAATCGGCCAAAGAGGCCGTCCGGCAAGCGCGACAGAACGGCCATCTCGTCTTCTTATCGACCGGGCGCTCGAAGGCCGAGCTATTCTCGGACATTCTCGACGTCGGCTTTGACGGCATCATCGGGGCGGCCGGGGGTTATATCGAGCTCGAGGAGGAAGTGCTGTACCATCAACAAGTCTCCGTCGATGATTTGAGTCACCTGATCTCCTTCTTCACCGAACACGGCATCGACTTCTATCTCGAGTCGAACGACGGCCTGTTCGCCGGCGGCAATGCCAAGGCACGGGTGGCGACGATGATTGACGAGTTGATGGCGAACAATCCGGAGGCAAGCGCGACGATCGAGCGCGGTTTAAAGCCGTTTCATGACGCGATGATGGAAGGGGTCGACCTCGTCCGTCCCGATGTGAACAAAATCTCGTTCCTCGGCTCATCCGTCCCGCTCGACGTCATCGAGCAAGAGTTCGCATCCCGCTTCACCGTCATCCCGAGCACGGTCGCCGTATTCGGGGCCAACAGTGGGGAGCTGTCCATCCTGGGCGTCAATAAAGCGACGGCGATTGCGACGTTGCTCGAACATCTAGGGTTGGAGCGAGCGCAGACGTTCGCCTACGGGGACGGGTTGAACGACATCGAGATGCTCGAATACGTCGAGGTCGGTGTCGCCATGGGCAACGCCAAACCCGAGGTCAAGCGTGTCGCGGACGACGTGACGGATGCGTGTGATCAAGACGGGCTCGCGAATAGCTTCAAAAAATATCGACTCATCTGAAAAAAAGCCAAGCAACCTCTCTTCAGGTTGCTTGGCTTTTCGTGGCGACATCGTTCACGACATCGGCGAGGGTCACATGCTTCAATACCGATTCCATCGCCGATTGGGCGTGGATAAAGATCGGCTCGATTGTCGCTTGGATATGTTGGCCGACGGGGCACGCTGGGTTCGGGTTGTCATGGATACTGAACAACTCGTTCTCCTCGACGACACTGACGGCGCGATAGACGTCATAGAGCGAAATCTCGGTCAAGTCTTTCGTCAGTTTGGCTCCGGCGACGCCAGGCTTCACTTCAATCAAGTCGGCCTTCTTCAACATGGCCATGATTTTTCGGATTAGGGCCGGGTTCGTGTTGACGCTGCCGGCCAAAAAGTCAGACGAGGTGACGCCGTCCTGATTGACCTCGATCAACGTCAAGATATGAATGCCGACCGCGAAACGGCTACTGATGGACATAGGCTACCACCTTTCTGCACAAGTCATGTAAGTGAATTGGTTACATCTTCAGTATAACAGGGAACAAACAATTGACAAACGAAGATGCTGTAACTATTATGATTACATGTAACTGATTTAATTACAGGTTAAAGGGAGGAAATGATTTATGAAATACTTAGTCACAGGTGCGACCGGAAAACTCGGTTCGAAAATTGTAGATGTGTTGCTCAAATCGGTACCCGCAAGTGAACTCGCGGTCAGCGTCCGCAATCCGGAGAAAGCGGAAGCACTGAAAGCGAAAGGTGTCGATGTGCGACATGGGGACTTCGACAAGCCCGAGACGCTCGATGAAGCGTTCAAAGGTGTCGAACGACTGCTCATCATCTCGGCGGATGGGGACAACGACACGCGCATCCGTCAACATGCGAACGCCGTCGAGGCGGCCGAGCGCGCAGGCGTATCGTTCATCGCCTATACGAGTCTCGCCGACGCGACAGAGAGCCAAAACTTGATGGCACCGCCACATGTCGAGACGGAAGGCGCAATCGAGCGGACGGGGATCTCGCATGCGTTTTTGCGCAACAACTGGTACTTAGAAAACGAACTTGGTAGCATCCAAGGCGTGCTTGCCGGTGCACCTTGGGTGACGGCTGCCCGTGATGGGAAGGTTGGTTGGGCGTTGCAAGACGATTACGCTGAAGCGGCAGCGAACGTGCTCCTCGCGGATGACTTCGAACAGAACATCTTCGAGTTGTCCGGCCCGCTCCATACGCAAGCCGAACTCGTCGAGGCGCTCAGTGAAGTGCTCGGGCGTGAAGTGACCCTCCAAGAAGTGAGTACTGACGCTTATGCTGGCGTCATGCGCGGCGCTGGTGTGCCGGAAGGAGCGATTCCAATCGTCGTCGGCATTCAAGACAGTATCCGCAACGGCTCGCTCGAAGTTGAGTCGAATGATTTCGAGTTGGTACTCGGTCGTCCGGTGACGCCGCTCAAAGAGGCGCTTCAAAAGCTCGTATCAACGTTATAAACGATCGTGACGTCACGTTTTCGAACATCGAGAACGTGACGTTTTTTGATGAATATTAGTGATTTGTCTTCACATATTTGTGCACACGTCATCCCCATCCGGTATACTAACAATAAATGGATAATCATAGACGTACATAGGAAGGATCAATCACATGAAAAACATGATGTTTCTAATGGCCGTTGTCCTCGGATTAGCAATACTTTTCGGGTTGAGATATGAATTCAATGTCATCGGGGATATGGGCTTTAGAATCGCGGCCATCCTTATGCTCGTATCGGTACTCATCATTCGGTCGACTGCAAAAATCTCTTTCTTTAGCCATTCATAAAAACAGACCGCGAATTTCCACATTCGCGGTCTGTTTTTTAGTTCGCTCGGGCTTCGAGCTGACCGGTCACGTCTTCTAACGTGCTCGCGGTCGAGGCGAGGCGGTCCGACATGTAGCTCAACTCTTTTTGGATGGCGACTTGTTCCTCGGTCGCGGCGGCGACGTGCTGAATCTGTTGCTGCAGTTCGCTCGCCGCTCGTTTCGTCGTCGCGAGGCGCGTTTCGAGCGTCTCCATCTGCGACGTCACATGTTGACGTGTCTCTTGAATCGAACTGATTTGACCGTCGATCTCGGAGACATCTTCGGTCAAACGATGGAAGACGGCCGTCACATCGGCCGAGACGATTTGACAGTTCTCGGTCGCGCGTTTGAACAACTGTGCCGAATCGCGGACGACGGTCGTGTCGTCCATCAGTCCGCCGAGGACGCGTGTCATCTCGGCTGCATAGTCACGTGACTGGACGGCGAGCTTGCCGACCTCAGAAGCGACGACGGCGAAACCACGACCGGCATCACCGGCCCGAGCGGCTTCAATCGAGGCGTTCAAGGCGAGCATGTTCGTTTGGTCGCTAATCGTCTCGACGTGTTGTAGGATGGCTTGAATCTCGGTTGATCGGTTCGACATCGTCGCAACGACACGTTCGAGCCGCTCCGACTCGCTGATGATTTCTTCGACTTTCGTCTCCATCCGTTGCATGTCACTGTTCCCAGCGATGGCATCGGACGCGATGCGTGACGAGGAGGCAGCCGTCTGGGTCATCCGTTCTTGGATGAGAGCGGTGAGGGAGCGAATCGATTGAATCTCATCGGCCCCATGGTTCATCGACGTCTCTTGCTCGGTCGCGTGGGCGACAATCGGATCGACGGTGACGGCGATTTGTTCTCCGGACTCGAGCGACTGGTTGGCGGCCGTCTCGAGCTCGGTCGCATGGTTTTTGAGTGTCATGACGAGTTGACTCGCATCGGTGACGGCTTGCTTCAGCAAACGACGGGTCTCGTCTTCTTGTGCTTTGACACGGGACGACTCAAGGTTACGGAAGTGAATCTGCGCGATGAGCACGGCACTCAGTAAGATGAGATAGACCGCATGGACGAGCAACAAGCTGAACGGATAGTCGGCCGTCCCACAGATGATCTCGGGGACCAAGAAATAGCCGGCCAGATGCTGCACGGCGAAGATGACGGTACTGTAGACGATTAAGTCGATACGACGCATGAACGACAGAATCGCCAAGACGACGAAAATCGAGAAGTGATATTCGACGAGCCCTTGCCCGCCGGCGACGGTCGAGATGCTCGAAAACGTGAGCGTGAGCATCACCAAGTGCGGGAACAGCTGTGGTTTCACACGTTGGCTGACGACCATGGCAATCAATAGCATGATTGGAACGGCGAACAGGACCCATGTCGCGATGGGATATGCGTAACCGACGGCACCGTTTCGGAGCACGGTATACGTATAGGCAAAATCCGTGAAGCGGTGGAGCAGATGGACGGTGACAGACGTCAAGACGATGACGAACGTTGTGACGAGCATTAATTGATTGCGTTTCGTAGAACTCATATAGATTCCTCCTGGTGATGGGTCGATATAGCTACTAGAGTATCGTCCGATTGGCCCGAATGTTTATCATTTTTACACGCCGACACAAAAAAAGAGAAGCGATTGCGCTTCTCTAGTCTGACGTGAGCCCGAGCCACCGTTTGACGGGTTCCCGGAAATAGTAGGTGACGCCGATCAACGTGACGAAGACGAGGGCGGCGATGACGACCAAGGTGATGCTTCCCGAGGCGAGACTCGCGCCGAGAAAACTGTAGGCGAGTGTCCCGGGAATCATGCCGAGCACGGTCGCCAGGATAAACGACTTGAATTTGACTTTGGCAATGCCGCCGGCGTAACTGAGTAAATCGAAGCTGACGAGCGGGATGAGCCGCAAGACAAACACGTATAGAAAACCACGTTGTTCCATCTGCGTGAACAGTTTCTCCGACCACGGATAGCTCTCGACCTTGAGCACGGAACGGCCGAACAGTCGGGCCATGACGTACCCGGTCACGGCCGCGGCCGTCGCCCCGAAGATGATATAGAGGACGCCCGGCCATACCCCGAAGGCGAGACCGGCCCCGAGTGACAGCACGGATGTCGGCAAGAAGATGATTGGGCCGATCGCATAGATGAGGAAGAAGACGACCGGACCCCACCAGCCGAACGACAAGACGACGTCACGGACGTCAGACGGGCGAAGCTCATAATGGAAGTGCGTGATATAGAAGATGCTCCCGAACACGGCGAGCATGAGACTGAGTTTGAGCCAGCGTGGCACGGGAATCATTCCTTTCGTATCGATCATTCTTTTATTTATCGTAGCGCATTTTTCGTTCAAATGAAGGTGAGCCAGCTTACAAATGGGTGCCGAATGTGCTGATGAGCAGGTAGCGGCGCTGAAAATGGAAACTTAGGTCAACGCATGTGCGATCACGCTTCACGTGAAGCTGCTTTCCTAAGATAAAGCAGATAGGAGGGATGATCATGAAGAATTTAAATATGTCTAAAAAATTTACGGTGCTCATCACCGTGTTCATTGTAACGCTCGTCATCATCGCGGCGCTCAGTCATGTCTTGATGGGACGGATGGCCGATGCGGGGGAAGAACTATATGAAGAGCGGTTGCTGCCGATTCGGGCGCTCGGTCAGATACGGACGGACAACCGTGCCTTGGACGGGTATTTGCTCGAATTGATGCTGACGACGGATGCGTCTCGAAATGAAGAACTAGAGGCAAGTATCGAGGAACGGCGTGATAGCATCGGGACGAACCTCGAACTGTTCAACGAGACGTTCGCCTCAACAGATGCCGAGATGCAAGGACGTGTCGACGATTTGAACACTGAGATTGCGGATTACTTGGAAGGGACGGAACTCGTGCTCCAGCCGGCGTTACGTGGCGAGAACGCCGCAGCGTATCGCATCTATATGAGTGACTTGCGACCGGTCCGTCAATTGACGCGTGTGAAGGAATCGAGCAACACGCTCACTGAACTGACGAACGGGATTCATCACGTCTCAGACAGTGCCCAGCATATGACTGAACTGTCGGACGGGGCACTTCAAAAAGTCGGCACCGGCAACGAGTTGATTATGACGCTCGAGTCCCAGCTCGAGGTGATGAACGAAAAAGTGAAGGCGTTGCAGACGGTCATCGGTCAACTCGATGTTCGTTCGCAAGAAATCGGCAGTATCACCGGTACGATTTCTGGCATCGCCGAACAGACGAACTTGCTCGCCTTAAACGCGGCCATCGAAGCGGCCCGGGCCGGCGACCAAGGACGTGGATTCGCCGTCGTTGCCTCAGAAGTTCGGAAACTTGCTGAAGAGTCGGCAATCGCGACGAAACGCATCTCCGGTTTGATCGGGGATACGCAGACGGAGACGAAACAAGCCGTCCAAACGATGCACATCGTCGAGAGCGAGATGGGCCACAGCGTCACGAACGTCCAACAGGCTGGGCTAGCGTTCGAGGATATCAAGCGGGCGATCGAAGAGGTCGGACAAAAAGTGGAGGAAGTGTCGGGCGCCGTTCAAGAGATGGCAGCCGGGGCGACCGAAATTTTGACGTCCGTGAACGAGATCCAAGGCATCACGGAGACGACCGCGACCGAAACCGAGAACACCTCGGCGGCGACGGAAGAACAGATGGCGTCGATGGAAGAGATCACGGCTTCGGCCCAAGAACTGTCGAACATGGCAGATGAGATGCGTCAAATGACAAATAAATTTACGGTACGACAAACGAAAGGCAGGTCGAGAAAAAATCGACCTGCCTTTTTTAGCGTGATTCGTACGCAGCAATCCATTGTTCTGGTGTCATCTTCGAGACGAGTTCACCCATCAACTTATATGGGATATGCTTCACGTTTTTGAAGCGGATACAGCTCTTGCCCATGTCGAGCTTCGTCGGCACTTTGGCGGCGTATGACTCCTCGAACCAGCGGAGCAGTTCCGGGTCGCTATAGACGCCCATATGATACACGGCGACATGGTTCTTCTGGGCGATGACGCTCAAGAATGGGAGCGGGGTGCCCGGCGTGACGTGATACCCGGACGGATACGCCGATAGCGGGACGACATAATGGATGCTGTTCCCGTCGGTCGTCTTCTCGAACCCGGCCGGTAAGTTCGCATCGATGACGTCAATCAAACGGATGAAGGCATCGAGCCGTTTGTCGTCGACGAGCGTCGTATAATCCATCAGACATCGGCTCCTCGTAAAATCTTTGCCATCGCTTTGCCTTTGGCGAGTTCATCGATGAGTTTGTCCAAATAGCGAATCTCGCGCATGAGCGGCTCCTCGACATTCTCGACGCGGACGCCGCAGACGACGCCTTTGATCAAGGCACGGTCTTCGTTCATCTTAGGTGCCGTGGCAAAGAACATGTCAAAATCGACCTCGGCAGCGAGTTGGCGTTCGAGCCCGGCCTCGTCATAACCGGTCAACCAGCGAATAATCGTATCGACTTCGTCTTTTGTCCGGCCTTTCCGTTCGGCTTTCGCGACGTAAAGCGGATAGACGCTCGCAAAGCTCGTCGTGTAGATGCGGTGTGCCATGAAATCCCCTCGTTTCGTGGAATGATACCTTCATTTTCTCACATAATCAAAGTTCATACCTAAAATACTTTTTTGTTGCAAATGCAACTAAATCAATTATACTGAACGTAACGTATTGTAAATACAACAATCAGGAGGAATGTATGAGAGACCAGTTGCGTGAAATCGGGATGATTGCCCGTGCCCTCGACTCGATCAGCAATATCGAGTTCAAGGAGCTCGAGCTGACGAAAGGGCAATATTTATATTTGGTCCGGATTTGTGAGGAGCCGGGCATCATTCAAGAGAAGCTCGCCGAATTAATTAAGGTCGATCGGACGACGGCGGCGCGGGCGGTTCAAAAGTTGGAAACGAACGGGTTGATCACGAAGCAGGACGACCCGCACAACAAGAAAATCAAGCGGCTCGTCCCGACTGAACGGGGCAAGGTGCTGTATCCGGTCATCATCCGAGAGCACGAACATTCGACGGATGTCGCGCTCACTGGGCTGAGCGACCAAGAAGCCGAGCAGCTACTCCGGCTGTTGAAGCGGGTCCGCCACAATATCGAAGGGGATTGGGACGCGGTGAAGAAAGGGAAGAAACGAGACTACTAGAGGGGGACGGAACATGATCACTATCAAAGTTTGCACAATCGAAGACATCGATGCACTCCGAGACATCAGCATCGAGACGTTCACGGAAACGTTCGAAGCGGAGAATGACCCGGCGCATTTGGCCGCGTATCTCGAGCGGGCGTACAACGTAGCGCAACTTAAAAAAGAGCTTTCGAATCCGGAATCACAGTTCTTCTTCGCCAGACTTGACGGGGAAGTCGCCGGTTATCTAAAAGTGAACGCCAACAACGCCCAGACCGAGGCCATGGGCGAAGAGGCGTTCGAACTCGAACGGATTTATGTGCGACGGAAGTTCCAAGGAAGTGGCGTCGGGAAGGCGTTGTATGACCAGGCCATCACGTGCGCGGGTGAGCTGAACAAACGTGAAATCTGGCTCGGCGTGTGGGAACATAACCATAAGGCACTCGCCTTTTACCGAAAGCACGGGTTCGTCCAGACCGGGGCGCACACGTTTTATATGGGCGACGACGCCCAAGTCGATTTGATTATGGCCAAGCCGCTTCGTCCGTGACCCATTCCAGTATCCCGGACAAGTCCTCATAGACGGCGTCAGGGGCCAGGTCGGGCATATCGATCGGTTTGTCGTCGCGGTTGATCCAAGCCGTGTGGAACCCGAAGTTCTTCGCACCGGCGATGTCCCATCCGTTCGAGGACAGGAACAGCACCTCGTCCCGCTTCAGTCCGCTGTTCTTGAACCAATGCATGTAGGCGGCCGGTGACGGCTTGGCTTGTTTGATGCCGTCGATGCTGACGAGTTCGTCGAACAGGTCGGTGAACCCGGCGTTTTGGATGAGTTTCGCGAGCATCGCGTCCGTCCCGTTCGAGAGAACGATGGTCTGTTTCGTCCGCCACGACCCGCTGATTTGGTCACCTTTTCCGGGGAACTGTTCGTCACAAGCCGCCTTGACGGGATGGACGTCGAACAAGGTCCCGTATACATCGAACACGAATGCTTTAACAACTGACAGGAGGAATACGATGTACGTCCCGAACCTATACGCCGTTAATGACCCGAAAGAAGTCTACGCCTTTCTGAAGGCCCATCCGTTCGGCACCATCGTCACGTATGATGGCCAAAAACCGATCGCGACGCACGTGCCACTCCGTTTCCATGAGGAAGAGGGCCGCGTCTGGTTCACGACACACATCGCCAAAAACAATCCACAGTGGCAAACGATTGAAGACCAGACCGTCCTCTTGATCGTCCAAGGCCCGGACGCCTATGTGTCGGCGTCGTGGTACGGACATGAGGATGTATCGACGTGGAACTATCAGGCCGTCCATGCATACGGACAGGCCACCATTTTAAATGCGGACCAACTCGAGGAAGACTTGGCGGGACTGCTTCAAGACCATGAAGGGGACCGGGTGCACGCCGTCGTCTGGAAGGAAATGTCCGAGCCGGTGCAGCGGCAGAAATATGGCGTCGTCGGGTTCCGCATCGACATTTCGGAGATGCAGGCGGCGTTCAAGCTTAGCCAGAATCGAAACGAAACGGATTATACGCGCATCGTCTCGGAGCTCGAGCGGGAAGGGTGTCCGATCGCGGATGTGATGCGTAGGCAACGATAATTTCGATTCATTGACCGGACGTTCGATTCTCGTCTACCCAAGGGAAGCAGTGAGGCGTATCATCAATCGTGGAATCAAATTCAATGATGAAGCGGGCGAAGACAGATGAACAAGAAACGGTTGATGAGGTTGCTAGGTTGACTGATTGTCATTTTGGCATTGGTTGAACTGGCGACGGACTGGCCAGACCCACCGAACCCGTCGATTGAACACGCGTTTGAAGAACCGATTGCGTTTCCGTTTGAAATCACTCAGCGTTCCACAGAAGTCGACATTCAAGTGCCGCACTATCTTCATAGTTTTGTATTTCGTTATGTGAACGAGGAGACGGCACAAGAGCTGCGCTACATCGTCGATAAAGTCGTCGATGAACCTGAAGACATGGAGGACATCTCGTCATACGGAGACCAATACGTACTTGCTGACGGGACCTCTGCTTTCTATGATGAGGCAGAATCGACGTCCCAAGGGTTATGGTGGATCAACAAGGACGGCTTCACCGCCCGAATCATCTATTACATCGATGGCAACTCCGTCGAACTTGACGACGAGACCCGCTTACCGGTCCGACAACTGATCAATTTGGCCAACCAAACGTTATGACTTCAGCCTGCATCTCACCATTTGAGAGATGCGGGCTGTTTCTATTTTTCCTCGAATATCTTGAAGTTCAGATTGACAGCACTCTCTCATTCATCCTATACTCATAAATGATAATGATTATCAATGTCGGCGTAAAACGTTGTCATAGAGAGAAAAGGGGACTCGAACATGAACTATAAGAAACTGCTACATATGTTCATCATCATGTCTGCTTTCGTGCTCGTGCTCGCAGGATGCGGCGCGAACAATGAAGATGCAGCCACGACAGATGAATCTGCTGAAACGGCAGAAGGCTATCCAATCACAATCAAACACGCGTTAGGCGAGACGGTCATCGACAAGAAGCCAGAACGTGTCGCAACGGTCGGTTGGTCGAACCAAGACGTGGCGCTCGCGCTCGACGTCGTACCAGTCGGTTTCTCGGCTGCGAACTACGGTGTCCAAGACGGCAGCGGCATGTTGCCGTGGACGGCTGACAAGTTGAAAGACCTCGGTGAAGAAAACCCGAACATCTATCAAGACACGGACGGCCTCGACTTCGAAGCGATCGCCGACTCACAGCCGGACGTCATTCTCGCTGCCTACTCAGGCATTACGCAAGAAGATTACGACACGTTGACAGAGATTGCACCGGTCGTCGCATACCAAGAGACGCCTTGGGTGTCATCATGGCAGGACACGGTTCGTTATGACTCAATGGCCATGGGCATGGAAGAAGAAGGCAAACAGTTGATCGAAGACACAGAGAAACTCATCGCCGACAAGGCAGCTGAAGTACCGGAGATGAAAGGGAAGAAAGCGGCATTCGTCGCGCTCAGCCCGGACGACCTCTCGAAGTTCTACATCTACACGACGGGTGACCCACGCGGTGCCTTCATCGAAGAGCTCGGCATGGAGTACCCTGAGAACATCACGAGCCAAATCAAAGATGAAAACAGCTTCTACCTCGAGCTTAGCTCAGAGAACGCTGACATCTTGAACGACGTCGACATCTTCGTCGCCTACGGGAACGAAGAGACGTTGAAAGCACTTCAAGCTGACCCGCTTTACAGCAAAGTGCCGGCCATCAAACGCGGTTCGGTCGTCATGATCGAAGACAACACGCCGCTCGCGGCTGCTGGGACACCATCACCACTCTCGATCGAATATACGATTGACGACTATGTGAAACTCGTGTCAGAAGCACTCGCGAAAGTCGAGTAATCAAATGAATATGCCGAAGAAGTTACACACGCCGAGACGGTTCGGGCTCCTCATCGTAGGGTCGCTCATCCTGCTCGTCGTCTGTATGCTCGCTTCGCTTGCTTTCGGCTCACGGACAGTCGGATGGGATGAACTGCTTGACGGTTTATTCCGTCCGGCTGTTCAGTCGTATGAAGCGGACATCGTCCGGCAGCGGGTCGTTCGGACGGTGTTCAGTTTCATGTGCGGGGCAGCACTCGGTGTCTCGGGCGCATTGATGCAGTCGGTGACACGCAACCCGATCGCCGACCCGAGCATTCTCGGGGTCAACACGGGGGCGGCGCTGTTCGTCGTCGTCGGGATCGCCTTCTTCAATATCTCGACCGCGGGCGACTATATTTGGTTCGCACTCGTCGGAGCGCTCTTGACGTCGGCGTTCGTGTTCGGGATTGGGTCGCTCGGACGGGGCGGCTCGACGCCGCTCAAGCTCGTCTTGGCCGGTGCGGCAACGAGTGCGGCACTGTCGTCACTCGTCATGGCCATCATGATTCCACGCTCGAACGTCATGGACCAGTTCCGGTTCTGGCAAGTCGGTAGCGTCGGGGCCGGGACGATGGATTCGATTATGACGTTCCTGCCGTTCTTTATCGGCGGTATCGTCATAGCCATCTTGGCGGCACCGTCCCTCAACATCTTGGCGCTCGGGGAAGAGCTCGCCACGGGTCTCGGTGTCCGCATCGGCACGTTGAAATTGATTGCCTCGTTCGCCGGCGTCATCTTGTGCGGGGCGGCGACGGCACTGGCTGGACCGATCGGCTTTATCGGTTTACTCGCGCCGCACCTCGTCCGCTTGGTCATCGGAGCGGATGAACGGTATATCATCCCGATGTCGGCACTGACGGGCGCGATTTTATTGACGTTCGCTGACGTGGCAGGACGGTTGCTCGGCAGTCCCGGGGAACTCGAAGTCGGAATCGTCACGGCGTTCGTCGGGGCACCAATCTTGATCGCCTTGACGATGAAAGTGAAGGTGCGTGGCGTATGACGAACCAATCGATTCAACCCATCATCCATAACAGTCGTAAGCGCCGGCAACGGACCGTCTTCGTGACGCTCGTCTTGTTCGCGCTGGCCCTTACATTGAGCGCGACGATGCTCATGCTCGGCAACACGATTTATCCGGTCGCGGACGTCATTCGTGTCTTGTTCGGGGAACAAGTACCGGGCGCCTCGTTCGCCGTCGGCACGATCCGTCTGCCGCGCATGCTCGCCGGCGTCTTCGCCGGACTCGCGTTCGGGATCGCCGGGACGGTGTTCCAGACGATGCTCCGTAACCCGCTCGCCAACCCGAACGTCATCGGCATCACGACCGGTTCGAGTGCGGCAGCCGTGTTCGGCATCGTCGTCTTACAGGCGAGCGATACGTTCGTCTCCATCATCTCGATTATCGGCGGGCTGTTGACCGTCCTCACCATCTACTTCTTGTCGAAAGGCGCCGCCTTCTCGATCGGCCGGCTCGTCTTAGTCGGCATCGGGATTCAAGCGATGCTGACGGCGGTCATCAACTATCTGCTGCTCATCAGCCGCCAAAACGATGTCGGGACGGCGATGCGCTGGTTGAGCGGTAGCTTGAACGGGGTGAAGATGGAGACGCTCCCGCCGCTCATGATTGCGGTCGCGCTCTGCCTCCCGGTCATCCTTCGGCTCAGCCGACAGCTCCAGATTTTAGAGCTCGGGGAGATGACGGCGACGTCGCTCGGTGTCAAGACGAACCAGACGCGCGTGCTGCTCATCGTCGCCTCGGTGCTCATGCTGGCGCTCGCGACGGCGACGACCGGCCCGATCGCCTTCGTCGCGTTCTTGGCGGGACCAATCGCCAAGCGGCTCGTCGGGGACGGGCGTTCGACGATTATCCCGGCGGCACTCGTCGGGGTCATCTTGGTGCTCGCGGCCGATCTCATCGGTCAGTTCGCCTTCACGGCCCGCTATCCGGTCGGTGTCATCACCGGCATGGTCGGGGCGCCGTATTTGATTTACCTCTTGATTCGGATGAATCGGCGAGGGGAACTATAACGAGACAGGAGCCGTATCCGGCGTCGGATATGGCTCCTGTTTTTGGCTTAGTAGGCGGTCCAACCGCCGTCGATGGCGACGACTTGACCGTTGATGAAACTCGATTCGTCCGAGTCGAGGAAGAGGGCGAGTTGAGCGATCTCTTCTGGTTGTCCGATGCGTGGGTTGATGGCCATCCCAAGTTGCTGGCGACCGAACCCGGCTTGACTCATGTTCGTCATCGTTGAGCCGATGTTCGTCGCGACCGCGCCCGGCGCGATCCCGTTACAACGGATGTTTTGGTCGGCATACATGAACGCTGTGTTCTTCGTCAATCCGACGACGGCGTGTTTCGACGCCGTATAGGCCGCGCCGGCCCGAGCGCCGTACAAGCCTCCGGCCGAGATGTTGTTGACGATGACGCCGTGCCCTTGCTTCGTGAACAAGTCGACGGCGATGCGCATCGATTTCATGACCGACACCGTGTTGACGGCAAAGATTTTCTCCCAACGGTCGTTCGAGATCTCACCGACTGGCTCCATCCCGTCCATGATGCCGGCGTTGTTGACGAGGATGTCGACTTGACCGAACGTCTTCACCGTCTCGTCGAACAACTGCTGGAGCGCCTCTTCAGACGTGACGTCCGTCTGGATCGCGAACGCCTCGCCCGAAATCCCCTCGACGACGGCCTGCGCTCCGTCGAGATTCATATCCGAGACGACGACGCGGGCTCCTTCCTTCGCATATAGTTCCGCGATTGATTTCCCCATTCCTGATGCTGCTCCTGTGACAATCGCCACTTTCCCCGATAACCGCAGGACTGACTCCTCCTTTTATTGTACATGTGTTCAATAACTATTATAATGAACGTTAGAAAACGCTTACAATCATCAAAAAATGAAGAATTGTTGAGTAATCAACACTTTAGGCCATAACTGTTGAGAAGAATGTGCGAATCATGAAGCCGGACTTGCGTGTTATCAAAACAAAACGAGCGCTCCATGAGGCGCTCGTCGAATTATTGAGGAATCGTCCGCTCGAACAAGTGACGATTTCGGAACTTTGTCGTGTGGCAAATGTCAATCGGGGCACGTTTTATTTGCACTATGCCCGGGTCGAGGACGTATTCGAGGAGTACTTCCAAGAGATCACCGCCGACCTCGCCAAGTCGTATGAGGAGCCGTATCGTCATGTGAAGCTGCTCAATCCGCGTGAGCTTGAACCGTCGACAATCCGTATCTTTCATCACGTCCAGACGTACGTCGACTTCTATCGCATCGTCTTCTCGAAAAATGTGCCGCTCGCGTACTATTACATGTTGTTCGACGAGGTGCGCAAGTTGCTCCTCCGCGACACGGCGGCGCACAAGCAAGATGAGATTGACCATGAGTTTTTCTGTTCGTATCAAGCGAACGCTATCGTCGGGATGATCATCCATTGGGCCGAACGTGATTTTACAGTTGAATCGAATGAGATGAACGAACAGCTGGCAAGAATTTTGCGACTAAAGTGAAAGCGTCATCAAAAAGTCGTTGACTTCCCAGTCGATTGAAGTGTATGCTAAAAATCCTGCCCAAAAAAGAGAGGCCGGGAACTGGCATCAGTTCATTATGAGTCAGAGAGGAACATGATCCCATGAACCAACAACAATTAGTCGAGCGTGCCCGCCAAGTGAAAGAGAACGCCTACTCCCCGTATTCGAACTTCCGCGTCGGAGCAGCGCTTCTCATGAAGGACGGAACGGTCATCGACGGCGTCAACGTCGAGAACGTCTCGTTCGGTGCGACGAACTGTGCTGAGCGTACGGCCATCTTCACAGCGGTCGCGCAAGGTTATAAAAAAGGCGACTTCGAAGCCGTCGCGGTGTCAGGTGACACGGTCGACTTCTTGCCGCCATGCAGCATCTGTCGCCAAGTGCTCGTCGAGTTCGGCGACCCGGACTTCAAAGTGTTGCTCACGAACGGCAACGCCGACGTGAAAGAAGTGACGCTGGAAGAGCTCGTCCCGCTCGCATTCACAGAGTTGGAGATGTAATAGTAATGCCCCGCATCCATCGATGCGGGGCATTCTTTATTGATTCGGTTCCCACGGATTGAAAAAGTTGTACGGGGGATGTACCCCTTCTAACGTCCGGAACTCATAATTGCGTTCTTTCACATAGCGGATAATCGTATCGAGCGCTTTCGGTGTCATCGAGTGATCGTGTGCCAAGATGATCGAGGCGATATTCATCTCGAAATTTGCCTCGAGCCGGTTGAACACACGCTGCTCGATTGGCGCGTTGTCTTTCTTATAGATGTGATCGAGACTGCCTACGTTCCAGTCCCAAATCTCAAAACCAGCCTCGTCCATCGCTTGCCAGTGCGCAGGCGTCATGCCTGCGTCACTACCGTAAATCGTACGAGCCATATTCGTATGAATGCCGGTCACTTCATAAATGAGACGTTGCACGTCCTTCATCTGACGCACGGCCGTCATCGGCGACGCGTAAAACTCCTCGCGCACGTGTGTCATCCCATGCAAGGCGATCAGATGGCCTTCAGCAACGATGCGTCGGATGAGGTGCTCATTTCCCTTGATATTCTTCCCAAGGATGAAGAAGGTCGCCTTCACCCGATGCTTCTTCAAGACGTCAAGCAACGCTCCCGTCTTCCGATTCGGCCCGTCATCGAGCGTCAAATAGATGAGACTGCGGTCGTTATAAGCTTTCGGTTTCGGGATCGCCGCCTGAGACAGGGAGCTGATTAACAAAAAGATAGACATGAGCAAAATGACGCGTTTCTTCATCCTAACAAAACTCCCTCGAGGCAAAAAACGGGTGACATGGCATCGGTATGAAGCATAGAATACCACAAACAGGAGTCAAAGATGAAGCTAAAAATGCCCCTGATGTGGAAGGTCAGGGGCATCGTTTCGTTAGCGTGAAATCGTCTCGCCGTCTTCAGGAACGATGAGTCGATCGGCGAAGTTGTGTGATGCCGCATAGGCACGTAAGTCAGGACGCGACAGCTTCCAATGATTGACCGCTTCCATGTGGACCGCGATAATCGTCGCCGACGGGGCCGCCTCGTGAACATGGCGGACGTCCTCTTCGTTCATGACGAGCGACCCGCCTTCGACGAATTGGTTGTCCCCGGCGTTGACGACGATGACTGCTGGTTGATGCGCTTGAATCGTCTTGGCGACTTCGTCATACCAGACCGTGTCACCGGCGACATAGAGCGTCTGTTCCGCAGGGTGGGTGAAGACGACACCGCACACGAGACCGGCCATTTCTAAAATCGGACCGCGACCGTGCTCCCCGGCTGTCTTCGTGAGGTTGATTCCTTCGAATGCTGTCGTGTCGCTCAACACGGTCACGTTCGTGAAGCCGTCGCCTTCGATGACAGTCAAATCGTCCTCGTTTTGCACGAAGAGCGGGATTGCTTTCGGCAGAACTTGTTTGGCGACCTCGTCGTAGTGGTCGAGGTGCAGGTGGGTCAAGATGACGGCGTCGATGCCTGTCAGAATGTCATCGATCGCGATTGGCAGGTCGGCCAATGGATTAGCGTCTTGCCGTGCCGAGTTCGGGAACGGGGGATAGGCGCCCTTCTCCCCGAGGAATGGGTCGATGAGGAACGTCTTTCCGGCGTATTCAACGCGGAGTGTGGCATTACGGATCAGTTGTACGTGCATAGAAAAATCTCTCCTTTTAGCTATAATGTATGTACAGTCTAACAAGCAGCTGTCGTTTCATACATAACACGAATCAAGTGTTTGGACGGATTGGCTTGAATCGTGAAAGGAGTCACCTATGCTCGATCCAACAGATCGCCTCATCATCGAGGCGCTACAGGCGAACAGCCGGATAACGATGAAAGAACTCGGGGCATACGTGCACTTGACCGGGCAGGCGACGGCGACGCGCGTCAAGAAACTCGAAGACCTCGGTATCATCGAAAGATATACGATTCGCGTGAACGAGGACAAGCTCGGGTTACCGGTCCACGCGATGATCACTATCTTTACGTCGAGCACGTTTCACGACCCGTACCTCATGTTCCTCGAGGAACACCGGCCGTATGTTCGCAATAACTACAAGGTGAGCGGGGACGGCTGTTACGTCTTAGAGTGCCGATTCCCGTCGAACCATGAACTGAACGCTTTTTTGGACGGGCTCAGCAAGTACGTCAATTATAAGTTGTCGATTGTCATTAACTGACGAAGGACCTGTGAATCGCTTGATTCACAGGTCCTTTTTTCAATGTCTTCGTCCGGCGCGGATGATGAAGCGGTATTCTTCACTCTTGAAATACGTTTCTGTGAACTCAAACCGACTGCCATCCATAAGAAACGAATAGAGTTCGACTTTGAGTACGGGCGTTCGTTCACTCACTCCGAGCATCTCGGCAATCTCTTTTGTCGGGAGCACCGGGATGAACTCTTGAACGCTGTCCGCAATCTTGAACTGTTTGACTTCTTCGATATAGGCGTACTTCGATTGCGACATCACTTCGTACGTCAAGTCGGGGAACAGCTTTAGCGGCAAGTAAGTGTCCTCGACGATGAGCGGTTCGCCGTCTGCGAATCGTTGGCGCCTCACGTAGAAGACGAGCT
Source organism: Exiguobacterium sp. s21 (assembly GCF_018617975.1). Classification (NCBI taxonomy): domain Bacteria; kingdom Bacillati; phylum Bacillota; class Bacilli; order Caryophanales; genus Exiguobacterium; species Exiguobacterium sp. s21. The sequence goes on along the minus strand of NZ_JACSLF010000001.1, from coordinate 431,811 downwards.
CGCCATCTTCGAGTTCGAGTGCCTCTCGCACTTTCTCACTCGGTGGCTGCAACGTGAAGGTGAGCACTTTGTTCGTCACTTCTTTCCCTTCTCGTTTCATGTCTTCGGTGAAGCTTTTTAATTCGTACATGTTGTGTTCAATCTTTTCGGACTGGACGTATGTGCCGCTGCCCTGTCGTTTCCATAAGAGACCTTCCTCTTGGAGCAATTTGACCGCCTGCCGGACAGTCACTCGACTGACGCTAAACTCTTCGACGAGTTGAGCCTCGGTCGGGATCGCCTCACCGGGCGCCCACGTGCCGGACTCGATAAACGTGCGCATTTTGTGGGCGACTTGTTGGTAGAGCGGTGATTTTGCTTTCATGACTGACCCTCCGATTTCGACCTAAATTCATACTTCTAGTATACACAAAGTAAAATGTTTTCAAAAATATTGTTGACGTTTAAAATAATATATATTAAATTTGTATTGTAATCAATAAGATATGTATTCGAAAGGGGAACGCACACATGAAACAAGGACAACGCCTCGTCGTCGTCGGTGGCGGCAGCACGTACACAATCGGTATGATTATGAGCTTGATTGAAGAGAAAGCTCACTTCCCACTACGTTCCATCACGTTTTACGATACGGATGGTGAGCGCCAGGAGCGTGTCGCCAAAGCGACTGAAATCATCTTGCGTGAGCATTACCCAGAGCTCGAGCTGTTCGAGTATACGACGGACAAAGAATACGCCTTCCGCGACAAGGACTTCTTCTTCGTTCAAATTCGAACGGGCGGCCTGGAGATGCGCGAGAAAGATGAACAGATTCCGCTCCGTCACGGCGTGGTTGGACAAGAGACGTGTGGACCGGGTGGGATGTCGTACGGGATGCGGTCGATTGGGGACATGATTGATCTCGTCGCAGACATCCGGCAAGGCTCACCGGACGGTTGGATCTTAAATTATACGAACCCAGCCGCAATCGTCGCCGAGGCGTTGAAGCGTGCCTACCCGAATGACAAAAAGATTTTGAATATCTGTGATATGCCGGCCGCAATCATGGTAAGCTACGCGAAGATTCTCGGCAAAGAGATTTGGGATCTCGTGCCGGAATACTTCGGCCTCAACCACTTCGGTTGGTTCACAGGCATCTATGACAAAGAAGGCAATGAGTTGACGGAAGACATCAAGCGCGCCATCTTAGAGGACGGGTTCATCCCAGAAGACGCAGAGATCGCAAACGACCCATCTTGGATCAAGACGTTCAAGCAAGTCGAGAAGATGCTCACCGACTTCCCGGAATATTTGCCAAACACGTATCTTCAGTATTATTTGTATCCGTCCGACATGGTGGAGAAGGAAGACGTGGAGAACACGCGGGCCCGTCAAGTCATCAACGGCCGCCAGCAACGGGTCTTCTCGATGTGCGATCAAATCATCGCTGACGACTCACTTGAGAACGTGCATCTTGAAGTCGACATCCACGGTTGCTACATGATTCGCGTCGCAGCGTCACTCGCCTACAACAATGGCGACATCTTCATCGTCATGGTGAAGAACGACGGCATCATCGCTAACTTGCCGGATGATGCGATGGTCGAAGTGCCGGCGATGCTCACGAACCGTGGACCGAAGCCGTTCGCTCTCGGACACATTCCTCGCTTCTACAAAGGGATGATTGAAGGACAGCTCGCCTACGAACAGCTCGTCGTCGACGCCTATTTCGAGAACAGCTATGAAAAGGCACTCCAGGCACTCACGCTCAACCGGACCGTCGTCGATGCGCCGGTCGCCCGTCAAATCCTTGACGATTTGATTAACGAGAACGAAAACTATTGGCCGGCCCTCAAACAACGGGAGACGATCGCACGCTAAAGACGAAGGGGAGTTATTCCCCTTTGTTCGTTTTGTGAATTGATAACGCTTACACATGAGGAGTGAATCAAATAAGTCAATGGTTCGGGGTATTTCAAAAATTCGGGAAGGCGCTCACGGTACCAGTCGCGCTCTTGCCGGCGGCCGGTATTTTACTTGGTCTCGGCGCGGCGCTAACAGGTCCGCTTGCAGAAAGTTGGACGTTTTTACAGAACGGGACGGTCGAAGCGATCAGTGCCGGGATGCTTCAAATCGGGTTGAGTATCTTCGCCAACTTGCCAATCATCTTTGCGATTGGCGTCGCGGTTGGTCTGTCCGGCGGGTCGGGAATTGCGGCACTTGCCGCACTCGTCGGCTACGTCATCATGAACACGACGATCTCGATTGCCCTTGGGATCACACCGGAAATGGCGGCTGAGAGCGGGGAGTACGGCATGTTGCTCGGTATCCCGTCACTTGAGACGGGTGTGCTCGGTGGGATCGCGGTCGGCTTGCTTGCGGTCTGGGTATATAAAAAATTCCACACGTTCAACCCGCCAGAGATGCTCGGCTTTTTCGCCGGAGATCGTTCGGTCGGTATCGTCATGGTATTCTTCTCCATCTTGCTCGGTTTCTTTATGATGCTCATTTGGCCGCCGATTCAGACCGGCCTCACAGCGATGGCGAATGTCATCGCGAGTGATGCGACAAATCCGGCTTACGTCGGGTTATACGGAATGCTCGAACGGTTATTGATTCCGACCGGATTACATCACATCTGGTACGCACCGTTCTTATGGACGTCACTTGGCGGCACGGCGACGGTTGGCGGTTCGATTGTGAGCGGGGACCAATATATTTTCCTCGCTCAAATCGCAGAAGGTGTCGACGTGACGGCCGGACGCTTTATGGCCGGTAAGTTCCCGATCGTCATGTTCGGTCTTCTTGGAGCGGCGTTCGCCATGTACCGTCAGGCCGACCCGGACAAGCGTCCCGTCGTGCGTGGCCTCTTGCTCGCAGCGGCAGGGACGGCGTTCTTGACCTGGATCACCGAACCGATCGAGTTCACGTTCTTATTCATTGCACCACTTCTTTACGTCGCGCATAGTGTGTTGACAGGGGTGTCGTTTGCACTCATGTACGCTCTTGACGCCCATATCGGCTGGGCCGGTGGCTCGGGATTGATTGACTATGTCTTGGTGAATGTGTTGCCAGGGACGCCGCGCTGGTGGATGAACCTCGTCGTTGGGGCCGGATTCTTCTTCGTCTATTACGGCATCTTCACGTTCGCGATTAAAAAATGGAACTTGGCGACGCCGGGCCGAGGGGGACAAGAGACGAAACTGTTTACCCGCAAAGACTACAATGAAAAGAAATCAGGAAAGACATCAATCCAAACGACGGCACTTGCCATTCAAGAGGCGCTCGGTGGCCGTGACAACATCATCGATATCGATGCCTGTTTCACACGTCTTCGTGTCGAATTGAAAGAGGTGTCCCAAATCGATGAGGACGAGTTGAAGGCACTCGGGGCAGCCGGGGTCGTGAAAGTGAAAAATAACATCCAGGCCATCTTTGGAGGACGCTCGGATTTGTACAAGAATGAGTTGCTCAAACTGCATAAAGAGATGGACCAAGCGAATTGAAAAAAGAGCTCAACCGATTTACGGTTGGGCTCTTTGTCCGAGATAAAAAGGTTAGTTCGTAACCGACGAGGCACGATAAAATTGAGCGCCTTTGATGAATATCGATGCGACGAGACCGATGGCGAGCGGCAGCGTGATGATGCCAATCCCTTGCTCGGTGACGATCATGTTGCCTTCCTCATAATAGCCTTTCAAGTAGAACAGCCCTGAACCGATCGTCTCGTTCAGCTCGAGCGTCGAGACGTTAAGATACACCATGATGACGAACAATGAGATGACACTGATTGAGACGAATAATTTTGAAAACGATAGCTTGGTCATGAGAACACTCCTTTTAAATTTCATTTTTATTGAAATCACTTCACTTTAATTGTTTTACTCATCGACTGATAACCTGATTTTTGCAAGACGACTTTGACTGTGGTGCCTGTCTTTTGTTTCGGGATCGTTAATCGGTATTGTCCTTTACTATTAACGGTTGCTTTTTTACTGATTGCCTTACTACCTACATAGGCCTGAACAGTCGCAGTTTTATCGGCTGTTCCTGACATGTATGTGTGAGAGCGGGTGACAGGATTCACTGTCAATTTTGAAAAGACATTCAACACGGTCGTTGTTTTGGCACTAGTGACATAACCTGATTTGGTTTGTTTCACTGTGATTTTAGTACCTGCTTTTTGAAGCGGAACTCGAATTTGATACGTTCCTTTCGAGCTAACTTTTACAGAAGTACCAATTTTTCGACTTCCCACATAGGCTGTCATCACCGATCCTGATGTTCCTTTACCCGTCAATGTTGTCATTTTTCGTGTCACTGAATTGACTGTGTGGCCTGTGAAATTGAAAAGTACTTTAGTCTTTTTCTCACTCGAAGCATAGCCCGAACGCTCCAATTTAACGGTAATGTATGTCCCACCTTTTTGTTTCGGAATAGTGAGTTTGAACGTTCCAGAAGAACCGATCTTCACTTTCGAACTGATTGCTCGACCATTAGCATACGCCTGAGCATATGAACCAACCAACCCTTTACCTGAGATATAAGTGTCTGCTGAGTCTATGGCACCCAAAGACCAAGTCGGGAATAAGTTGAGTGTGAAGACATTTGTGGTCTTTGATTGATAACCTAATCGATATCCGTGTAAAGTAATTACCGTTCCAGCGATCTGTTTCGGAACTTGGATTGAAAAAGTCCCATCATTTGATGCAACGCTGGTGCCGATTATTTTTCCGGCCACCGTCGCCTCTATTCTAGTTCCAGCTGTCATTTTGCCTTTGATGAAGCTGTGGGTAGGTAAGAATGGATCTGTCGTGAATTTAGCGAGCTTGCCAAGTACATTTTCCTCTGGAAATTCGTAAATCTGATCACCTACAGCGACTGTCCACTTAATTTTAGTGTGTGGCACACCGGTAGGAACAGCGATTTCAAAATTGCCGTCATAGGACGTTGTAGCTGAATAGTCGCTACCGTTAATGCGTGCTGTTACAACGGCATTTCGCATCGTTTGACCACGGAGGACTGTGATTCCGGCAATGACGGGTTCTGTTGCTAATTTCCGAGGTACTTGAATTTGAGTCTCAATCTTACTGTCGTCTCGTAACATCATATACAAATATTCTTGGTTGAAATCGTAGTCTTTTGCTGGGATGACAAATCTCCCTGTAGCATCCGGTGTGTATAGTCGCTCTTCATTTATTCCTGCGATATAGACTCGGGTTCCTGGTTCAGTCATACCTACATAATCCCCTTGATCCGTACGAGGGATGTCGAGCGACAATAGCTTTGGAGGAGTTGCATCTTTTACGACTACCTCATGGGAATAAGAAATACCTAAAGCGGTTCTAATAACAAATGTCCATACATCACCTGCTTTAAGTGAAGTTGGCAACGTGTGACGTACTTTTCCTTCATAATTTGCCTCGGCCGTAAATTGTTTCTGTCCTTTGTACCATGCCTCTACCGTAGACATGCCCCCAATATTGAGTTCCAAGTGAGTTGTCTGGTCTGTCCAAGAGATGTTCATTGGATTCGCAGGCATATCGGGAGAATCGAATTGTTTCGTCAAGTCATAAAAAATTTGACCATTTTTCGATTTAATGATGAGACGAACAGAATGATCTTTTGGCAATGATGTAGGGAAATACAATGCCGTATTTGTATCGCCTTTTGTTTGTTCTTCTGTCATAGGAAATGTATTTTTGTTTTCATCAATCAGAATCCATTGGTAATATATTTCTTCATATTTCCCAGGATAATAGACAAACGAGACTCGCTTGCGATCAGAGGAAATTGACTGTCTAACTTTACTTGATCCTACTTGCGTCGTAACTTTATCGAGGTTGCCTTTAATAAAAGCGGTAAGTTGATCACCGGTTTCTAAATTCGGAATTATGATATGAGACGTTTCAGTCCATTCAGTATTACGGTGTTCATAGATTTTCCCTTTGTGTTCGACAACAATTGTATCGCCAATTCTTCCGTTTGAGATTAAAACGTAAGGTGCTCCTTCGGTAACGTTACCAATAGATAAGCTATTCTCGGCTTTTGGAATATTAAGCACGATTGGTTTAGATGCATGCCCTTTAGAATCTGTTAACATTAATTCAACTTTGCTGATTTCGTGTGGGTGATTCAGCATGTGGAAGATATGTTCCGTTGAATCAGTGTGCGCTTCTTCAGTCTGAATAACTTTTCCAAGAGCGTCATAAGTTTTCAGTTGGATGGAGACATCTTTTTCATTAAGAGTTAAAAAGAGTGTGCCTGTCATATAGTCATGTGAGCTGACAAAGGGTGCTGTCACGTCTTCGAATACCAAAGGTGTCGTATATGTTTGAGTTTTTTTCTCATTCATTGTAATGAGTTGACTCGGCAATTCACTTGACGAGTTGAGCGGGAGTTCAAACTTACCTGTAGCATCACTCAATGCGCTTGTGCTGGATACATCGGTTGTCACAAGCGTATAAGGTGATGTCGTACCTGTGATTTTTGTGTCCGCATCAGTCAGCGGGTTAATCATCACGTCTCGTCCTGTAATTATATCTTCTACAAAAGTTGATGCGGTTATGCCATCAGAGACGGTCACTCGAAACGCATCATCGTTGTTTAAAGTTAAATCAGGGAAAGAAAAATGATAGATTTGGTCCGACACATCCGTACTCGTTGGAGCATAGGATTGGAAAGTCCCGTTTGATTTTTCAATCACTAGTTTTGCGTCAGGTTTCGTGGTCTTATCGTGTTTTAAAGATATCTTAAAATCATTGTTAGTGATTGAATACGTAGGTATTTCTAATTTTCGAGTATCCGGAATATTTAAATCTATTGGTTTGTAGTACGACATGCTTTCTGAGTTCACTTTGTACCAATCACCGTATTGAGCTTTAGGGATTCGAATCTTAAAATCACCATTTTCATCAGCTCGTTGAGAAAGGTTCTGTAAATGGTTCGTGTTAACGCGAATGATATCGTAAGGTGTTGACTTTCCTTCGATATATAGGTCAGACAAGGAAACTGCTGAAACTTGCAGAGAATTTCTTTTCACTTCAATCGGGATAGTGAAAGATTGTCCTTTGGGTGGCGTGATTGTAACGTGAATCGATGTTGTCTCTTTTTCCAACCGATATGAACAGCTCAACACACCACTGTCCGGAATAGAGCAAGAACCAGGATTTCCGCTAGGCTTAGACAAATAGGTTACTTTACTATTTGGAGGTGCCCATCCATTGATAGAGCGATCACCTTGTTTAAAAGGCGCTACGTAAAAATCAGGGGCTCCAACTTTATCTTTAGGTGAGACAAATTTTATCTTTTCTTGATCAGGAAAAAAGTTTGCTTGGAACGAAAAAATATAATCCCCTGACGCGCCATTAAATATATCCAGCACCCGATTTTCCCCTACGTTCTCATAAAAGAAACCATTTTTGTCGGCTTGAGTAGTCGCTAAAAGATTCTCCCCGTCGGCTTCATAAATTCCAATTTGTAAACCAGGCAACGTGTACCCTTTGAAGATATGCGAGCCTACGAGCATTTTATCTAATTGAAATTGAAACGAATCAGAGGCGTTTAGATCGAAAGTGACAGTTTGAGAAAATGCGTTTTCCGTTGAGCTGAAAGCTTTTACGACTGAGTTTTCCAAAGATGACATAGGAATCGTTAAAGTCTCGTACTCACTAAATACTTCATCGCCAGCCTTTACGTGAACATTCGCACGATAAGAATAAAAGACAGCTTCATTTTTTGAGTTTATACCTAAAAACGAAGGTTCAGAGATACTGCCTTTGATAGTTGGTGCGAAAAATTGACTTTGACTGATTGATCCGGAAGGTTGCACCTCATATAAATGAAAGCCGCCTTTAGGACCGTTAGGAAAAAGAATCTCTACATTTCCGGCCGTGTCAGTGCGGTATTCATCATATGTGTTATTAGCATAGACGCCATAAAGTGTCTCGGCTTTTCCGCTGACTTTAACTTTTGTGGAGTTTATAGAAAATGGTTCGACCGTAAGCGGGTGCTCTTCAGCATGAGTGACGAGTGGAATCGCAATTTGGGTTAAAAAAAGAGTGAAAATAAGTAGAAAAGTTAGCAGGTTCGAATATGGAAACTTTAGGTTCATTTATAAATTCCCTTTCTTAAAATGGAATGAAATACTATTAATTATCATTATACGAATCTCTTCGCAAAACAATTCTTTTTTTAGAAAAGGGTATATGATTTATAAAAATTTTAGACCGGTTAGAATGTATCCGAGACTAATATTAGTACAGGGAAGGAGTGTGGTTGCAATGAAAATCTTTACTTATCAAGAAGCAAGAAAAAACGTAAAGAAAGTCCTGAATCAAGTTCACGAAAATAGCGAAACGATTACCATCGTCCGAAAGAATGGTCGCAATGCGGTCATCATGCCTGAGCAAGAATACAATCGATTGATGGAGACGATGTATGTGCTGCAGAGTCCTAAAAATGCCGAGCGGCTCCTTGAGTCTGTTCGTCAGCTTCAACAGAAATAGACCTAAAATGGACTCACACCTTTCCCGGTTTGAGCCCATTTTTTATTCATACATATCCCATAACCTTTCGGCGTGCTCCCGCATCATCTCTCTCAGTTCAGTCGGCTCTAAGACCTCGACTTCCGCCCCGGCCGCGAGTAATTGCCGCGACAAGAACGGGAGCTCGGCTTCCGGCACGTCCCACTCATTCTTTTCGCTGATATCGGGTAATACGTCTTCAAGCAGACGGCGGCCGAGCGGGGTGAGCTTGAGCCGAACGGTCACACCGCTTCGTTCGTCACTCGCCTCGAGGAGCGTCGCCAAGTCGTCCGCTTCGAACGTCTCATCGAGCAGGCGCATCGCTTCAATCCGGTCGATGCGATATTGGCGCAGGCCGTAATCCGAGAGGCCGTACACGTACCATTTCAAATCGAGGAGCGCCATCCCGACCGGCGCGACAGTGAACGTGCGGCTGCCTTTCGTCGTGGCGTATGTCATCTCGATATTCCGTCGTTGCTCGACCGCCTGAAAGACGTCTTTCGTGAACGGTGCTGACGGGACGGTCTTATTTCCGAGCCAGAGGATATTCTTTTCGAGCCGGGCGATTTTCGTCTCGAGGTCGTGCGGCAATTCGTTCACGTACCAATCGGACAGTGTATCCCGCATGTCCCCGAACGGTACGTCCGGGATCTGTTCCATCCATTTGAGGGTGAGGTAGAGCGCGACCGCTTCCTGTTCCCGGAGTTGGAGCGGTGGCAACAACCGGTTCGGCAACATCTCATAACCGCCACCCGTTCCGGGGACGCTCCAAATCGGATAGCCGAGTTCCTCGAGCGTCAGCATGTCGCGTTGAATCGTCCGGACCGAGGCACCTGTCTCAAGAGCGAGTTCATCCGCTGTGAACCGTTGCCCGCGATTCAACAATCGAATCAAGTGAAGATGTCGTTTTTTCATTTTATCCATTCCCGTCATGTTTTGTCGTGTTTGTCGAGTAAGCTGAATGTATCACGAATCAAGGAGGAATTCATCATGGCAAACGTCGTCTTATATATCGCGACGAGTTTAGATGGAAAGATTGCCCGCCCGAACGACCAACTCGATTGGTTGTTCGCGGTCGAGGGGGAGGGGGACAACGGCTACGCGGACTTTTTCAAGACGGTCGGCGCGGTCATCATGGGGCGGAAGACGTACGAGGAAGTGCTCGTGCTTGAGCCGGACGGTTATCCGTATGACAAGATTCCGAACTACATTTTGACACGCAGCCCGGACCGGGAAGCCGAGCACGTCACATTCACGGATGAGCCGATCGAGCAGCTCGTCGAACGATTGAAGCAAGACGTCGACGGGGACATCTGGCTCGTTGGGGGAGGCGAGGTCATCAAGGCGGCGATGGAGCACGACTTGATTGACAGCTATGAGATTGCCATCGCCCCGGTCGTATTAGGCGAAGGGATTCCGCTCTTCCTGGAAGGCACGAAAGAGACGAAATTGAGACTGACGAGCCAACGCGCGTCCGGACAGTTCGTCATGGTGACGTACAAAAAAAATCAATAATAAAATACATGAAGACACAGATTTGCATTCTCAAATTTGTGTCTTCATGTATTTCCCTTTTTATTAACAAAACGTCGAAAAATAATTGAATTATTTAGTATGAAAATGGTATTTATGTCGCGTTTAAAAATGTAAAATGAATTATAAGGAAATATAAGAAGTGTTTCTAGTAAAATTAATGTGATGGAGGTAATTATGTTAAGAGAAATTGAAATTGAAAATTTCAAATCGATAGAGAATCTTAAACTAGACAATTTGGAGAGAATAAACTTGTTTGGTGGTAAAAATAACGCAGGTAAAACTAGTATTTTGGAAGCGCTATTTCTTTTTTATGACAGATTAAATCCCAATATGTTAAATAGACAATATGGTTGGAGAGGTATAAGCGAATTGCCGCTTAAAGAAGAGTTTTTATTCGCCCCGATATTTAATAGTTACGATTTAAATAAAAAAATAAAAATACGTGTTAAAAATTCTGGATCTTCGCCTGAGAATTTAGTAATTAGATTTAATGATGATTTATCAAAAAGAGTAGCTTTAAAGAATTTCAACGATTCTAATTTGGATGACAACATAATTTCTTCCAGTTCACTAAAGTTAGAACTAAGTAGTTCTTCAAATCCGAAACAAATATTCGAGTTATCAATCAAGGAAAATGGTCTTGAATTAAATGTATCAAATGGGAAAAAGACAGATAAAAATATTAGGTTTTTATCTGCAAAACAAAATATGCACCCTAGTGAAAATGCAATTCTTTTTGGTGAATTAGATATTAGTGATCAGGCATCTAATATTGTTGATTTTTTAAAAATATTAGAGCCTCGATTAAAAAGTGTTACGTCTATAACACTATCAAATAACTCTTCGTTATTATATGGTGACATAGGAATTGGTAAAAAAATACCGATAAATTATATGGGAGATGGAATTGGAAGGATTTTAACTATTTTAATTTCAATTATGTCTTATAAAAATGGAGTTGTACTTATAGATGAAGTAGAGAATGGAATTCATTATTCTATGCTGCCTAAAGTGTGGAAAATGATAAGTGATGTAGCTAATGAATACAATTGCCAAATATTCGCGACTACTCATAGTTACGAATGTTTAATAGCTGCTGTGAATGGGATTTCAGAGAATCAACGAAGTGGGTTTAAGTATTATAGGCTTGAAAATTCGAAAGAAAATCATCAAGTGGGGAAATCTTTTACTTATGATTCTCTTGAGGTAGCTTTAAATAATGGTTGGGAGGTCCGTTAATGCCGATTCTACCTAACGCTGTAATAAAACAAGTGTCTTCGGAAATTACCAAGAAAAAACTTTTGTTAGTTGAAGGTAAAGATGAAATAGAATTTTTTAAAGCGTTACTTAAAAATAATTCTTCGCTATCTCGAATAAAAGATGATATTCAGATAGTCGAAATAGGAGGCGTGGATAAATTTAGACATGAAATTCCAGCTTTGAAAAATAGAACTGGTTTCGAACAAGTAGAAGCGATTGCAATCATTAGAGATTCTGATGGTTCCCAGGAGAGTGCTTTTATGAGTATTTGTTCAATTCTTTCAAATAATTCTCTGCCTCGTCCTACAACTCAATTAAAATACACTACTAATCAAATTCGGGTAGGTATTTTTATTATGCCAGGTAATGAAGAAGGGACTATGTTAGAAGATCTGTGTTTAAAAACTCAAGAATCCCATCCTATAATGAGTTTGACGAATCGGCACATAGAGGAAATTGAAAATAATCAATCAGTGGAGACGCCAAAAAATTTATCAAAGGCTAAAACCTTAGTATTCTTAGCTTCAATGCCTAGTATTGTAAATAATTTAGGCTTAGGAGCTCAGAGAGGTTATTGGAATCTTGAACATGAGTCTTTGAATACCTTAGTAAACTTTTTAGAAGGGTTATAAAAAATATATTGAATATGAAAGAGGCCGAGTTCGCGATGAACTCGGCCTTTTCCTATACATACTTCCGCTGGAACGCGGCAATCGCTTCATACTCTTCCGCGAGATGGCGGGAGAGCCGGATATAAATCGGCAGCAACTCCCGGTAAATCGTTGTTGCTTCATGATTGGGCGCATGTTCATGCGTCACTTGCGGCACGGCCGTGAAGTCGTCGATATCGCCGAACGCATACTCTCCGAGCATGACGGCACCGAGACACGAGCTCTCATGGCTCTCCGGCACGACGACCGGCGTATCGAAGATGTCGGCCATCATCTGGCGCCACAGGTTTGACTGGGCGAACCCGCCCGTCGCGTGAATCCGGTTCGGCGCACCCGTCAATTCGTCGAGCGCCAGCATGACCGTATACAAGTTGAAGATGACGCCTTCTAACACCGAGCGGATGAAGTGCTCGCGCTTGTGGTGGATGCTCAAGCCGAAGAACGAGCCACGTGCGTTCGAGTCCCAGAGCGGGGCCCGTTCACCCATCAAATACGGATGGAACAACAGGCCGTCCGATCCCGGCTTGACCGTCTCGGCGATGCGGGTCAACACATCATACGCGTCCATCCCAAGCCGTTTCGCTGTCTCGACCTCGCTCGCCGCGAACTCGTCGCGGAGCCAACGCAGGATGATGCCGCCATTATTGACCGGCCCGCCGATGACCCAATGCTTGTCGGTCAAGGCGTAACAGAAGATGCGACCTTTCGGGTCCTCGACCGGTTCCCGGACGACCGTGCGGATGGCACCGCTCGTCCCGATCGTGACGGCGACGACACCTTGTTCGAACGCCCCAACCCCGAGGTTTGACAACACCCCGTCGCTCGCCCCGATGACGAGCGGGAAGTCCCAGCCAAGCGTTGCAACGACATCCGATTTAAGCGTTAAAATCTCCGTCGTCGGTACGAGCTCGGACAGTTGCTCGGGCGTGACTCCGGCGACGGCGAGCGCCTCCGCATCCCAGTCGCAATTTTTCAGATTGAACAGCCCGGTCGCCGAGGCGATCGAGTGGTCGATGACGAAGCGCCCGGTCAGGCGATAGAAGACGTACTCTTTGATGGAGACGAACTTGGTCGCCTGCTGGAACACGTCCGGATGCTCCGCTTTCAACCAACGCAACTTCGACAGCGGCGCCATCGGATGGACCGGTGTGCCGGTGCGCATATGGAGCGCGCTCGCATCGAACTCACGTTTGATTTCTTGCGTATACGGGTTGGCCCGGCTGTCGGCCCACGTGATGCTGTGGGTGAGCGGGCGACCCGACGCATCGAGCGCAATCAAGCTATGCATCGCCGAACTGAACGCAGCGAAGCGGATCGGCCCGTCGGCTCTGGCACGGACGGCAGAGATTGCCTCGAGCACGGCCCCGTAGATGACGACCGGGTCTTGCTCGGCCGTCTCCGTGTCCGGGGTGAGGAGCGGGTACAACACGTTATGTACCGCGAGTTGTTGCTGGTTATGGAACAGGACGGCTTTCGTGCTCGTCGTCCCGATATCGACGCCAATCGTGTACACACACATCACTTCCTAACTTAAATAATGAACAAGCTAATCAAGAAGACGACCGCGAAGCCGGTCAATCCGATAATCGTTTCCATGACGGTCCACGATTTGAGCGTATCTTTCACATCCAAACCGAAGTAGCGGTTGACGAGCCAGAAGCCTGAGTCGTTGACGTGAGACAACACCGTCGCACCAGAGGCAATCGCGATGACGATGAGGCCGAGCGCGGCACCGGTGATATTTTGAAGTTCGAGAAGCGGTGTGATGAGTCCTGCCGCCGTGACCATCGAGACGGTCGCCGATCCTTGGGCGACACGGACGACGGTCGCGATCAAGAAGGCGAGCACGATCGCCGGTAGCGGTGACCCGGCCATCATTTCCCCAAGCACGTCACCGACACCTGAGTCAATCAACACTTGTTTGAACACACCACCGGCACCGGTGACGAGAATGATAATCCCGGCCGGTTCGAGCGCTTTCGTCGCAATCTCTTGCACTTCGTCACGTGTATAGCCGCGGCGTGTGCCGAGGAAGATGAACGTGAGCAACGTCGCGAGCGTCAAGGCGACGAACGGGTGACCCATGATCGTGAAGAACGTGCGGATGCTGTTTCCTTCTTCTAATAAGACGGCAGACAACGTGTTCGCGAGAATCAACACGAGCGGAATCGAGATGAGCGAGACAATCATCTTGAAGCTAGGCAGCTCTTTCGACGTTTCGATCTCTTCGAATTCCATATAGTCTGGAATGTTGACTTGAATCTTGTTCGCGATATATTTTCCGAAAACCGGACCGGCCAAAATCGCGGCCGGAATCCCGGCGATGACCCCGAACAAGATGACCCATCCGAGCTCGGCACCAATCAAGTTGGCAACGGCAATCGGACCAGGCGTCGGCGGGATGAAGCTGTGCGTGACGGCGAGACCCGCAAGGAGCGGAATCCCGTAGTACAAGAGCGAGCGGCCCGTCTTTTTGGCGAGGCCGTAAACGATTGGAACGAGAATGATGAAGCCGACGTCGAAGAAGACCGGAACGGCGACGATGAAGCCGGTAAGGGCAAGTGCCCATTGCGCCTTGTCTTCTCCAAACTTATTGACGAGCGTCTGGGCGAGGCGTTCCGCGCCACCCGATACTTCTAACATCTTCCCGAACATGGCGCCGAGACCGACGACGACGGCGACGAAACCGAGCGTGCCGCCCATCCCGTTCTGAATCGAGGCGATGACGTCCCCGAGCGGCATACCGGCAGCGACCCCGACGAGCAAACTGACGAGTAGAAGTGAGACGAACGCGTGGAGCTTCGTCCGCATGACTAAGAATAAGAGCAAGAAAACCCTGCGACTGCGATTAAAATGAGTGTCGAACCCGACATATGTATTTCCCCCTTTACCGTATGTGTAACCGTTTACAAATATTTACAAAGGAAAAGGCCACCCCTGACCTTTTCCTTGCGGTTATTTCCTGACGACTGCGTGGCCCCCGAACTCGTTGCGGAGCGCGGCGACAACTTTCCCTGAGAACGTGTCGTCCTCGAGCGAGCGATAGCGCATCATGAGTGACATGGCGATGACCGGGGCCGCTGCCTGTAACTCGAGCGCTGTCTCGACCGTCCATTTTCCTTCCCCTGAGGAATGCATGACGCCGCGGATGTCGTCGAGCTTCGCGTCTTTCGAGAACGCGTTCTCGGTCAACTCCATCAACCATGAGCGGACGACCGATCCGTGGTTCCAGACACGGGCGACTTGCTCGTAATCGTAATCGAACGGGCTCTTTTCCAAAATGTCGAACCCTTCGGCAATCGCCTGCATCATCCCGTATTCGATGCCGTTGTGGATCATCTTTAAGAAGTGGCCGCTGCCGGCAGGTCCCGTATACAAGTAGCCATTCTCGACCGAGAGATCTTTGAAGATCGGTTCGATCGTCGGCCAAGCGTCGGCGTCACCACCGACCATCGTGCAGGCGCCGTTGCGGGCACCTTCCGTGCCGCCGCTCGTCCCGCAGTCGAAGAAGGCGATGCCTTTGGCGCTGAACTGTTCGGCGCGTGCGACCGACAGCTTGTAGTTCGAGTTCCCACCGTCGATGACGATGTCACCCGGTTCGAGCTTCTCGAGCAGTTCTGCCAGTACGGCCTCGGTGATGTCACCGGCCGGCACCATCGCCCAGATGACGCGTGGCGTCTCGAGCGAGTTGATGACGTCTTCGAGCGTTGGTACGATCTCAAACTTCGATGTCGCCTCGATGTTCCCGGCGTCTGTCCCGACGACCGTGTGGCCATGGTCGCTCAAGTTGAGCGCCAAGTTGTATCCCATCTTGCCTAATCCAATCAAACCGATTTGCATATCGTCACCTCTAAATCGAATTTTTTTCCATCTCTACACTATAATATCAAATTAAATTCGATTTACAAGTCGAATGACGGAATTTTTTTCGAATAACAAAAAAAAGCGTCCCGACCTAACGAGTAGGCGGGACGAGGGTCAGACACTTTTCTTATATGGATACAGGAACGAGTCAAGATCTTCGGCGGGCATCGGCTTGTTGTAATAGTAGCCTTGCGCCTGGTTACAATCCTCGGCCTTGAGGAAGGCGACTTGTGCTTTCGTCTCGACACCTTCGGCGATGACGTTCAGACCGAGCTCGTGCGCCATTCGGATGATCGTCTTGACGAGGGCGGCGTCCTTCGAATCCGTCTCGATGTTTTTCGTGAAGTGTTGGTCGATTTTCAGCGTGTCGATCGGGAACAGCTTCAAATAACTGAGCGACGAGTAGCCGGTGCCAAAGTCGTCAATCGACAAGTGGACGCCAAGGGCGACGAGTTCCTCCATCGTCTCGATGGCACTTTGCGCGCTCTGGATGACGGTCTCGGTCAACTCGAGCTCGAGGTATTCCGGTGCGAGCCCGCTCGCCTCGAGCGCCTGGCTGACAATGTCCGGCAAATCTTTTTGCGCGAACTGGAGCGCCGAGATGTTGACGGCGACGCGGAACGGTTCGACGCCCGCATCCTGCCACGCCTTGTTCTGCCGGCACGCCTCGTTCAAGACGTACTCGCCGAGACGATGAATGCTGCCGGTCTCCTCGGCGATCTGGATGAACTCGGCCGGGGAAATCATGCCGAGCTCGGGGTGTGTCCAACGCACGAGTGCCTCGACACCGATGAGCACCTCGGTCTCGAGGTGCACTTGCGGCTGATAATGAATCGAGAACTCGCCGCGGCCGATGCCTTTCCGGAGCGCCATCGCGAGCTGTGACTTGCGCGCGACAGACTCGTTCATGTCTTTCGTGAAGAACTGGAAGCCGTTCTTGCCGTCCTCTTTCGCCCGATACATGGCGATGTCGGCGTTCTTCAACAAGTCATCGGCCGTCCGCCCGTCGGACGGATAGAGGCTGATGCCAATCGATAGGCTCGTGAACACGTCCTCACTTTCGAGCAAGAACGGTTGGTTCAACGCGTTCGTAATCTGTTGGGCGCGGTGGGCGGCTAAGTTGCTGCCGGTGTTCGGCGACAGGATGACGAACTCGTCCCCGCCGAGACGGGCGAGCGTGTCGCTCTTATTGATCGTCGTCAACAGCCGGTCCGTCACTTGGCGCAAGAAGACGTCGCCTGATGAGTGGCCGAATCGGTCGTTGATGACCTTGAAGTTGTCGAGATCGATATAGAACAACGAGAACGTCGACTCGCTGCCTTGGGAAAGCAAGGCGTCGAGCCGGTCATTGAACAGGCGTCGGTTCGGCAGGCCGGTCAACGTGTCCAAATAGACGAGGTCGTTAATTTGTTCTTCGATTTGTTTCCGTTCACTAATATCGCGGATGATGCTGCTAAAGAAGAGACCCGCCTCCGTCTCCCACGTCCCGAGCGACATTTCGAACGGGAACTCGGTCCCGTCTTTTCGCAAGCCGACGAGCTCGACCGTACGGCCGATGACGTTTGCTTCGCGCGTCTCGCGATAGCGTTTCATGCCTTGTTCGTGTGCGACTTTAAAGCGCTCGGGCATGATGAGCGTGATCGATTCCCCGAGCACCTCGCTTGCCGTATATCCGAATAGGCGCTCGGCCCCGTGGTTCCATTGCACGATGCGACGTTCGGCATCCGCGACGATGATGGCATCGTTCGCCGACTCGATGACGGACTGGAACTTCGTTTCGAGTTCGATGGACTGACGCTCGAGTTGCTTCTCATTGCGAAGCGAGATCAGCATGAGCACGAACAGCGTCGTGACACTGCCGCCGATCCAGAAGGCGAGGAGCGTGCTGTCCATCGAGAAGCCGGTCAATGCTTGAGGCGTCGCGAACGGGGTGAATTCGGCCGCGCCCATGCCGATATAATGCATCCCCGAGACGGCGAGCCCAATCAACAGCGAACAGGCGAGCCTCCGCCAATGGAACCGCGGCACGTCCGGGAGCGAGAACAAGAGATACAGCCCGACGAGCGAGGCAATGAACCCGACGACGGCCGATAACAGCCACATGACCGGGTCGTACGTCAAAACGGCGTTCATCTGCATCGCTTCCATGCCGACGTAATGCATCGAGACGATGCCGATGCTGATGAAGACAGCGCTGATGACGAGGTCGCGCGGACGCGCCGTCTGACGGCTGACGATATAGAAGGCGAACCCGGACGAGATGATGGCTGGGACGATCGAGGCGATGACGATACCGATATGGTAGGATACGTCGGCCTCTAAATGGAATGCCAACATCCCGATGAAATGCATCGCCCAAATGCCGAGCCCGAGACTGAGGGCTCCGGCGCTTACCCAACGGATGCGCGAGACTCGTTCGGCATATTTGAGCCGACTGCTAATATCGAGCGAGACGAAGGCCGAGAAGACGGCGACGGCTATGGATAACAAGACGAGGGGAAGACTGTATGTACTATGGAGATGATGTTCGATGGGGACCAAACCTTTCTTTAATAATATCGGGACAAATGGACGAAAACGGACAGTTTCTCAAAAATGAGCTTTCCTAGCATAGCATATTTGTCTTGACGTGAAGGGAATATTTTCCCCGGTGGGTCAATAGTTTGGCACATTGTCCGAAGGAACGGTCAGTCTTTGATTGCGGAATTTTTTTCGAAACGGTATCGTAAAAAGAAAAAGGGTGAGACACATGGAATCGATGAACGGCCTGGCCCGCATCCGTGGCGCCTATACGACACTGAGCAAGAAAGAGCAACGCATCGCCGACTATATCTTGAAACAGCCCGAACGCATCATCCATCATACGATCAACCAAGTCGCCGACGACCTCGACGTCGCCGAGTCGACCGTGTTCCGTTTCTGCCAGCGCGTCGGCTTCAAAGGCTATCAGGCGCTGAAAATCGCGCTCGCCACCGATGTCGTCGCGCCGCTCCAAGACATCCATGAAGACATCTCGAACGAGGACACGCCGCATGAGATTGCCGAGAAGATTTTCACCTCGAACGTGAAGACACT
Source organism: Exiguobacterium sp. s21 (assembly GCF_018617975.1). Taxonomy (NCBI): domain Bacteria; kingdom Bacillati; phylum Bacillota; class Bacilli; order Caryophanales; genus Exiguobacterium; species Exiguobacterium sp. s21. The sequence goes on along the minus strand of NZ_JACSLF010000001.1, from coordinate 412,901 downwards.
CGAGGCGACCCGGCAAATTTTGGACGCGGCCTCGCTCGACAAATCGGTCGCGCTGCTGTTGTCGGCTCGTCGCATCGAGTTTTTCGGGAGCGGGGGCTCGGCCGTCATCGCGCTCGACGCGTACCATAAGTTCGTCCGGAGCGGTCTGTTCGTCACCGCGAACTTGGAGTCGCACATGCAGCTCATGTCGGCGTCCCAACTGACGAACGACGACGTCGCCGTCCTCATCTCGCACTCGGGTGCCTCGAAAGATACGCTCGACGTGGCGAAAGTGTTGAACGAGCGCGGCGTCCCGACGATTGCGATCACAAATTATGCGAAGTCACCGCTGTCGAAGCTGTGTGATGTCGCCCTCTACACGGTGTCGCAAGAGACCGAGTTCCGGTCTGAGGCGCTCGCCTCGCGAATCGCCGAGCTCAGTCTGATTGACGCCTTGTTCACCGTCGTCATGATGCGGCGTGGGGAAGACGGGAGAGAGTCGCTCCAGAAGATGCGTGAAGCCATCTCGCTCCGGCGCATGTGAAAAGGCTGACCCTCGGGCCAGCCTTTTTCTTATTTGCCTTTGATTTGGTCTGTCACTTTTTTGACGACTTTCTCGACACTGCCCGGATCGTCCAAATCGTGATGGAGCGTCTTGTCCGGGATGTCCATGACCGGCTTCTGGCCTTGCGGGGCCGGGTCGCTCAAATAGACGAAATCGCCGGCACCGTCCGGCGCGCTGCCCGTCGCCCATTTGCCTTGGCTCGACTCATTGCCTTCCGACAAGTCCCAGAACTCGAGGCCATGTTTCTCGGCTTCTTTCTCGTCTTTCGCCGGGAAACTTGCTGGCACGATGACGCCGTTCTTCTCTTCGAGCTCATCGATGGCCGCCATCCATTGGTACTGGTGGTAGCGGTCACGGGCGAGCATCTTGCGGAACACTTTCCGGACGCCTTCGTCTTTCGTCATATGATACAGACGGGCGACTTGGAGCCGGCCTTGCGTCTCGGCGTGTAAGTTCGAGCGCATGTCGGCGAGCAAGTTCCCGCTCGCGACGATATACGATCCGTTCCACGGCACCCCATTCGAGTTCGTCGGCAGTCCGCCGAGCCCGCTGACAATCAAATGCTGGGGGTTCATCCCGCCAAGGATGGCTGCCGTCGCCGGGTCTTTCGCCGCATCGGCCTGGTCGTCCGGTGACGCGCCGTCGAGCAGTTGCGAGATGAGGGCGCACAACATCTCGACGTGGCCGATCTCCTCGGTCCCGATGTCCATGAGCATGTCCTTATACTTTTCTTCTCCGCGGCAATTGAAGCCTTGGAACAAGTACTGCATCATGACGGTCATTTCCCCGAACTGACCGCCGAGCACCTCTTGGATTTGACGGGCGAGCTGTGGGTCGGGACGATCGACTTTCACTTCGAACTGCAATTCCTTCTGATGACGAAACATGAAACTCCTCCTTTTTTGAACAACTGGTGAATGAACGACGAAGATATAGTTCCACTATCAAAATAAATAAAAACCTAAAATTTTGAAAAGATTTGGCAGATACAGGTGGGGGTATGAGCATTGTCAGAGGGTTATAAAGTGCAAAAGGGTGGAATTAGTATAAACAGATTGATTTTTGCTTACACAGAGAGGAACGACAGACATGAATAACCTTAACTTCTTGACGACCGAGCACTACGATGTGTTCAAACAGTTGGCCCAGCGCCTCGTTAATCCCGGAGACGTCAAGAAAGAGTATTTCTCCGCCCTTTACGTGATCGCCGGGAATGAGCGGGTGCGGAATCTATTGTTGCCGTATATGGATCTTGAGCAAGGCAAGATCAGTACGGCCACCATCATCGACGACAACACGTTCGAGAAACAGGATTTCATTCTCGTCAAACTCGTCATCCATCTGTACAACAACAAGGAGTGGGTGCTCCCGACCGAGCTGATCACATTGCCGGAAGTGGACTACCAGCTTGCGATGCAGGCCATCACCCTTTGCCGTGACCAACAGTTCGATGAGATTGTCATCCCGAGCGACCAAGAGACCTGAGCCAGGTCTCTTTTTTTGTTTCTCGTTCTCGAATGAAGGGTAATTCATCCATGCATTCGAAACCGTTGAATTTTCTTGGAGGAGGGACACGTATGTTACAAGATTTTCCGAAATCGTTTTGGCGCGACGTCGAGGTAAAGACGCTGAAACCGCTCAACGAAGACGTCAAGACAGAGGTTGCCGTGGTCGGGGCCGGCATCGTCGGCGTACTCGCCGCCTTGCAGTTGGTTGAGCAAGGCAAGCAGGTTGTTCTAGTCGAAGCGGCCCGTTTCGCGACTGGCACGACTGGTTACACGACGGCCAAAGTCTCGGCCCAGCACGGCGTCGTTTATACGGAGCTCGTCAAATCGCTCGGGGAAGACAAGGCGCGACTGTATTACGGGGCCAACATGGACGCGCTCCGTTTCCTCGAGGAACAAGTCGACACACTGAACATCGACTGTGACCTCGAGCGCCAGCACGCCTATATGTATTCTCTCTCCTCGTCGAGCTCGGCGAAACTGCTCGAGAAAGAAGAAGAGGCGTATGAACAACTGGGAATCGACGGTGGTGACGCCACGGACGAAGTGAACGGTCTGTTGCCGTACGACGTCAAGAAGGCGACCGTCATGCGCGACCAGCTCCAATTCCATCCGGTCAAATACTTACAAGGGCTGATGGACCGGTTCCTCGAGCTCGGTGGGACATTCTATGAGATGACCCGGGTGACCGGCATCGAATATGGGACGCCGAACCGACTTGATACAATCACGGGCCACACGATCGAGGCACATGACGTCGTCGTCGCGACCCACTTCCCGTTCAACGACTTCAAAGGCCTCTATTTCGCGAAGATGGAAGTCGAGCGTTCATACGTCGTCTCGGCCGAGGTCGACATGTTCCCGGAAGGCATGTTCATCAGCGTCGACAAGCCGAGCCGTTCGCTTCGGCACGTCAAATTCGACAATGGCAAGAAGATGGCCATGTTCGGGGGCGAGAACCATTTGACGGGCCATAAGGAAGAGACGTTGGCCTGTTACCAGAAGCTCGGCGATTTCGGGACACGGCATTTCGGTACCGAGACGTTCAGCCACCATTGGTCGGCCCAAGATTTGATCACGCTCGACAAAGTGCCATACATCGGGCGGATGACGAACGATACGCCGCATGTGTTTGTCGCGACCGGCTTCTCGAAATGGGGGATGAGCCAAGGCATCGTGGCGGCCCGACTCATTGCCGACTTGGTCACGAATCAACCGAACCGCTATGAGGAGCTGTATGACCCGACACGTTCGAAATGGAAGCTCGCGGACGCGGCCCGGTTCATTAAGACGAATGCCGACGTGGCCAAGGAACTCGTCAAAGGCAAGCTGAAGCCGACGGACAAACGAGTGGATGAGCTCGGTCTCGATGAAGGTGCCATCGTCAAACATAATGGCGAACACGTCGCTGCCTACCGGGATCCCGACGGACACGTCTCGATGGTCGGGTCGGCCTGTACGCATATGGGCTGTACGGTCAACTGGAACCAGGCCGAGCGCTCGTGGGACTGTCCGTGTCATGGCTCGCGGTTCAAACCGAACGGGGAAGTCATTGAAGGACCGGCCGTGAAATCACTGCCACCCAAGTCATGACATCAATTTGTAAATATTTCTAGAAAATCATGAGATCAAGTCATTACCGAAGCCGACTTGAGGTCTAGCATTTACCAGTCCACCTTTCCATTGTGATGGTTTGACTCTCATCATGTTCGTCCGATAATGACCGTGAAACTTTTCGTTTGAACGGGAGGACGAACGGAAACATGGTCCATGTACGAACGCCATCACGGGGAAAGGGTGAACGTGGATGCAAGTGAATCATGGAAAAGCGCTGAGTCTGAAACTAGGGACGTTACTCGTCGTGTTTATCGCGGTCTTGACGCTCGGGTTTGATGTCCCATGGTACCACGCCGCTTGGATTTCGATTGCGGTCGGACTGATTGCCTATGGGGTGGGCGACATGTTCGTATTACGGAAATTCGGTAACTTAATTGCGACAGCGGCCGATTTCGGCCTCGTCTTCTTCTTGACGTGGTTCTTCCTGTGGATTCTCGACTTCGATATCGGGACCGAGACGAGTTTTGTATTGCTTGCGCTGTACACGGCGTTAGTGACCGCGATCGTCGAGTTCGTGTTCCACGGTTGGTTGCTCAAGCATAAGCGCGAAGAAGCGCACATTCATTCGACACGCTAAAAGGAGGAACGGACATGGCTAAAAACAAACTCGCCATCCATGAAGTGTTAGAGATTCATGAGATGTTGACGCTGAAGCAAGCGGGGCTCGTCAAAGGATACGTGAGCGAACCGCTCATCAAAGACGAGAAGTTGCAGAAGATCGCCCGCAAACATTTGAAGAACACCGAGCAAGCGATCAGTGAACTGAAACAACTGTTGCCGAAGAAGGCGTAAGGAGGAGAGACGGATGGGAATCACGGAAAACTTGAAACGGGCCAGCAAACAACGGGACGAATTGATTGCGACCGATCTGCTCATCACGGCGAAGTCGGCCGTCCGCGCCTATGCGGTGGCCGTGACCGAGACGGCGTCACCCGAGGTCCGGAAAGTGCTCATCAAACAATTAAACCAAGCGATCGAAGACCATGCCGAGATCGCCGACTATATGATCAAGAACGATATGTACATGGCGTACGATATCGAGAAGCAGTTGAAGCACGACAAAGCGAAAGTCGACAAGGCGAACGAATTGATCAAGAAGTAAGGGCCGACGAAAACGTCGGCTTTTTTCGTTCCATCAGGAAGGACCCGTGGTATCGGATAAAGACTATACGTGAGGGAGGAACCACTCATGTCCGTGAATACGACGATGCTCGCCATCGTGCTCGTCCTGATGGTGTCGACGATTGCCGCCCCGTTCCTGTTCATCTTGTACCTCTGACGGAAGGACCGCCATCAGCGCGAGCATTCCGTCCTTCGGAACTTCCCGATCCTCGGCAAGGTGCGCTATATCTTGGAGAAGGTCGGGCCCGAGATGCGCCAATACTTGTTCTTGAACGACAACGAGTCAAAACCGTTCTCCCGGAACGACTACGAGGCGGCTGTGATTTCCGGAAAATATAAGTCGCGCATCAGCGGATTCGGTTCGGAGCGGGACTTCGAAGGCGGCGGCTTCTATCTCCAGAACGTGCTCTACCCGACGAACCGGGAGGAACTCCGCATCGACAACCGGGACACCGTGTCGACGCGGCTGTATCAAGTCGACGAGGACAATCTGTTCACCCGTAAAGAACGAATCGTCGAACGTGAGGTAGGTCCATATTTGTTGACGGCAGAGGACAGCATCGTCATCGGAAGACAGACGTGCCGGGAGCCGTTCGGCGTCCGCGGTCTCGTCGGGCAGTCGGCGATGAGTTTCGGATCGCTCGGCGAGGATTTGTTCGATGGACAAGCGAAAGACGGATAACCGCGGTCATCCGTCTTGTTGCGTAAGTCGTTGGAATAATTTCGAATACAGCGCCATCCCGACGAGTGCCGACAGCAAGATGAGCGTGAACACGGCGAGCGGGGAGACGAAACCTGAGATGAGTACTGTGACTGGTGCGAGGAATTTGCCGATCGTGTTTTGAAGCGTATCGGCCGCGATGTATTGTCCGCGTGACTCGGCCGGGGCGTAGCGGCTGACGAAGCTCTGGCTGACCGGAGAGCGAATCAACTCGCCGAATGTGAACACGGTCGTGACGATGAGCAAATACCAGATGTTCGACGAGAAAGCGATGAGGAACGTCCCGAAGCCGGCGAGAAACGTCGACAACAGGAAGACGCGTCGTTCGTCCCACGCCCGGAACACGCGCGTGACGGGAATGATGAAGACGACGAACAAGAGGCCGTTATAGGCGACGAGCCAGCCGAACAGGATCGTGTTCGAGACATCGAACGTGGCCGGGGCCTGTTCAATCAAATAGACCGGTACATACACGTCGAGTTGCATGATGGGGATTAAGGCGAATACGCCGGCAATCAAATAGAGGCGGAACAACGGATCGCGCAGAATCGTCGCATACGAACGCCCTTGAGTGCGGAATGTTTTGGCGACCGTCTTCTCAGGTGAGCCCGGCCGTGTCTCATGGGTGAGCGCCGCGAGCAGCACCCCGTATCCGAACAGGACGAAGGCACAACCGAACAGGAGCGCCTGGCGATGCTCGAAGAAGAGGACCGCCCCGAGGATTGGACCGAGCACGGCGCCGATATTGTTCGACGCCATGAACGTCGCGAACACGTCCCGTAAATGTTCGGTCGGCACGAGGTCGGCGACCATGGCCGAGCTGGCCGGTTTATAGATCGCGCCCATGAAGCCGATGCCGATATAGGTGATGTAATCGACGTAGGCGTTCGTCGAGAAGGCGAAGGCGAGGAACAAGAACCCTTGCGCGAACGTCCCGACGAGCATGACGGGACGGCGTCCAATCTCGTCCGCGAGCGAACCACCGATTAAACTACCGATTAACAGGAACAGCGGCGGCACGACCATGAGCAGACCGGCCAGCTCGACGCCGAGCGACTGGGCGAAATAGACGGTGATGAACGGAAAGTACATCCAAAACAACAGATTGAACATCCCTTCGCCGAACAGGCGGACCTTCAAGTTGAGGTCCCAACGGTATGTTTCCATGAATGTCCTCCTTCAGTGGGCCTGTCTTCACTGTACGGATTCCAGTCGAGAAAGAATAGACTTATGTTGCGGGATTTGCTACGCTAAGAATAGAAAAAGCGAATATATAGGCGCTTGTTTGCGCTGTACCATAAAACGAACATACGTTTGTAAAATGACCCCCGATGTAGACATCGGGGGTCATTTTTATTGGGTCGTCTTCGTCGCCTTAAAACTGCGGGCGAAAAATTCCTCGAATCGTTCATCCTCTTTCAGCAACGTTCGTCCGGTCATCGACAGCCGGCGTGTCGGAAAACCGGTCGACCGGCTCGGTGTGACGAAATAATCATCAGGATAGGCGGTCAGCGTGGAGCGGACGAGCTCGCGTAACACCGCTTCGTCTTCTTCAACCCATTGTTCCGACGGCCCCTCGAGATTGTCGCGTGTGAGCAAGATGCATGACCCGTCCCGGATGAACGGATTGAAACTGAGCCGTCGCGTCTCTGGACCTGTGAATGGTCGAAACTCGTGTGTGATCCCTGAAAGAGTGACCTCCCCGATGACATAGCCGGTCGGCCACGCCTTGCCGCATCCGTCCCACACCGAGAAGACATGACCGGGATAGACGAGGTCGGCACCGCCACGTCGAGTGACCTCATAGCGATGATGATGACCGAGAGCGTAATAGCTGAACCCGAGCCGGGCGACGACGGATGCGGGAAATCGTTGTCGATCCCCGTGACCAAGGAAGATATTCGGGTACAGGTCGTCTCGCATCGGCGTCCTTGCGACATCCTCTTTCAACCCGGTCTGGTTCGTCTCACAGCTGAGCCCATAAATCGCGGCACCGAGCGCTTCATCGAAGACATAACCGGGTCGAAGGAAACTATGCACGTGCTCAATCTGACGCCAACAGTCGTCGTAAGCGAGCCGATTGATGTCATGGTCCCCGTATACCAAATAGACGGATGCACCGAGGGCGGTCCACGTCTTCAAATACGGTACGAAATCTTCCGGGTCGCTCACTTCGATGTCACCAGCGATGAGCACCGCCTTGATATTTTCATGTCGAATGACTTCCGCGATCTGGGCGAGCTTCTCAGCTTGGATGGGAAAACTGGTCCGTTCAGCCGTGATGGCATTCCCAGTATGTCTCGCATGGTGTAAATCGGCAATATGAATGAAACGTGTCATTGGCAAGTCCTCCCGAATCTGGTCTATCCTAATTTTCCCATGTGAAGGCAAGCGTGTCGACGAGATTAATCTTTCTACGGGCCGGGAACATTAAACTGTTGATTACTTAAGGAGGGATTCGATGAAAGCCTTATTCTTGAACTGTTCCTTGAAAGGCGGGGACACGACCTCGCATACGGAAGGATTGATGAAGGATATCATCCCGCACTTCGATAAGCTCGGGGTCGACTCGGAGATCGTCCGTGTCGTCGACTACAACGTCGCGTTCGGCGTGACCGAGGATGAAGGGGACGGGGATGCATGGCCCCAGATTTTTGAGAAAGTCAAAGCCGCCGACATCCTCATCATCGGGACACCGCTTTGGCTCGGCGAGAAGAGCAGCATCGCCACGCAAGTCATCGAGCGGTTGTATGGGGGCAGCGCTTTGACGAACGACAAAGGTCAGGCCATCTACTACAACAAGGTCGGCGGTGTCGTCGTGACGGGGAATGAGGACGGGGCGAAACATGCCTGTGCTTCGATCCTGTATGGCCTGTCACATATCGGCTTCACCGTCCCACCGAACGTCGACGCATATTGGGTCGGTGAGGCCGGACCGGGTGACTCGTACATCGATGCCGGGCGCGACAACGCCTTCACGAAAAAGAATGGACGCGTCATGGCGTACAACTTGTACCATTTCGCGAACCTATTGAAGCAGACGCCAATCCCGGCGGAAGGGAATACGATGGAGTGACATAATCCATCATTCCAATCTGTTAGCCTTCGATAAAACGAAAGAATTGACCTAAAAAGTATGCGCCGACGCATACTTTTTTATTTGTGCAAAATTAATAGCGTGAGTTGATTTTCTAAAAGGTTTACGTCAATTCAAAATATAGTACTTTCTCTCATAAAAATAACGCCCTCATATTGTGCAATATTAAAAATCTTACTGACCATATGCTTAAAAGTAAGATAATTGAACGATTGGGATTATTTATACTAAATGGAGAATGTATTATATGTAGAATGGAGCGTTAAATGAATGAACATGAAATTACTTCGCTTATTGTTACTGACAACTATTTTTTTATTAGGAACTTCTTTTATTGGTGAGCCTATTAAAGGTGCAACTGGGGACCAGGTTTCTCTCGTATCAATGAAAGCATCAGGAAAAACGTTCTCCTCTAGCTATGTTAAGACGGATATTACTCTTAAGTTAGATAAACCAACCGAACTAGGGATTCTAGAGGTTGAGGCGGAGTTACAGAACGTACAATCTCCGAAAGAAACAGAGACTGTGTTTGCATATCCGAACATGGATGGACTTGAACTTACAGTCGATTTAGAAAGTTGGAATTTTCAAGCGGAAGGTGATTGGATTCTGTCACGTTTAATCGTTCGAGATGAGAACGGTGGCGAACATCAGTTGGATCTCTCGCGTGTAGCTGACAAAAAAGTGTTCACACTCGTGTTTCCAAAACCGAAATTAACAAAAGTGGACGGAATCTCAAAAACGTTGGACGTCACTCAGTTGAACAGAGTGAAATCTTTCTTCATGACCATTGACTTGGACGGATTGAAGGTACCGACGGATCCGATGAGCCTTATTTTGGAGAACAAACAAGCCAAGGAAGAATTTTATCTGACGCCTGTCTATCATGCGGAGAAAAAACAGTTTGAAGTTGATTTGAGTGACCAAGATTTAAACGAATGGAATGCAATCGGGACGTGGAGTCTAAAAAGAGTCTCGTTCTATGATGACGAGACGAATCATCGCTATGAGGTTCAACTACCCATCAACTTGAAACCTGTGTTTCAAGTCACTCCAGATACCACCTTGCCTGTCTTTAAGAGTGTAAAGATGGTACATTCCAAGACAAAAGACTCGCAATTGGTCGTTCAAGCAGACGACAACAGCGGCTTTTTCAAGGTGAAAGCAACGTTCAAACACTTGCCGAGCGGGATTACAAAAACGCTGGAGCCTTGGGAAGGACGTTCGAAAATAGCAAAGGTGGATTTGAATCGTCGAGACTTCGGAATGGCTGGTAAATGGGAATTGATTGGTCTTGATGTCATCGATATGTATGACAATGTGCTTACAGTGAAATCGATTCCGAAAGGGTTGGCGATGGCGTTTGAAGAGTACGACGTCACCTCCAGGAATTGGGTCGTGACGAGCGGAACGGTCAACTTGACGAAACTGTTTGAAGAAAACCGGTATATCGAACGGATCATCGTGCTTGAAGGAGCCACATTGATTGTGAATGCAGACGTAACCTTACCGATTCATGCCTATGGGACGGTCATCGTGGAGAAAGGGAAGCGCGTAAAAGAGACGGTATATGCCAAACAATTCAAATCAGGAACCGGTAAACTAGCCGGCACGGTGTATTTAAAAGGGAACAATACGATCAAAAAGCGTGTCGTGACAAAAACACCATATAACCTGGGGCTTGTCGAACTAAGTAAAGGGATTTCATTAAATGAGGACAAGAAGACGTTCAATCTAAAAGGACTAGCCTTACCGGGCACTAAAGCAATCAAGATTGATGGTAAGACCGTCGCAGTTCAGAAAAATGGAACGTTTGCGATGAAGGGATTAATCGCCAGAGGGAAACTCGTCACCATCGAAGTGACTGATCGCTATGGAAAGAAGCATATATCGAAACATAAAGTATATGATTATAAGCCGGCGACAGCGAAGTTTGATTTAAAACCCGGAATCTATAAAAAAGGGACCGTCTTGAAGGTCACCGCGACAAAGGATGCGGAAATCATTTATAACGGATTCAAGCCAGGCGATATGTATGCGTACGTCGGAGGCTTCTACCAGGGTGGGATTCCGCTTCTTACGTCTTTGATGTACGAAATACAATTAAGTGACCCTGTATTTGGGAAAGTCATTCGAGGACCAAAAGGTGAATTTGCCGTTCTTGATGTGAAGCCGGTCTCGAATCTAGATCGCGCCATCACTGGAGTGACGAAACCTAAAACAGTCATCACCGTCCGGGTAAACAGTAAAACGTATACCGCCACTGCGGATTCGAAAGGAAAGTTCGCGGTCAATGTTTCCCTAAAGCAGGCGAAAACTTACACCATTCAAGCTGTAAATGGCAAATTGGAGAGCCCACTTTATACGACGGCTATCGTCGATAAAATTGCTCCGGCAAAAGCGACAGTGAACGCCGTCACAGCCAAGTCTGGCGTTGTTCAAGGGAAAGCGGAACCGAAAGCGACGGTCGTTGTCACCTATGGCAAAAAAACGATGCAAACGAAGGTGACGGACAAAGGGACTTATAAGCTCACCTTTAAAGGCTTGAAAAAGGGAACAACTCTATCCGTTCGGGTAAAGGATGCGGCGGGTAACCTGTCACCGTCTGTGAAGCAGTTGATTAAATAAGGAGGATAGACAAGTGAATAAAATCATGACTTATGTCATTGCATTGATGATCGTGCTCGCCACATTAACCCCGATTACTTCGACCGTGGATGCTGCGACGACGACATTAACGTCCTATCAAACGAAGACTGCCGTGTATTTACGGTCGACCGCCTCCTATAAAGGGAAGCAACTCATTCTCATACCCAAGCAAAAGGTGGTCACGTATGTCGCCAAGAAAGGAAGTTGGGTACAGGTCCGTTATGCAAATCGGACGGGCTATGTGAACGAGCAGTCGCTCACGCGTAAAGTTCGAAAAGGTGTGGCGTTGAAGCCGACTCCTTATGTGACTCAACGCCAAGTCATTGTTTATTCGCGGGTCGACGCACATAAAAAACAAGTCTTCACGTTGAAGAAAGGGACGACCGTCACCGTGAATGAACAGTTGGCAGGTTACTACAAAATTCGCTACGGCAACAAAACCGGATGGGTCGCTTCAAAAAACATGAAGAAGGCGACGGTGGTAAAACCGAAACCCATCAAGAAAACACCATTTTTACCGAAACAACAATCAATGGCTTATTTAAAGAACTATAAGAGCGCCACGGAGAATCGTTTCTTGTTTACAATTAAATCTGAACACGGGTATCAGTTTGTAAACTCGCATCTATTTCAAACGACTGTTCCAATGGATGAATACTTATTTGTCATCGGGGGATATGACAAATCGAAATTGAGTTCGCTCATGTTTGTGCGTTCACGCTATGATAAATATCCTACCGGACAAGCCGCGGGGGACGAAGCGGTGCATGCTGGATTGGCAGGTTTCTTCGGTGAAGGGACGAAAGAGACGGAAGCGTTGCTCAAACTGTACGCCCAGCACAAGAACTTCACAAAGAATGAAGTTATTCCGATTACAATCGGGGGTCAGAAAGGAATCTTATTGTTATGGGAGAAGCGAATCGAGTTTATCTTTGACTACGATGGGGATTTGCCAATCATCCGAATCTAAAAGAGGGGGACGCGATGCGTCTCCCTCTTTCTCATTTCTTCTCCACCGCATGGCCGCCGAACTCGTTCCGCAGGGCGGCGACAACTTTTCCGGAGAACGTGTCCTCTTCGAGCGAACGTTGCCGCATCATGAGCGACATGGCGATGACGGGTGCCGGCACGCCGTACTCGAGCGCCGTCTCGACCGTCCATTTGCCTTCGCCCGAGGCATGCATAATCCCTTTAATATCATCGAGCTTTGCATCCTTATGGAACGCGCTCTCGGTTAGCTCCATCAGCCACGAGCGGACGACCGAGCCGTGGTTCCAGACGCGGGCGACTTGCTCGTGGTCGTACTCGAACGGGCTCTTCTCAAGAATCTCGAACCCTTCGGCGATCGCTTGCATCATCCCATACTCGATGCCGTTATGAATCATCTTCAAGAAGTGGCCACTGCCACTCGGCCCGGCATACAAATAGCCGTTGTCCGTCGACACGTCGCGGAACAACTCCTCGATTTTACCGAACGCCTCCAAATCCCCGCCAATCATCGTACAGGCGCCATGCCGCGCCCCTTCCATGCCACCACTCGTTCCGACGTCGAAGAAGTAGATGAGCTTGTCTTTGAAGTGCTCGGCCCGTCGCATCGATTCTTTATAGTTTGAATTGCCGCCATCAATGACGATATCCCCTGGTGACAACAATGCGTGCAAGTCGTTCAGGACGTGCTCGGTCACTTCGCCCGCCGGCACCATCACCCAGATGACGCGTGGCGCCTTCAGCCCCTCGACGACTTCTTCAAGCGACTGTTTCGTCTCGAACTGGCTCGTCGACACGTTGCCCGGGTCGTAGCCGAGCACATGGTGCCCACCGTCCGTCAAATTGAGCGCCAAGTTCAACCCCATCTTCCCAAGTCCGATCATCCCTAATTCCATATCGCTTCACCCCGTTCGTTGATTTGGTTTCCTATAAGGGTTACCCGAAATAGACGGACTTCAAAAGAAGGATGGGACGTCGTCAATCCGGTAAGCGAGAATCGTGTTCGGGTTAAGAATGTGAGCATCGCCTATTTGCAGGCTTTCTCCATTTTTACTCGCCTCAAGTAGAATCCGTTCAAAGTTGGATGTCACAGCCTCGCTGGTGTCACCTCGTAGTTCGAAAGAAATCAATTGATGATTTGGTAAATAGCAAGTGATGGTAAAGCTCATCAAAATTCGCTCCTTCACGTTGACATAAGGTTTAATATGGATAGACCTTTATAAATTATACACTCCATTAAAAACAGAATCCTAAAAATGAATAAAATGACTAATCTATAAGAAAGCGCTCCAAATACTGACCGATACATTAAAAAATGTAAATCGCTTGACAGATTTACGTGGTAAAATACAAGTTATGACATAGAATAAATTGCGAAAGGTGTTAAACCATATGGAATCAGAAAAGAGACGCGTCAAGAAAAGTCGTCGTAAGAAATCACGCGCGAAAAAAATCGCATTCATCGTAGCGGGAGTGCTAGGGATGATGTTGCTCCTCGGGGGCGGGTTAGTGGCTTATCTTTACAATCAAGTGGACTCGACGGTCAATCGGATCAATGAGTCGTCGGGCCTGAGCAAGGAACGGATGAACAAAAAAACAATTGCAGAGAAAAAACCGATCTCGGTCCTTCTTCTCGGTGTCGACCGACGTGCCGATGAGCAGGGACGCAGTGACTCAATCATCGTCATGACCCTCAATCCGAACAAAGATCAGAGTGCCATGCTCAGCATTCCCCGTGATACGAAGACGGAGATCGTCGGCAAAGGGGTGGCTGATAAAATCAACCATGCTTATGCATTCGGTGGAGCAGAAATGGCGCTTGACACGGTCGAGAACTTCCTTGGAATCCCGATTGACTACGTAGCCGAAGTAGATATGAAAGGTTTCCAAGATGCGGTCGATTTATTCGGCGGTGTGGAAGTGACAAATGACCTTGCCTTCGAATCAGGCGGATACACATTCAATCCAGGCGTACAAACATTGAACGGAGCGGAAGCGTTAGCGTTCACACGGATGCGCTACGATGACCCACGTGGCGACTTTGGTCGTCAAGAACGTCAACGCGCTGTCATCACGGGCATCGTCAATGAAGGGGTCAATGACTTCTCACTGTCGAAGTTCACGAATATGCTCGACGTCCTGGGGAACAATGCCAAAACGAACATCACGTTCAAAGAGTTGCGCACGTTGTCGACCGAATACACGGCGGCGTTTAAAAACCAAGATGTTTTAAGATTGGAAGGACAAGGCGGTAAAGAAGGGGACGGGATTTATTACTGGCGCCCGTCGAGCACGTCTTTGGGCGAGGTCAGATCTTACTTGGCTGAATTGATGGAACAATAATGTATTGCCTCATCCAAATCGGATGAGGCATTTTAATTTGTGTCATAATAAATAGAAAAGGGGTGACCCGAGTGCTCGACCGCCTAATCCGCCTCGTCATCGACGTTCGCCATCGGTTCAAAGACCACCATATCAACGACTATAGCGCGACGCTCGCCTTCTTTTGGTTTCTAGCCATCTTCCCGACGTTCGTCCTCTTGTTCGCCGTCATGGCGTGGTTCGGGATTGACGATGCATTGTTGATCGAACAGATCGAGATTCTCATTCCGGGTTCGAGCGTGCGGGACATGCTGTCGATCGTCTATGACGTCAGCGGCAACATCAACGCCGGCCTCGTCTCGATCGGGGCCATCATCGCCGTCTGGTCGGCATCGAACGGGACGGCCCGTCTCGTCAAGCTGACCGTGTTCGCTTACGGGGAGACGGAGGCCCGGAGCTACGTCGTCCGCCGGTTGATCGGTCTGCTCACGCTCAGCGCCTTCAGCATCGGGGCCGTTATCTTGATCGTGTTCCATATTTTCGGTCGTGAGTTCGTCGAGCTCATGTATACGTGGTTCCCTCGGCTCGAAGACTTCGATCGATTGGCGACGCTCACCCGCTATACGGTGTCGACCATCATCCTCATCTTCGCGTTCTCCATGTTCTATAAGATTGCCCCGCAACAACACGTTAAATTCACGGAGACGCTCCCTGGTGCCGTCTTTGCCGTCATCTCCTGGCAGATGTTGTCGACAGGTTATAGCGTC
Organism: Exiguobacterium sp. s21; assembly: GCF_018617975.1. Lineage (NCBI taxonomy): Bacteria > Bacillati > Bacillota > Bacilli > Caryophanales > Exiguobacterium > Exiguobacterium sp. s21. Next base: position 397,570 of record NZ_JACSLF010000001.1, on the reverse strand, counting down.
TATGTCGACCAGTTCTCGATGTTCGGCGATACGTACGGGACGATTGGTATCGTCATCCTACTGCAAATCTGGTTCTACTTGACGGCGGCGACGATGCTGCTCGGGGCCGAGATCAATGCGGCCTGGCCGGACCATATGAGGCGTACCCGTTACAAGACGCATTTCCCATGAAAATCGAAAAGATATGGGTAGCATTTTTTGACAACATGCTATAATACAACACGTGAAGCGGGAAAAACATCCATATCTATAGATTTTTGAAAGCAGGTGCACGCATGGCGAGACATAAGAAGAAATCACACTGGAAAAAGGTGTTGGCGATCACGCTCGGCGTCATGGCAATTTTCCTTGTCGCCGGCGGTCTGTTCGTCTGGTCGATGTACCGGGACGTCAACGAGACGGTGACGAAAGTGAACGACAACTTGGAAATCAGTGAAGAACGGAAACAAGTCGAGACGATCGAACAGAAAGAATCGGTGTCGGTATTACTGCTCGGGATTGACCGCCGCGACGGCGAACAGGGACGGAGTGACTCGATCATCGTCATGACGCTCAACCCGACGACGGACGAAGGCGCGATGCTCAGCATCCCGCGCGATACGAAGACGGAGATCGTCGGCAAAGGTATGAATGATAAAATCAACCATGCCTACGCCTTCGGTGGGGCCGAGATGGCGATGAACACGGTCGAAGGGTTACTCGATATCCCGATCGATTACGTCGTCGAGGCGGACATGGAGGCGTTCACCGAGGTCGTCGATGCGCTCGGTGGCATCACGGTGACGAACAACTTCGCGTTCTCGTCGGACGGCTACTCGTATCCGGTCGGCCAAGTCGATTTGAACGGTGCCTCGGCGTTGTCATACGCCCGCATGCGTTACGACGATCCGAACGGTGACTTCGGTCGCCAGGAGCGGCAACGCGCCGTCGTCGCGGCCATCGTCGAGAAGGGGCGTTCCGATTTCTCGGTCGACAAAGTGACGAAGTTGCTCGACGTCGCCGGCAACCGTGCCAAGACGAACATCGAGTTCAATGAGCTCGTGACGTTGTCGACGGACTATATGAAGGCGTTCCGTAACGCCAGCACGCTCCGCATCGAAGGGGCGGGCGGTCTGGAGTCGGACGGCATCTATTACTGGCATCCGAATGAAGCCTCGCTCGCCGATGTCCAAGCGGAGTTACAGCGCTTGATGAACTGAGTCGTCCTTAGGGACGGCTTTTTTTGCGTTTCAAAATCGTGTATCGGTGGGACTGATAAAGAGACACTGAGGAGGGATCACATGCTTTGGGAAACTGTTGAACCGATCATCAACCGATTAGAAGACGACCATACATCGGAGGACTGGCAGGAGCTGTTCATGAAGTGGGATGGTCATCATTGGCACGACGGGGAAGGTGTGAGCGAGAAGACGAGCGTGCTCATGATTGACGCCAACGCCGTCACGACGGATGGGAGCCCGGACTTGGACGCACTTCATGACTTGTTGAAGGAACACGTCCAAGCGTCCATCAGCGACTTGTATCTCGTCTCGCTCTTCCCGTACCCGGCCAAACCGACCGATACGGCCATCAACCCGCATATCCGGTTATATGAGGACCTCGGACGCTTCAAGCATGAGTTCGAGCTCATGTATGACACCGAACCCGACGTCTATAACGAGTTACAGTTCAATCTGCTCGAGGAGACGGATGCCTTTATCGAGCGGCTCGCTCAAGGTGCGACGAAGCTGCGCGTCCACGTCCAGTCGTTCCGGGGCATGCCGGAAGAAAGTATCCAGCGCGTCATTTCGCTCTGGCATACGGTGTTCCATCACTACAAGCCACACGGGCAATTGATTCTCGCCTATGAAGGAGACGTCCAGGAACTTGGCTCGTATGTCAGCGTCGCCGACGCCATCTGTCACTTCGACCTTGCGTCGCACACGATGCTCGCCTTCGCGCAAGGCGATGCCAAAAAGCTGTCCGACTGGGCGAACCGGATCGAGGCGCCCGAGGAAGGGAAGACGTACTTCAACTTCTTATCGATCCACGAGCGCGACCCGTTCGAGAAGAACTTAATCGAGCCGAGCGTCGATATGATTCTTGCGGCACACAGCATCCTGTTCTCGCTCCAAGGCATCCCGACCGTCGATTACCGAACACTGCTCGGTGTCGAGGCACCGGTCGACCACGATGCGCTCATCCAAGAGCTGAAGACGAATCCGTACCGCCTGCAAGTATTCTCCGGCATCATCAGCCAGTTGAATGTCAAACGGACGCACCCGGCGTTCTCACCTTATGCCGAGCAGCGAATCGATACGTCTGATAAGCGCGTCTTCACGGTCGAGCGGAAAGGCGGAGGGGAGACGCTCATGCTGTATACGAACGTCAGCAATGAGCGAATAAACGTACAGACGAGCGGGACGAACTTGTTCACGGGTGAGCCGATTGAGACGATTGAACTCCAAGCGTACGGCTACGTTTGGGTGAAACAATGAAAAAAGCGAATCTCCATCCTAGATGGGGACTCGCTTTTTATTATCGGTAACCGTTTGGGTTGTTCGATTGCCAGTTCCAAGCGTCGCGGCACATGGCGCGGACGTCATGCTTCGCTTCCCAGCCGAGCACACGTTTCGACTTCGATGGATTGGCGAAACAGGTGGCGATATCGCCCGGACGACGTGGTGTCACTTTGTACGGGACAGCTTTCCCACTCTCGGCCTCGAACGCCTGGACGAGGTCGAGGACGCTATAGCCGGTACCGGTCCCGAGGTTGAATGCCTCGGCCCCTGTGTGGTCCATGACGTAATCGAGCGCCTTCAAGTGACCATCGGCCAAGTCGACGACGTGGATGTAGTCGCGGACGCCGGTGCCGTCCGGCGTGTCGTAGTCGTCACCGAACACGCTCAATTCGTTTAAGCGGCCGACGGCGACTTGTGTGATGTACGGCATCAGGTTGTTCGGGATATCGAACGGGTCTTCGCCGATTCGGCCAGACTCATGCGCACCGATTGGGTTGAAATAGCGTAGTAGGGCGATACTCCATGATGGATCGGCAACCGATACATCACGCAGTATGTCTTCAATCATTAATTTCGTCCGACCATACGGGTTCGTCGCGCTGAGCGGGAACGACTCGTCGATCGGCGTCGTTTCCGGCAAGCCATAGACGGTGGCCGATGAGCTGAAGACGATTCGTTTCACGCCGTGATCGGTCATAGCATGAAGCAATACGGTCGTGCCGACGACGTTGTTCTCATAATAACGGAGTGGCTCGGATACAGACTCGCCGACAGCTTTCAATCCCGCGAAATGGATGACGGCATCGATTGAATGTTCGGTAAAGATGTCGTCGAGTAACGTTCGATCTAAAATATCACCTTCATAAAAAGTGACCGGTCGGTTTGCCAGTGCCTCGACGCGTCGTAACGCCTCGAGGTTACTGTTGGATAAATTATCAATCACGACGACATCGTGACCGGCCTCGAGCAATTGAAGGGTGGTATGGGTGCCGATATAACCGGCTCCGCCGGTTACGAAGAGTGTCATTTTTTTTAGTTCCAATCGTATCATATCCTTCCAAAGTCTAAGTTAACGATTTGTCGTGGTAAGACGAATGCGGTTTTGTCCCGTAGCGCCAACGAACAAACGGAGCGAATAGCTCGGACTTTCATAGACGAGTGCATCGTCCGTTTCAATTTGTGAGGCCCCGAGGTTTGCGAACGTCTCGCGTGATACGTCTGTGTTCGTCCAATCGATGGCGACAATTGTCTCTTGTTGGACAATGAAAAAGCCGTTTGGATAGAACAAATATTCATTTAAAACGTCCCCGTCCGTACTCATCGGTTCGCCAAGCGTGTCGAGTAACTCTTGTTTCGGCATCCCGAAATAAGAAGTTGGACTATTTGGCAGCCATTCGTTGTTTACGTTTACGTCGATCCAATCGATGAGCTGTGCGTCTGTCAACACAGGTGCAGGCCATTCGGTCGTCGTTTGGTTTAATGGGGCCCATGCCGTCGTATTACCCAATTTCACTTCGGCATATGCATCGTCCTCTGACACGACCTCGTAGCGATCACCGATATCACCGATATAAGCCACTTCGGTTCCGTCAATATCCGTCAAAAGATTGACATTTTTTTCAGCCAACCATAGTTGACGACTCGGCGTTTCTTCGATGACTGGTTCGTCCTCTGCGACAGGGGTAGGTGTCACTTCTTTGATGTTTACTGGTTCTTCTTCCGCCACAAAAAACGATGTTGCGTAAGGATATCCGATATAGGCGCCACCTGCTAGCAGGAGGACGAGTAGAGCGGCGACAAGTGTTTTTATGCCGCGTCGCTTTGATCGGGCCGGTTGAATATCCGCCGGATAATAATGAGCACGCTCCGCCCGAGATGGAACTGGTTTTTCTGGGACATATCTAGGCTTGGTCGTCTCCTTCGGAACTTTGACCGGTTCAGGTTTTGGAGCGATCACCGGTTCTTCACTTTGAACGTCTTCTTGTTTATGAAGACAATTTTCCAAAAGACCTATGTAATATGCGAGGAACGCCTCGTCTTTCTCTTCGCCTCGCAACCAAGCCTCAAAGTCCTCCGCCGTTTTGGTGGATAGGGCGTTTGATGTGAGCGCCTCGTTCGTGAGTTCGATATAAGAGGTGGCTAACGTTTTGCCTTCCCCTAAACTCGTTTTAATTTTCTGGTGTAACTCGAATCGTTTCGTCCTATCGATTGTCAAATGCAGATGAAGCAATCGTTCGCTATGATGCACGGGTTCTCCCCCTTTTGTTAAGTTCTTCCTAATGAATTTTAGCAGATTCTCCATCCAAAAAAACCAAAATTTTAAAAATGAGTCATCATCGCTAAAAAAATTTGCTATAATACTGTTTGTTGTCAGTAACTAATATTAACTGCGGTATTTTTCCAAGGAAATAACCGTCAAAGGAGTATGCGAACGTATTATGAAAGAAGAAACGATTTCGATTGGAGAATTGTTCTCCATCCTCAAACGCAACAAAGGTACCATTATCAGTCTCACCGTCATCGCCGCCCTTATCTCATTTCTAGTGAGTTCATTTATTATTCAACCGACATACGAAGCGTCGACCCAAGTATTGGTCGCGCCGAAGGAAACGCAAAATAATATGATTGACAGCAGTCAAGTCCAGTCGTCAGTCGCGCTCGTCAACACATACCGGGTCATCATTCAAAGCCCGACGATTTTAGAACAAGTTCAAAATAACGTAACCGGGTCTCCAGAAAACATCAGTGATTTGATTACGGTCAATAGTGAACAGAACTCGCAAGTCATCAACATTAAAGTGCAACATACAAACCCTGTGCTCGCCACAGATATCGCGAATGAAATCAGTACAGTATTCTCGACAGAAGTAAGTGAACTCATGAGCGGGGTGGATAACGTAAAAGTATTATCGGCCGCTTCTGTTCCTGCGAATCCCGTGAAACCGAATATCTTGCTCAATACGGCAATCGCCACAGTTTTAGGAGCAATGATCGGGATTGCAATCGCATTCTTGAAAGTCGTGCTCGATCGTCGCATTAAAACTGAACAAGATGTCGAGACGGTTCTTGAATTGCCTGTCCTCGGTTCGATTCCGGTCATCGATCGGAATGAAATGCGAGCTGCCCGTAAAAATGGTGTAGAGATGAAAGGTGAACGTGCCCATGTTTAAGTTTGGAAAACGAAAAAATGTCAACACACAATATGATAAGACGGGACGTGACTTGATCACGCTCCACAAACCGAAATCACCGATTTCAGAGCAATATCGTACGATTCGGACGAACTTGGAATTCACGGCTGTCGATGACGAACTGCGCACGATTGTCGTGACATCGTCGACATCTGGTGAAGGCAAGTCGACCACAGCCTCGAACCTGGCTGTGGTCTACGCACAACAAGGGAAACGCGTCTTATTGATGGACTGCGATATGCGCCGTCCGACCGTTCACTTTACGTTCCGTCTGCCGAACGGCATAGGCGTATCGAGCGTCTTGGCGAAAAAGACGACACTCGAAAAGACGGTACACGAGACGAAAGTCGAAGGACTTCATTTGTTGTCGGCCGGTCCGATTCCGCCGAACCCGTCAGAACTACTATCTTCAAAAATGATGACTCGCTTGATCGAGGAAGCGAAAGAAAAGTATGATGTCATTATTTTGGACGCACCACCGATGATGCAAGTTGCGGACACACGGATCTTGGCCCGCGATGCAGACGGTGTCGTGCTTGTCGTCGGCTGTGACAAGTCAGACCGTAATATGGTATTGAAAGCGAAAGAGCAGCTTGTTATGGCGGATGCCCATATTTTAGGAGTTGTTTTGAACCGACGTGAGCCACAAGGTACGGATGACCAGTATTATTACTACGCGTATGAATAAGGAGCAGTCTCATGATTGATATTCATTGTCATATATTACCTGCCGTCGATGACGGAGCTCAAAATGTGGATGTTGCGATTGCGATGGCCAAACGAGCGGTGGAAGAGGGCGTGACGGATTTGATTGTCACGCCTCACGCGTTTCATCCGCAATTTGACACGAAAGAATTGGATGTTCGACACGCGGTCGACCAACTGCAACGGATCTTAACATTAGAAGGCGTTTCCCTCAAACTCCATCCGGGACAAGAGATTCGGATCTTTGGAGGTTTGTTGGACGCACTGAACGACGGTACTGCCTTGACGTTGGCGGATTCCCGTTATGTTCTCGTTGAGTTTCCGAGCGACAGTGTCCCAGGTTACGCAGAGCAATTGTTCTTTAACATGCAGGCAGAAGGATTTGTGCCGATCATCGCACACCCGGAACGAAACAAGGAGTTTGCGACGAACCCGAAACGTTTAGTCGATTTTGTATCGTCTGGTGCGTTATCTCAGGTAACGACAGGTAGTTTGGTGGGGAAATTTGGGAAGACTGTACAGGAATTATCGCTCCTGTTCCTACGTAATGGCTTAAGCCAATTAGTCGCGTCAGATGCGCATAGTGTCGGTGGGCGTACATTTTACTGGGATGATTCACAAGTTTCGCTTGAAAAACTAGATGACCCGATATTGGTCGACAACATTCTTCAAAATGGCCAATCCGTTTTGAACGACACTTTTGTCTATGTGGATCCGCCAATCATGCCTACTAAATCATGGCGTGGAAAGTGGAAATAACGTTTTGGAAAACATATTATTCGCAAAATGTCGACACATGTCGAACGAATTAGGTTTATTTTCCTATTAAGTAGGTTTTTGAATCAGGACAAAAATGGTACTCTTAACTTATAAATTCAAAAAAAGGATGTATATTGCATCCTTTTTTAATTGGAAAAATATACACTTACTCATATATGAAGGTGGCGTTTAAATTGAGTATAAAAAAAGTAAAAAAAGCGGTTATTCCAGCAGCTGGGTTAGGCACACGTTTTTTACCAGCAACAAAAGCTATGCCGAAAGAGATGTTACCAATCGTAGATAAGCCGACAATTCAATACATAATTGAAGAAGCTATCGAATCGGGCATCGAAGATATCTTGATTGTGACTGGCAAAGGTAAGCGCGCAATTGAAGATCATTTTGATTCTGTGCCAGAACTTGAACAACAATTGATTGAAAAAGGAAAATCGGAATTTTTAAAGCTCGTGGAGGAGACAACCAACATTAATATTCATTTCATCCGACAATCAAAACCGATGGGACTAGGTCATGCGGTACTTCAAGCGAAAGCATTCGTCGGGAATGATCCGTTTGTCGTCATGTTGGGTGATGATATCGTACAGGCAGAAATCCCATGTACGAAACAGTTGATTGAACAGTACAATAAGACGGAAAGCTCGATTATTGGTGTACAACCGGTGTCTCGCGATGTGACACACCGTTATGGAATCGTTGATCCTCAAGCATCACTTGAAGGTGGATTACACAAAGTAGAGTCGTTTGTTGAGAAGCCGGCTCCAGGAACAGAACCTTCAAACTTGGCAATTCTAGGCCGCTATTTGTTCACGCCACAAATTTTCAAATTTTTAGAGACACAAGAGCCCGGAGCGGGTGGTGAGATTCAATTAACAGATGCGATTACACGCTTGAATGAAGTACAACGTGTCTATGCCTATGAATTTGTCGGGAAACGTTATGACGTAGGTGAAAAATTGGGTTTTATTCGTACTACTATTGAATTTGCATTAAATAGACCAGATTTAGAGCAACCAGTTTTAAATATTTTGAAAGAAATCTTAGGAAATTATGAAGGGGAGGTCGTTAGTAAATGGAATTGATGGAAAGGGACTTAGAAAATAATATAGTAAAAAATATAACGGTTGAACTTCCAACCGAAATGGACTTTTCTTTAAAAAGTGATGAAACTACAATTAACCTTCCAAATAAATCGCATCTGATGTTCAAAAGAGTATTTGATATATTAATTTCGATAATTCTAATGTTAATTACACTACCAATTCTATTCGTAGTAGCTATTCTTATTTATTTAGAAAGTCCAGGTAATGTTATTTATAAGCAAAAAAGAATGGGATATAACAATAATGAGTTTTGGATATACAAACTTAGATCCATGAAATTGGATGCAGAAAAAAACGGCGCGCGTTGGGCAATGCCAAATGACTTAAGAATCACTAAAGTAGGAAAATTTATTCGATCAACTAGAATAGATGAATTACCTCAGTTATTTAACGTCATAATAGGAGATATGTCGCTAATTGGACCGAGACCAGAAAGGAAAGTCTTCATTGACGAGTTTACAAAAGAGCTCCCTGAGTTTAAATATAGAACTGTCGTAAGGCCTGGGCTCACGGGTTGGGCACAAGTGAACGGTGGATATGACCTAAGTATAGAGTCTAAACTGGATAAGGATTTATACTATATTAATAATTACTCTATAAAATTAGAATTACTTATTATTGTAAAAACAATTAGAGTGATTTTTACTGGAGAAGGCGCACGATAAATATATTGTACTTAAATATTAAATTACAAAAGTAATATAATATTTTAAATAATCAGAGTGTTTAATAATGTAGACTAGTTAAATATTAAGGGGTTTAAGATATGCAAATGAATAAAGTTTCAATTATAATACCGACCTATAATTCCTATGATACAATCGAAGATACATTAAATTCAGTTATTAATCAAACCTACCGAAATTTTGAGGTAATCGTAGTGGATGATTGTTCAACAGACGATACTCTAAAGAAATTAAAAGAATATAAAAATAGAGATTCGAGAATTGAAATTGTCTCATTAGAAAATAATTCTGGAGCCGCAGCAGCTAGAAATTGTGGGTTGAGTAAAGCTGACGGTCAATACATTGCTTTTTTGGACGCGGATGATATGTGGATGCAAAAAAAACTTGAATTACAAATTGAATTTATGAAACAAAATAATTTCTCTTTTACATTCACGAATTATATTAGAATTAACGAAAGTGAAGTTTTAATCAATGAAGTTATTGTTCCGGAATTATTAACATATAAGGATTTATTAAAGAATACAGTTATTGGCTGTTCAACCGTTGTTATCGATCGTAGTGTAGTAGGTGATTTTGCAATGCCTTTATTAAAAAAAGGTCAGGACACTGCGACCTGGTTACAGATTCTAAAAAAAGACATAGTAGCTCATGGCTATAATCTGCAAGCATTAACAACTTACAGAGTAAGAAAAGGATCGCTGTCTTCAAATAAAATAAGTGCTTTAAAAAGAACTTGGTATCTATACAGATACCATGAAAAAATTAATTTTTTTAAGGCAAGTTATTATTTTTCGCACTATGTGTTTAATGCTATTTACAGAAGAAAATTACATAATATGAAAGGGAAAACAATATGAGTGAAATTCAAGTTCTAGTATCTACTATGGAAAATGATTTTGATCTTCACAATCGAATGGATATATCCGATGCAGTAATTATCAATCAAACTACAACTGATCAACCAAAAGTAGTAACAAAAAATAAGGTGGTCTATTATAATTATAACGAAAAAGGATTAAGTGTTAGCCGAAATAGGGCGATAAGTCATAGTAAAAGTAAAATTTGTATTATATCCGATGATGATGTCAAATTTAAAAATAAATATGAAAAAGCTATTCTCAAAGCCTATGAAGATTATCCAGAGGCAGATGTTATAGCATTTCAAGTGACAAGAATTGGAGGGGAGCGAAATAAGACTTTTTGTAAAGTACCGAAAAGACTAAACCGTTTTACAATTATGAAAGTGTCTTCTGTTGAGATTACATTTAAAAGAGAAAGTATAGTCAAAAATAAGATTAAATTTAATCCGTTGTTTGGAGCAGGCGCTAAATTTCAAATGGGGGAAGAAAATCTTTTTTTAAAAGATTGTCTTGAAAAGGGTCTATACATTTATTATGTACCGGTTGAGATTGCGAAAGTAAATATGAATACATCTAGTTGGTTTAATGGATATGGGATAAAATATTTTGAAAGTAAGGGTGCTTTTTTCAAAGCTTACTCTCCTATCTTATGGCCAATCTTGAATGTTCAATTTCTAATTAGAAAAAGGAAAGTAATTAAAAGTGATTCATTAGGTTTCTTTTCGAAATTACTAGCAATGACCAGAGGGTCTATAAAATTTAGAATAAGGTAATAAAACCATGGCTAAAAAAAGTATGCTCTACTTGTTAGGTGATTTATCGGTTGCGTTCACTCAATTTGCAATTCTAATATTAATTACAAAGTTTTATAATATTAGCGAAGTAGGAATATTCACATATTCCCTTGCAATTATTGCACCTGTCAGCTATTTAATACAAATGCAACATAGAACAGTTTACGTAACAGGAAGCTTTTCACAGTTCAATATTTCAGAATTCTTACTTTCTAGGACAATTCTGTTTTTAATTTTTTCTTCTATAAGCTATTTTTTTCTAGTTACTCTAGACAAAGGTAATGAGATATTTATAGCAGTTTTTTTATGGAAATTTGGAGAAATGTTAAGTGATTTAATTTATGGATATTGGCAGAAAAAAAACTTAATTATTAATATATCAATTAATAAAGTGATAAGATCAGTTATTCAATTAACAGTGTTTGTTAGTTCTATTTTTTTTAACATGAGTTTAATACTTTCTCTATTCTATTTAGCGCTAATCACTATATTAATATTTATTTTTGAGTTTATGAAAATTGAAAAGGCCAGAGTTTTGTCTTTTAATTATAAACTGTTCAGTCAATTTGTTATATTTACGTTCCCGTTAGCAATGTATTCAACACTATCTATATTATATATAAATATACCTAAATATCTTATTGAAAACATGTTAAATCTTTCTCAGGTGGCAATATATTCCACAATTTCATATTTTTTAGTAGTTGGTAATTTGATTATCAATTCTCTAATTCAAGTTAGACTTACTTCATTATCCAGATCATTTGAGATAAACATGAAGGATTTCAATAAAGAGATTAAAAAAATAATAGCTTTTATATTCTTTATAGTTTTTTTGGCGATTTTATTCGTATATTTTTTTGGAGAAGAACTTCTGAAAATAATATATACAGAAGAAATTTCTCACAATAATTATTTATTAATTTTACTTCTAATCGGATCTATTTTTAGTTACGCTAGCATAGTTATTGGAGTGGTGTTAACTATAGCTAAAGAATACAAAATCCAACCTATTCTTTCTACATTATGGTGTACATTTCATATAATTATTTCATATGTATTTATACATTTTTATGGTTTATCCGGTGCTGGCTATAGCTTCATTCTATCTTCAATGTTTCAATTTATTACATCACTATACGCATTAGACAGGTATGTTATTAGCAAAAAAAATGCGACGTGAAAATGAAGTGATTAAAACATTATATTTTATGATAAACATTATCAATAATTAGAAGAATAAATTTGACCTCTATATAAAACCTAATTTATTTTATGTTTCAACTTTCCCAATAATGCGCTGAATTTATAGAAGTTATAAGCTTAAAAAGAAAATGTATTTTGTGCCGGATAGTGTATATTTACACCTTAAGTAATGGAGGAAGTATAATGATTTGGTTTTTACATTTCATAGTGGTTTTTTTATTATATTTAATATTTAGTAAAAGTAATAAATTCCCTTTTCTATCCTTCTTGTATGTTCTAATGATTTTTGGTCAAAGATGGATGACAGGAGAAGATTTCCCTAATTATGTTTCTTACTATTTGTGGAGATTTGAAACTGAATATGCATTTACTGCTATTCAAAACTTTTTAGCAAACAATGACTTGTACTTTGGAATACTAATACTTTTCTCTGTAGCTGTAACTAATTATAATTTTTATAGAGTAAGTATTAGTATATTCAAAGAAAAGGCTAATCTGATTTTATTGATATATTTAATGTCTGAGATTTTTTTTATGCAGATGTCTCAAATACGACAATTTATTGCGATTAGTTTCTTTATTACTGCTTCTTATCATTTTATAAGAAAAGAGAATTTCAAGGTCGTTTTAAACATATTTATAGGTTATCTTTTTCATTCGTCTATTTTAATTGTAGTACCTTTTTTGCTTTTTTTGAAATTTAATTTTCATAAAAACAAATATGTTTTAATATTATTGCTATTCATATTATTGCCTTTGGTATCTATTGAGAGTTTAGTAAGTTATTCTAGTTATTCTACTTATTTGGGTACGCAATTCGATACAGAACTAAGTTTATTTCATTATTTAAAGTATTATGTTTTGTTGACTTTAGTGTTTCTAGCTATTTATAGGTCTACACATCAAGAAAATAAAAAAAACGAATATTACATGTATATAGTAAATGGTTTAATAGTTTATTTGTTTTTGTATGGAATCAGTTTTCAATTTGCATTAGCAATTAGGATTTCTTTTTATTTCAAATTCTTTGAGTATTTGTTTTTGGGATTCTTTATAGTCAACTACATGCGTATCAATTTGATGAAGACATTATTTATAGGATATCTGATTGGGATTTATATAAGTGTAGCAGTAGTAGACCCGTTTACCATTTCCAACTATCAATTTAAGATAATGAGAATAAAAAATAACATTCAAGAGCATGAGTTAAGGAACGATATATACGATTTCTACTATGAAAAGGAGCTACAAAAATGAAAATTACAGTGGTTGGTACAGGCTATGTCGGTCTTTCGATGGCAGTCTTGCTTGCGCAACATAACGATGTAATCGCACTGGACATCATGAAAGACAAAGTCGACATGATTAATGCAAAACAGTCTCCAATCGTTGACGCAGAAATTGAAGACTTCTTACAAAATAAAAAATTAAATTTAGTGGCGACAACAGACAACCTGACAGCTTTCAAGGATGCCGAATATGTTGTGATTGCAACGCCTACGGATTATGATCCAGTGCGTAACTACTTCAACACGCGTACGGTAGAGAGTGTTATCGCTACTGTACTGGCAATTAACCCGGATGCGATCATGGTCATCAAATCGACTGTACCGGTTGGATACACGGATGAAGTTAAAGCAAAATTCGACACGGAGAATATCATCTTCTCACCAGAATTCTTGCGTGAAGGTCAAGCGTTGCATGATAACCTTTATCCATCACGTATCGTTGTGGGTGAGCAGTCTGAGCGCGCGGAAGTGTTCGCGAACTTGCTAAAAGATGCTGCCATCAAAGAAGATATTACGGTGTTGTTGACTGACTCAACTGAAGCGGAAGCCATCAAGTTGTTCTCGAACACATATTTGGCGATGCGTGTCGCGTTCTTCAACGAGCTTGATACGTACGCAGAAGTTCGTGGTCTTGATTCTAAGCAGATTATCGAGGGTGTTGGTCTCGATCCACGGATTGGCTCACACTACAATAATCCATCATTCGGTTATGGTGGTTACTGCTTACCGAAAGATACGAAACAGCTTCTTGCCAACTATGAGGATGTACCGAACAATATCATCGGGGCAATCGTTGACGCGAACCGCACACGTAAAGATTTTGTCGCAGAGTCGATCTTGAAACAAAATCCGAAACGTGTCGGTGTTTACCGTCTAACGATGAAGACGGATTCGGATAACTTCCGGGCGTCTTCGATTCAAGGAATCATGAAGCGCATTAAGGCGAAAGGTGTCGAAGTCGTCATCTATGAGCCGGTTCTAAAAGAAGAATCGTTCTACAATTCACCTGTCATCAACGACTTTGAGACGTTCAAAGAGACAGCTGACGTCATCGTCACAAACCGTTTACATCCAGAACTCGAAGATGTAGCAGATAAGGTGTATACACGCGATTTGTACAGTCGTGACTAATCATATGGCAGCACGAGGAACGAATCCCCGTGCTGCCATATTTTCAATCTTCTAAGTCGTTGACGGCATCTCGGACTTCTTGATCCGTCACATGCAAATAGCGTTCGGTCGTCTGGACATGTTTATGACCGAGCAATTGACGGATTACCATTAGGTTAGCTCCGTTCCGATAACATGAGGTGGCAAAACTATGACGCAACATATGGGTCGTCAAATGCACGTCGAAGTATTTCTCTGAAATGCATTTCAAATCCTCGTTGACATAATTGGCACGTACTTGTCTCCCGCTTGGCATGAGAAATACGTAAGGGGAATCTGGAAACTTAGGGCGGTCTTTTTCGATATAGTCTTTGAGCTCTTTTGCTAGACGGGCTCTCATCGGAATGATGCGTTGCTTCTCACCTTTGCCTTTGTTGACATACAAAACGTTGTTCTCAAAGTCGAGGTGAGAAATTTCTAAATCGAGTATTTCGCTTATTCGAAGTCCAGCGTCACCGCCAGTTAAATAGATGGCATATAACGTCGCGTTTTTAGCCTGATACAATACTAGATTTAACTGCTGTCGGGTGATGACGTTCGGTTTCTTTTGCACTCCGTCTTTCGTGATGATTTGGGCGAACGGATTATCCATGACCCATTTTTGTTGAACGGCAAACGTGAAGAGGGAACGTACTGACATAATATAGGCACGCACCGTACAATTCGATAGATTTTTCTCTTGGAGCGACAGTTTGTAAGGTAACGCATGTTCGAGGTAGGTCACGTCCTGCAAATAGAGAACATTACGTTGGGCAACGAAATTCTCGAATCGGCGCAACGTGTTTCGATATGTTTTAATTGTCGTCTTTGGCAATTCTCGACGAACAATTAAGTCTTCCATATACAGCACGATTGCATCTTGCAACAAAATGTTTTCCATGTTGATCACTCCTTCATTTGGATGGCCTCTCGAAGTTCTCGTTGGACATCTGCCTTGTAGGCTCGAAGCCGGCTTGGGGAATAAGGTAGTGTCGATTCGGTCCCGTCGACGAGGTGGCAAAGGAGCTCGAAGTGGCGAGGTGATAGCAACATCTTTTTCTCATCGAGCCAGTCGTGGAATCGACGTTCGGACTCGATGCATGTTTCTGGGATTCGTTCAGCTGCGACTTCGTGTTTCAAATGACGTGAGTTCTTTTGTTGGTGGTTGAGTATGGCTCCCCGGATCCGTTGGAAGCAGTACGTCTTCGATAAGGTACAGCCGCGGTTCAACGCTTCCCATAATGCAATCCGGGCGATTTGGGCGCAGTCCTCCTGTTCGTTAGGGTGGATGGATAAGTGGCGAATGACATAATGGATCATCGGTTCCCACTCGCGAATCTGCTCGTCAATCGTGTTCATCAAGTTGCTCTTTCCTGAGCGCTCGGTGTGATTCCTAGGTAAGACCGAGTATAATCGTTGTTCTTTACCTTTTTGGGTGTTGGTATCCCTTGCCTCTAAGGCTCCTCTCTTTATCATTGCGTCTTCTAGGAGATAATCCCCTCTATTTCAACCGCATAAGGCCATTGGTGCATCGGGAAGAACAACGATTATTCCCCGTTCAAGGCGAATAAATTAGTTATAGATCATAGAAAAATACATAGTTAAGTTTTATGGAGGAGGGCTATACATGAAAAAGGTATTAATCACGGGAGCGAATAGCTACGTCGGTAATGCATTCAAACAATGGGTGGAGGCACATCATACTAACTCTATTCAAGTCAATACAGTAGGGATGCGAAACGGAGAATGGAAACACATCTCGTTCGATGGATACGATGCGATTTTACATGCGGCAGGAATCGCTCACGTGTCGACGGACAAGAGCATGGAGGACTTATACTATAAAGTGAACACAGATTTGACGGCTGAGGTTGCCGAGAAGGCGAAACGTGAAGGCGTCAAACAGTTCATCTTCCTCAGCAGCATGATTGTGTACGGGGATGGTTCGAATGCTCAGATGATTACCAGAGATACAGTGCCGAAGCCGACGAACTTCTATGGGAACAGCAAACTTCAAGCCGAGAAAAAACTTGAAGCGTTGGTGGATCGTGACTTCCTCGTTGCGAATATTCGGCCGCCGATGATTTACGGGAAAGGGTCGAAAGGGAACTACATCAAGCTGGCCGGTCTGTCGAAGAAGATCCCATTCTTCCCGAGCTATCAAAATCAACGGAGTATGATCCATATCGATAACTTGTCTGAGTTTTTGGCACAGGTTATTCTTCATGAGGACAAGGGTATATTCCATCCGCAAAACAAAGAATACATCTGTACATCAGAGCTCGTCTCGACTATCGGATCTGTACATGGGAATAAGGTCAGAGGATTAGGCTTGTTTAATGGTGTCATCCGTCAGCTCGTAGACCGAAACATCACAATCAATAAATTGTTCGGCGACTTCGCGTATGCGAAAGAGTTGTCGACATATGAGCATGATTACCATGTGCGTGATTTCAAAGAGAGTATAATTGCGACTGAAAAGAATTAACATGCTTACTATCGACATTTGTATCGTGGATTGAACTTTTCACGATATGTTCTTCTACTGCTTCCAGAGGATATCGGAGGTTCATCTTTGATTACAATAAAATCATTAGGTTTGGTTTTGCTGTCGTGTCAAACATGATAATCAAGCAGTGATTCAAAAAAACGAGACATGAACAATCGCTTCTTCATGCCTCGACAAGTCCTTTACTTATTCATTCAAACTGTCAATCAGCTTGCGACTTTGTTCTCTGGATACATGAAGGTAGCGCTCCGTCGTATTGATTGACTTATGCCCGAGGAGATTGGCTACACCAAGAATATTTTGACTCTTATTGTACAGTGTCGTCGCAAAACTATGGCGTAACATATGGCTTGTCAGCTTCACGCCGAACTGTTCTTGCGCGATTGCCTTCAAATCATGGTTCACAAATCCGGGTTGGACAACACGTCCGGTCGGCATCAAGAAAATGCGATTCGATTTCCCTGTTCTCGGTCGGTGCGTGACGATATACTTCTTCAATTCGTTGGTCAGTCGTGGTGTCATCGGGACATGGCGGGTTTTATCCCCTTTTCCTTTTTGAACCGTCAACAACCGCTCTTCAAAATTGACGTGAGCAAGCTCCAAATTTAAAATCTCACTGATTCGTAATCCGGCATCCCCTCCGACGAGATAAATCGTGTAGAGGGTGTAATTGCGGGCGTGATACAGCACCGTGTTCAATTGTTCGCGGGTGATGATCGTCGGCGGTTCACTGACACCCTCCCGTGTGACGATACGACCGAACGGATTATGTTGCATCCACTGCTGATCGATAGCGAACGTGAACAGCCCACGGATGCGCATGATATAGGATTTGACCGTGTTGTCGGCCATCCCGCTAAGTTGTTTCTTATACGGGATCGCATAGTTTGTCTCGTCGATGTCTTGGATGTACACTGCACCGTGCTCGGCTGCATAGCAGGCAAAGCGCAGCAACGAGTTACGCGTGCTTTTTAGCGTCGTCTGGGGGGCTTCTTTACGTTCTCTCATGTCTGTTAAGTACATCTCGATTGCCTCACTCAGTAATACGTGTTTCATGTCGTTCACTCCTTCAAGTTGATTGCCTCTTTCAGTTCGCGTTGGACGTCGGCCTTATAAGCCCGCAAACGACTCGGCGAATAAGACAGCGTCTGTTCGGTCCCATCGATCAAGTGGCAGAGGAGTTCGAAATGGCGGGGCGACAGCAACAACCGCTGTTCGTCGAGCCAGTCAAAGAGATTGCGTTCGGACGCCATGCATTGTTCCGGGATCCGTTCGGCGGCAATCTCGTGTCTCAAATGGCGGGCGTTCTTTTGTTGGTGGTTCAGGATGGCACCACGGATCCGCTGGAAGCAATACGTCTTAGACAGCGTGCAGCCGCGATTCAACGCTTCCCATAGAGCGATTCTTGCGATTTGGGCGCAGTCTTCCTGTTCGTTCGGGTGAATCGATAAGTGGCGGATGACATAGTGAATCATCGGTTCCCATTCGTGGATTTGATCATCAATTTGATTCATGTGGCAATTCATTTCCGAGCGCTCTGTTGATTTTCCTAGGTTAATTCGAGTATAGTCATCGATATTCGACGATTGGTTGTTGCTGTACGTTCGCCTTCCGACTCCATTCGTTATTGTAAGCCGATATTTCAATTAAGCCCTAGGCTTACGTGTGATAAGGGCGCTATTCCATCTCGGATATCGATGAATATCCGATGAATGTGAAACGATACGGACGAGGATAAGGGGGTTCACGAGTTTTACCGCATTCATGAACGCGTTTTTGAGTCACGTCGATAAAGTGGAGTACGGGGCGACGACTACGGGAATGAACAGGTAAACTAGTTGAAGTAGGTGAGCCAGTTGAGAGAAGCAACGATTGAAAACAAGAACGGCATGCGCTTGTCGGCTATTTCGTACGGGTGTGCCATGACCGAGTTGACGGCGCCGGACCGTGACGGGAATATGGACTCTGTCATTTTGAAATATGGCAGTCCCGAGCAATACCTCGAGAACCCGGTCTATCTCGGTTCTGTCGTCGGACGAATTGCCGGACGGATTCGCAATGCGGAGATTGATGGTGTGGCCTTGACCCCAAGCGAGGCCCCGCATCATATCCACGGCGGAGACGACGGCATCACGGCTCGGCATTGGGACATGGACGTCGAGGGACAGGCGATCACGTTTACTTATCTAAGTCCGGATGGGGAAGAAGGCTATCCTGGTAACGTCATGTTCAAGGTCGTCTATGAGTTGACGGACGACAACGAGCTCGTCGTCACGATGACGGCCCAGACGGACAAACGGACGTGGGTCAACTTGAATCATCACAACTATTTCAATCTCGGCGGACGGCCGACGGTTCATGATCATGTGCTGACACTGCCGTCTGATCAAGTGGCGAAGCTTGATTCCGAGTCGCTACCGACGGGTGAGTTGCTTGAGGTGGAAGAGACGCCGTTCGACTTCCGTGACGGGAAGCGAGTCGGTGAGACGATTTCGTCGGAGGACGAAGCGATTGTGAAGGCTGGAGGACTGGATCACCCGTTCATCTTGAAGGACGGGGTGACCCGGTTGCACGATCCGGTGAGCGGACGCGTCATGGACGTCGAGACGAACCAACCGGTAATGGTCGTCTATACGGCGAACTTCCTCAGTGAAGAGACACCGGTTACGCTCGAAGGACGGCAGAAGCATAGTGCTATCTGTCTCGAAGCTCAAGCGTTCCCGGACGCACCGAACCATCCAGACATCGCCACATCGATCGAACTGAAACCCGAGGAGTTGTATCACTCGAGGACGGTTTATCGGTTTGGGGTGGAGTAACAAGAAGAACCTTAGTAAGGCTGTTTTAAAGCCGATACTAAGGTTTTTTTGTAGATTTTAATCAGGAAAGAATACTATGCGTTTTTTTGGTCTTGCTTGGTGACATTCTTTTATTTGACGACTATATCGCCACGAGTATGTATTATTTCAAGAAATTCTGCCTTCTATAGTTTACTCCTTCTTCTTCGACCTTGTTAAAAAAAGAACATACCTCATCATAAACAAACGACTATAATCACGTTATGAAATGAAAAGTTTATTTTTCTAAAATAAGGATAATATGAATGTTGAATGTTACAATAAATGGGTCAACAAAGCCGTTTGGAGGAAATTATGAATGTCATAAAAGAGAAAAAAAGGATTCTAGTTACCGCCACCATGAGTGCAGGTAAATCGACACTCGTGAACGCTTTGGTTGGTCAGCGTGTGATGATGACACGGAATGAATCGTGTACGTCAAAGCCTTGGGTCATTACGGAGGACCCTGCTGCGGACGGACTATATGCGAAGCACCGTCAATTCAAAATAAAATTCAAACAGAGCGTCGCGGAAACACTTCATCATGCAGAAAACATATCCTTACAACTGTTCACACCGATGTATCGGCTCGCTAGTCGTCACACTTGGGAGCTTATCGATACGCCTGGTGTGAACTCGACTTCGGATAAAGACCATCAGGAGGTCACCGAAGCATACATTCGGCTCGGACAATACGATGTCTTGCTATATGTATTAAACGGAAGTCATCTTGGAACGCGTGACGATTTAGCACATTTACGCTTCGTCCAAAATCATGTGCCGCACGATAAAGTGATTTTCGTCATCAACAAGGTTGATCAGTTTAGAAACGGGCAAGACTCAATTGCAACAAGTCTCGTGACGATGGAGCAACAACTTAAAGAGTTAGGGTTTACAGACCCGATTATTCAACCAATCTCTGCTCATGCTGGGTATTTGATGAAGCGTAAGCTCCAAGAGCACGATTTATCGGAAGACGAACTAGACGAACTCCGGCTGTACGAACGGAAGTTCACACGACCAGAGTTTGATTTATCGACAACCACGATGGCTGGTCGTCTCCACTTGTTAAATCAGTGCGGACTATATGAATTAGAACAATTAATTGAACGAAAGGACGTTACATATGAGTAAAGTATACCTGGAATACAACCCATTTAAATTAGAAACGATTATTTTAATCGAAGGGGAAGCCGTTCGCGAGAACAGTGTACTCAACGTCGGCAACAAGCGACTTCAAGAATGGGTCGATCAGTTACCGATTTATTTGTATGAAGAGTGCAATGAAAATGAATTCGAACTCGAGTTCATGGGGACGAGCATGGACTTCGAGGACGTTGAAGAAGTCGTCGCGAAGGCGAGACAAAAAGATATTCGGATTCACCTGACACATATCCCGGTGCGTGAACTGGATCATATGGAACAACGGATTGAAGAACTTTTCCATGAAATCGTGCGAGGTCCAATTGAAGAGTTGAAAACTGAGGACCTGAAATCGACGTTTGAACAAGCGCTCAATGACGAGTTTGAAATCACGGTCGTCGCAACGATGAGTGCCGGAAAATCGACACTGATCAACGCGTTGCTTCAACAGAAAATCATGCCATCGAGTCAAGAAGCGTGTACCGCGACTATTTCGCGAATCAAAGATATCGATCAATCTACATTCACCGCTATTCCGCATCCGACATTCGGTGAACCGCTCGAAGCGATTGAAAATGTGAGCCTCGAGGAAATGACACGTCTCAACAGTGACGAAAGTATCTCGATGATTGAACTGCACGGAGACATTCCGTTCACCGATGCGAAAGAAACTTCACTCGTTTTGATTGACACACCGGGACCGAACAACTCTCGTGACGAAAATCACTTGAAGATGACGTACAAAAACTTATCAGAATCGTCGAAGACGCTCGTGTTGTACATTTTGAACGCGACACAGCTCGGGGTCGATGATGACTCGAAATTGCTCGACATGGTAGCGGAGAGCATGAAAGTCGGCGGGAAGCAGTCGAAGGACCGCTATTTATTCGTCGTCAATAAACTCGACCAATTCAGAAAAGGCGAGGACGATGTCGAGGTTTCGTTGAATAAAGTACGAAAATATTTAGCAAACCGAGGCATCCATGACCCGAATATCTTCCCGGCCGCCGCATTACCGGCACTTGATATCCGTCAACTCATGAATCAAGCAGATGAGGTAGATGAAGACTTAGAGTTCGAAATCTCCGTCATGACTCGAAAACTGAACCATAACCAGCAGCTTCATTTAGAACGTTACGCGACGCTGACGCCGAGTGTTCGCAACAAGATGGAACAACGGCTCAAAGAAGTCGAGGACGGAGACATGTATAACAAAGATAGCGCGCTCATCCATAGCGGAATTCCAGCAATCGAAGAAACAATCAAACTATACGTTGACAAGTATGCGCGGACGGCCAAAGTAAAAAATATCGTCGATACGTTCCAACAGAAACTCGATAGCTCGCTCGCGTTCGAAAAAATGAAGGAATCGATTGCGAAGCAGACGAATCAGCACGCCGCCATTCAATCACAAATCGAAGCGTTGACAGAGAAGATTCAGCACGGTAATGAATCGAAAGCGTTCAAGAAAAAAATTGAAGCGATTAATCCGGTGCTAGAAATTCGAAAAGAAGGTAAAAGACTTCTACGCGAACAAAACCAACAAATCGCGGATGTACTTGCCGGGAAAACAACGACAAAATTTGAGATGCAAGAAGCCGAAGCGTTTGCCGAAGAGTTGTTGGCGACGGCGCAAACTAGTTTCACGAATTTGCATGCCCATCTCGAACTAGTTATCGAAAAGCATCTGAACCGTGCCGCCTTCGATTTATTACAAGGGTATCGTGAAAAGATTTTGCGATTGATGGACGGGATGGAAATAGCAGGAATAGAGTTTGAACCATACGAGCTCGTCCAAGGCGACCTCGAGTTCAATCAACATTCGATTCAACAAGTCGTCATCAAAGAGTCAGTGAAAGTCGGTGAAGAGACGTATAAAAATCCTGAGCGAGAAGGCATAATCGGATTTTTCAAGTTTTTTGAGCCTCGAGTATTAGTTCGCGATATTTATGAAGAGAAACAATATATCGATGGGCAGTCACTAACTGATTTATTTATGACGGACGCAGAAATCAGTACGCGCAAATCGATCAATTTGATTTGTGACGAGGCAGGTAAAACTGCCGACCAGATTAAATCGAGCTATGACAAGAAGTTTGAGGAAGTCGATCGGTTGCTCGTCAAAAAACTGCAAGAATTGAACCGGTTCACTGAAAATGCAAAAGACATTGAGTCGTTACTTGAAGCATCTTACCAAAACCTGATTTGGCTCAACGAGATGGAAGCCAAAATTAAGTCCATCATCGAGTTAGAATCAATCAAATGTGAGGAGGAACCATCCGTTGATTACACAACCATTTAAACAAGCCGTTGATCAAAAAGACTTAGACCGAGTCAAAATTATGTTGAGGTCTAGTTTATCTCTCGATTTGACATTCCAATCGTTTCAAGAAATGTTAGCGTATGCGCTGAACCAGTTTCCAAACCTAATTGAGCCACATGACGGGACAGAGTTCCCAAACGCTTCAGTTTGGACGAAGACATATGCGAGCGAGGCCCGGGAAGATTTAATGGACAATTTTTCAGCTGAGCGCATTGCTCATATTAAAGAAGTGCATGAGCACGTTTATGCTAAAGAACGCCATGAGCAGTTGAACCCAACTGCCGCGACGACGAACGAGACAAAACGGACGACACCTTCTGTGAACGTCGTTTCATTGATTACGACGTTAGGGGTGGCGGTTGCTTCGATTTTAGTCGGTGTACTCATGGATCTATCAATCGTCACGCTTGCGACGACTACCGTGGTCGCGTCTATCGTCGTCGGAGGCGTCACGTATTACCTCGTCAAAAAATCTAAGTAAGGGATGATCCGATTATGCGTGAAGTTCAAGTGTTAGAACCTTCTTCACTCCAACTGAAAGTTCGCTCGTTTGAGGACCAGATGGGGTTTGCATTAGAAATGGTCGACGATGTCGTATTGAAACAATATATTACTAAGCTCGAGGACATGGATGTCATTCCGCTCGATCCGCAACAAGTCGACCGCAATATCGCAAAAAATGTGCGGATGTTCAAAATCAATGAGATCGTGTACGCGAAAGATGAGGACGCGACTTACAAGTTGGCGGGTGTCTTCAGTGCAGTCTCCGTACATGATTGTTCTGTCTTCGTATTGATCGATAGTGACGGGACGACGGTAGATTTTTATATGGGGATTCGTTCTCTCGATGAATCGAACAGCACGAAAACGACGTTTGATACGTTACGTAACGCGATGAACGGACATTTCCCGGGTATTCAAACGGAGAACTTAAATCGGGATCGAATCGAGTCGCTCTTAGTCGAGAACAATCATCGTTCGGTCTCCATTGTGACAGGTGTGGCTGATTATAAGGCCGAGGCCCATCAGTCGAACGCGTCGTTCATTCAAGGATTAGAGAAGTTGGCATTGACGATGCAAGGCGAGGCGTTCACAGGAGTCATCTTGGCCAACCCGACGTCGCGAGCGCAATTGCTCGCCATGCGCAAAGAGTATGAAAACATTTACTCGAGCCTTGCTCCGTTTGCCAGTACGCAACTTTCATATGGAATCAATGACTCCTTAAATCAGACGCAGACGTTCACGCAAGGAACTTCTCAAGCGAGAACATACACGACGAATGAATCGAACACGGAGACCAAGGGCAGTAGTGAGTCTACGAACCAATCGGTCGCCATTTCGCGAAACACACTTGGCTCCCTGGCTGGTAAAGGTGCAGGCACTGCATTAACAGTTGCAGGTGGTGTGATTGGTAGCGTTGTGCCAGTCGTGGGTACTGCGGCAGGAATGTTAGTTGGGGGAGCGATTGGTGCGGCAGTCGGTGCAGCGACTCATGCCACGAAATCAACGACAACCGGCTCAAGCACAACTCAAAACCAAAGTACTTCCCGGACATCAGGTTCTTCTAACTCAACTAGTGACACGACGAACGAAAGCAGTTCTGATGCGAAAGGAATCACACGAGGAAATTCAGAAACAATCCAATTGACACATCATAACAAGACACTCCAAAACTATCTTCAACGGATTGATCGTCAGCTCGAACGTCTGGAGGAGTGTGAAAATCTTGGGATGTGGGAATGCTCGGCCTATTTCATGTCCGAGAACACGTATGCGTCTGATGTTGCGGCGGCCACGTATAAGGCTCTCATGCAAGGGGAGAAGACGGGTCTTGAAATTGCGGCACTCAACAGTTGGTCGGAACGAGATAGCCAGACGGGTTATATCCAAGACTACATCCGTCAATTCATGCATCCTGTCTTCCGTTATGTGAAAGAAGAAATACAAATCCCAATCTATCCGACCTCACTCGTAAGCGGGCGTGAATTGGCAATCCATATGGGGTTGCCGCGTCGCTCGGTCAGTGGTTTTCCGGTCATGGAGCATGTCGATTTCGCACCAGAAGTTGTAACACGTGAGCCTGAATCTAATCGCTTTATCAACTTGGGGGCAATCTATCATTATGGCCAGTCCCGACCGAACCGTGTGAAGCTGAACCTGGAAAGCTTGAGCATGCATACGCTCATCACGGGGTCGACCGGTTCGGGTAAATCAAACACGATTTATGAACTGCTCAGCCAGATTGAGATGCAAGGCATTCGATTTATGGTCATCGAACCGGCGAAAGGGGAATACAAGCATGTCTTTGGCCACGCGTCAAACGTCCATGTCTTCGGTACGAACCCACGTAAAAGCAACTTGTTGCGAATCAACCCGTTCCGTTTCCCTGAAGATGTACATGTGCTTGAACATATTGATCGTCTCGTCGACATCTTCAACGTTTGTTGGCCGATGTATGCTGCCATGCCGGCGCTCCTTAAAGAAGCGATGCTCCACACTTACGAGGCGTGCGGATGGGACTTGATGACATCCGTGTCGGCACAAAAAACCGCCTATCCGACGTTCTTAGACTTGCAGGAGAGCTTGACGACGGTCATTGAGCAAACCGCCTATGATCAAGAGACGAAAGGGAACTATGTCGGGTCTCTTTTGACGCGAGTCAAATCGCTGACAAACGGTATTAACGGTCAAATCTTCTGCGACGGTGAATTAGACAATGAACTGTTATTCGATGCAAACGTTATTGTCGATTTGAGTCGTGTCGGCTCGGCCGAAACGAAATCGTTTATTATGGGCATCTTGGTGATGCGTTTGAATGAACATCGGATGACGCATGCGACGACGCTCAACTCACCGCTTCGTCACGTGACTGTGTTGGAAGAAGCCCATCATCTATTGAAACGGACATCTACGGAACAGTCAGCCGAAGGTTCGAACTTAGCCGGCAAATCTGTAGAGATGCTGTCAAATGCAATTGCCGAGATGCGGACATACGGAGAAGGGTTCATTATCGTCGATCAATCACCGAACATGCTGGATTTGTCGGCAATCCGTAACACGAACACGAAAATCATTTTGCGTTTGCCGGATGAATCGGATCGTCAACTCGTCGGGAAAGCCGCCGGACTGACAGAAGAGCAGTTGAATGAAGTGATTCGTCTTCCGAAAGGTGTCGCCGCCATCTACCAGAACGAGTGGCTCAGTCCCGTACTGTGTCACGTCAATCGATTTGAAGGGGTTGAACGTCCATATGAGTTCAAAGGGATTTTTACACAACCAATCGATTTGCGTGCTGCACGTACGACTTTGATCGAGTATGTGTTACGTGATCGGGTTCGGATTCAAGCCGACCATGAACGTGCGAAATTACTCACTTCACTCGAAATGATGCCGCTCTCAATCGCCACGAAGCAAATGACTAAAGAGAGAATTCATTCGAATGACCGAGACTTATCTTTCTATGAGACGTCTGAACTCGTCTACCGCCTCATAGACGCGAAAAAGATAAATTCTCTCATCACCTCACCTGTGAAACAATTGGAGGACATGCATCGACAGCTCCAAACGTTTGTGGCTGAGCAGACAACCGGTCTGTCTAAAGAATACGTACTGGCCACTATCCAAAGTGTATTACGTCACCATCTTGCGATAGATGTTAACCGGATTAATGTGTATGAATCATGGGTGGAAGGCGTACAAAAAGGAGTCATTCGATGATTGAAACATTCAAACTGATTGAACCCGTTATGGAAAAAATGGTATCTCTCGACGATAAGCTGAAAAAAATCGACCTTCTCGATCAACCTCTCGAAGTGACTGATGTTCGGGATGGGGAGAAAACTTATCGTTCATTAGATGAAAGCTTAGAAAATGCTTCAGAAGCAGAACGAAAGATTTATGATGAAGCAAATCTTGAAACGAACGAAGTCAACGGAAGGGAATGTTTGACGCGAACAGATATTGATCCTGATGAAACGGATGGTCGAGGGAGAACAAATTTAGAGAAAATGATTGAAGGTAAAGCACCTGTAGTTAGTGGCGAACCCATAGAACTACATCATATTGGACAAAAAAATGATGGACCGTTGGCAGAATTGACAAAATACGGTGAACATCGGAGCAATTCAGCTATTTTACATGAGAAAAGAACAGACTCTGAAATTGATCGTAACGAATTTGGAAAAGAACGCGCTGCTCACTGGAAAGCACGCGCAGAATTAATCATTGCGGAAAGGGAGGGAACAATATGAATTATTTAGATCAAATAAAGCACAGTCATGCCGAGACATTTAACGGTGTAAGTGAAGAGGAGGTTCAGCAAGCGGAAGAAAAATTGGGGATGACCTTCCCAAAAACCTATCGAGACATTGTAAAAGAATTTGGATCCGTTGAAGTCGAGTCGGAAGAAATATTCGGTTTAGGCGTCGAGGGTTATTTGAATGTTGTGCAAACTACATTAAAAGAGAGAGAGATGGCAAAAGGTAAACTGGATGGATATCTGGTCTTACAGAACATTGGGATGGAAGGGATTCTGATTGTGGTGGATGAGCAGGACCGTGTCTTCGAATACCAATTGGGAGAGTTCCGTAATTTATTGAGTTCGACGGCTGAATACATTAAAAGCTTGCTTTAAAAAAAGATGGAATAAAGAATCGTATATCAAGTAACGGATAGGGGAAATATCTCCGAGAGCCGACCTTGACATACGATTCTTTTTTATGAGTATAGACGATTCATCTTCTACTTCTAAGCAAAGCGAAAGTGAGAAATGAACCGGCATTCTTTAGAATGTTTACCGAATTCAGCGTTTATCCAACTGAGCTCCGCTCTACGATAAACTTTTTGCACGTTTTTCTATTTAATTCGACGGTTTGTCAAATTAAGCGCAAAACGTCCTCGGTGAACACCTCGTATGCGGTTCTCCAGCCCAGGCGTTTCCTCGGCCGCCCGGCGAGCGCGTCCCGAGTTCGTCATGCGCGACCTTCGCAAAATCCGTTCCTTTCGGGAAGAACTCGCGGAGGAAGCCGTTGGCGTTCTCGTTGCTGCCCTGTTGCCAGGACGAGTACGGGTCTGCGAGATACATCGGTACGCCGAGCGTCGCACGGACGTCTCGTGACTGCTCCAATTACCAAGGCATACGTCATCAGAAGAAATGAGAATGACGCTCGCGTATCATATGAGTCGATTTGATGAAATATTTAGCATCCTTTACATCGGGAAGATAAAAGACTTTGACGAGACGATGAATGCCGCGTGGGACTGGCTAGAGGCAAACCACATCTACGTCTTCCGTTTGTCGCGCGGCGGAGAGGTTCAGTATCGGGATCACAATGGCTATGTCGACCTCGACATGAAGTTGGCATACGACGTGACGACTAAGGAGTCCCATCAGATTGCGGGCCGCATCGAGCGCATCATTCAAGAGACGCCGATTGGGCTGAACGACTTTGAAAAAGTGAAATACGTGAACGATTTCGTCGTCTTGAATACCGAGTACAGTTTGGATAGTACGGCGAGCCCGTATACGCCGTACTCGATATTATTCAACGAGGAAGGCAAGTATCTGTGAAGGGTATGCGCTGACGACGTTGCTTCTATTAGAAGCGGCAGGCGTCGAGACACGATATACCTCAGGGGAGCCCGGTGACGAGCTCCATGCGAGGAACCTCATCGAGCTTGATGGGGAATGGTATCACTTGGACACGACGTAGAACGATTCCGTGCCAAATCATCCGGGTAAATTCAGGTATGATTACTTCTTGGTCCGACGCGACACTGTGAGCGGATCATCCGTGGGAGTAAAGGAGAGGTATCCGGTGACGGCAACCACAGATTATAAATAAGAGAACGCAGGTCGGCTTAATGCCAACCTGCGTTTTTCTCATTTATCCACGGATGCCGCAAGCGTCAGCTCCGCGCCGTTCGTCGTGATGACTTGCTTGTACCAATCAAAGCTCTTCTTCTTCGAGCGGGTAAGGGACCCATTACCTTCATTGTCTTTGTCGACGTAGATGAAGCCGTAACGTTTCTTCATCTCGCCGGTCGAGGCACTGACCAAGTCGATCGGGCCCCAGCTCGTATAGCCTAGAATCTCGACGCCGTCCTTGATCGCCTCATGCATCTGTTCGATATGTTTCGCCATATAGTCGATACGGTAATCGTCTTCGACATAACCGTTCGCGTCTGGCGTATCGACGGCACCGAGTCCGTTCTCGACGACGAACAGCGGTTTCTGATAGCGATCGTACAGTTGGTTCGCCGTGATACGGAAGCCAGTCGGGTCGATCGTCCAACCCCATTCCGACTTTTCGAGGAACGGGTTCTCGAGCGAGCTGAAGATGTTGCCTTCGGTCGATGCGTTGATTTCCGGGTCCGTGCTCGTCGTCCGGCTCGCGTAATAGCTGAAACCGATATAGTCGACCGTGTGCTGTTTCAACAGCTCGAGGTCGCCGTCTTCCATCTCGAGCGTGATTCCGTGTTCATCGAGATAGCGTTTGGCGTAGCCCGGGTACTCGCCACGCGACTGCACGTCGATGAAGAAGAACGATTCACGGTCCTTGTCCATCGCGTCCAAGACATCGTCCGGGTTGCACGAGTAGGCGTACGTCTGACCGGCCGCGAGCATGCAGCCGACTTGCATGTCGGGATTGATGGCGTGCGCCGCCTTGACCGCTTTCGCGCTCGCGACGAGTTGATGATGCGCCGCCTGATATTTCACTTGCTGCTTGTCCTCACCGTCCGCAAAGACGAGACCGGCGCCGATGAACGGCAAATGCAACAGCATATTGATCTCATTGAACGTCATCCAATACTTCACTTTGCCGTTATAGCGGGTGAACAGCGTCGTCGCATACATCTCGAAGAAGTCGACGACACGGCGATCGCGCCAACTTCCGTAGTTTTGGATGAGGCTGACCGGTACGTCGAAGTGGGCGATCGTGACGACCGGTTCGATACCGTGCTTCAACAGTTCGTCGAAGACGTCGTCATAAAACTGAAGACCAGCCTCGTTCGGCTCGGCGTCGTCACCGTTCGGAAAGATGCGGGCCCATGAGATCGACAGACGGAGCGCCTTGAAGCCCATCTCGGCGAACAGCGCGATATCTTCTTTATAACGGTGATAGAAGTCAATCGCCTCGTGTGACGGATAAAACTCGCCCGGCACCGGCTCAAGTGACGGCAAGTCGCCGAACATGACGTCGAACCGCTTCTTCCCGGTCGGCAACAAGTCGACCGTCGTTAAGCCTTTGCCACCTTCTAAGTACGCACCTTCTGCTTGGTTCGCGGCGATGGCGCCGCCCCATAAAAATCCGTTTGGGAAACTCATCAAATCCATCCTTTCTAAAGTAGGGGAGGGACGAGCCCTCCCACATTTATTCGTTGATGACGAAAATCGGTTCGCCCGTTTGGACGTGTGACGCTTTGTTCGGAGAGATCACTTTCCGGTTCGTGACGATGACCGGTGTCGTGAGAGCTCGGCCTGAGCGTTTGATCGCGTCGAGGTCGAACTCGATCAACAGCTGTCCTTTCTCAACGAACTCACCTTGCGTGACGTGAGCTTTAAAGTGTTTGCCTTCCAATTGAACCGTGTCCATACCGATATGGATGAGCACCTCGGCCCCCGTCTCGGTCGTGATGCCGATGGCGTGATGCGTCGGGAAGAGGGCGGACACCGTACCAGATACCGGGGCGACAAGCTTGCCTTCCGTCGGTTCGATGGCGACGCCTTGGCCGAGTGAGCCCGATGAGAAGGCGACGTCCGAGATGTCTTTCAAGTTGACGACGTTGCCGGCAAGTGGGCTGAGGATCTGCTCTTGGCCGACTTTTGTGGCCGATACTTCTTGTGAGACCGGTGTGACTTCTGGTTGTGGCGTCGCGGCGACCGCTTTGTTGACGCCACCGAACAAGTACGTCAAGACGAAACCGACGACGAAGGCGACGGCCGTCCCGATGAGTGATCCGTAGAAGCCGGTCGTGAGTCCTTCCGGTGAGATGTTCGACGGGTAACCGAAGACGCCGAGTCCGCCGATCATATACACTTGAGTACCCATGATGCCCATGATTCCACCACCGACGGCACCACCGATACAGCTCATGATGAACGGTTTTTTAAGTGGAAGCGTGACCCCGTAGATGGCCGGCTCGGTGACTCCGAAGATGCCTGAGATGAAGGCCGGGATAGATAGCGTTTTGATTTTTTGATTTTTAATGCGAAGGAAGACTGCGAGTACGGCACCGATTTGCGCGAATGAAGCCGCGAAGACGAGTGCGAGTACAGGGTCCGAGCCGAGTGATGTCAAGTTGTTGATGGCGACCGGGACGAGGCCACAGTGCAAACCGAAGATGACGAACACTTGCCATAAGCCACCGAGGAAGAGACCAGCGACGAGAGGGCTCAAGTTGTAGACGGCGACCGTGGCGCTACCGAGCAACATACCAGCCCATGTCGCGATCGGTCCGATCAAGATGAACGTGAGCGGGACGATGATGAGCAACGTCAATAATGGGACGATAAACATTTTGACGACGTCCGGAATGACCGTCTTCAAGAAATTCTCGAGCTTCGCTGCGAAGAACGCCGCGATGATGATCGGGATGACCGATGTCGAATACGTCATCAAGATGACCGGCACACCGAGGAACGTGATGTGGATCGGTGACTCGAACATGGTGCCGGCGAAGACGGTGTAGAGCGGGTCACCGGCCGTGAGCGTCGACAGCGTCGGATAGACGAGCGCCGCCCCGATGGCCATCCCGATAAACGGACTACCGCCGAACTTCTTAATGGCCGTATAGCCGAGGAAGATCGGGAAGAAGTAGAACAACGAGTCGCCGATGGCGTTCAACAGCTGATACGTGCCGGATGTGGCGTCGAGCCAACCGAGGGCGACGAAGAGGGCGTTGAACCCTTTAATCATCCCGGTCGCGGCCAATACGCCGAGGACAGGGGTGAAAATGCTAGAGATGATATCGATGAATCGGCTGAATAGGGATCCTTTCGGGCCGTCCTCTTCTTCAACAGGTGACTGGTTTTGGAAGCCGCCGACTTCAACGACCGCTTTATACACGTCCGGGACGTGGTTGCCGATGACGACCTGGTATTGGCCGCCACTCTTCATGACGGTGACGACACCGTCCATGTTTTTGATGGCTTCCGTGTTGGCCTTGCTCTCGTCTTTTAATTTGAAGCGCAAACGGGTGATACAGTGGACGACGCTGTTGACGTTCTCTTTGCCGCCGACTTGCTGGATAATGTCGCGTGCGAGCTGTTCATACTTCATGTCCATACCTTCCTTTTTCATTGGATTTTTGGTTTGCGTCAAATAAAAAACCTGACCCGTGTCAGATGAGATACGTGAAATCACGTCTACCATCTGACTCGAGTCAGGTTATGCCCACTAAAGGTAACATTCCTGCGCAGGAGACCGTTCAGTTGTTATTTGATACTTGAAATGTAGCACGTGTCAAAACAAAATGTCAACGCTTACATTTAGGAATTTTCAGATTTCTTTATTTAGACAAAATGGACTCACCATGAGGTGAGTCCATTGGATTGGATTATACGGCGTAGTCTCCGTTGTATTGGACGAGTGAGACGTCGCGGACTTCTTCAATATCGTTCAGTCGGTTCATGAAAGCTGTATTGTCGATCTTCAAGCGTAACTCCGCCGTCAATTCAACGACATCTTTCCGAACAATTTTTGATTTGAGCGTGTAATCGAGTTGTTGCAGTTCACGTCGTACTTCATCGTTCCCATCTTCATAGTAATGGATCACGAGAAGATAAAGCGTATCGGTATGCTTTTTCCGGGACAACATGAAGATGACGGCTCCGACCACCACCGCGCCGAACAACGTTAAAAAGTAGAGTCCGGCGCCACTCGAGATCCCGGCCGCGATTGCCCAAAACATAAAGACGACGTCGAACGGGTCTTTGATGGCTGTCCGGAAACGGACGATACTAAGTGCACCGACCATCCCGAGTGATAAGACGACGTTCGTCGAAATGGTCATAATGACGAGGCACGTAATCATCGTCATGACGAGCAACGTGGCATTGAAACTCGGACTGTACAGGACACCTCGGTATGTCATTTTATAGATGAAGTAGATGAAGCCGCCGGCAATAAAAGCGGTCAACAATCCTAACATCACATCAATGATTGATAAATTTCCGAAGGTAAATTCGTTTAAGAAGCTATTTTTAATGACATCGTTAAAGTTTATTGTTGTATCCATTGATTCCACTCTTTCATAATCCATGATAACGAATGCTGGCCATCCGACAGTGAACATATTTCGAAATGGCAGATCGTTGGTGTGACTCTAACTGCAATAATTGGCGTACATACTCCGGCAAGAATTCATCGTACTTCACTTCCAAAATCGTCTTTGGATAGTCGAGTACTTCTTCCGATACAGGGTGCTTCTCGAACAAATCGACACTGTTCGTGACGAAGCTGAGCTCTTTATCGAACGTGACCCGGACATTGCCGAGGGTCCCGACGTATGCCTCACGGACATAGTCGACGATGACACGGGGACGCATTTGGGAGCTCGTCAGATAGTAGTAAAACTCTTGGTATAGCTGCCCTGTTTTCTTCAACAAGAAGTCATAGTCCCAGTCTAAGATTTGTTCATATTCTTCACGCGTAATCGGGACAGAGGACTTTAAAATGTATTCACCTTGCCGACTTTTTTTCTCGAGCTTGATGACGTCTTCTGAGTAGTTGTACGTTCGAATCCGAAACTTTTTACGGCGGAAGATTCCACTGTTTTTTTGAATCAAATCGTGATCATACACGTTGTCGAAATAAAGACTGCGAATCAAGTAGCCGTCCCGACTGACGGAGTGCCGGTCTTGGGTCAGGACGAGACTGATTTTGTCGCGAAGGGTCGCGTAATCTTTTTCATTAATAAAGTATTTGAGTTCATGCCGGAATCGCTTCATGGTTTTGCTCCTGGTATGACAATTTGTTGGACTCCCCAATGCATCGTACGGTCGTTATCACGGTAATAGTCAAATGGGATTTGTGTATTTCCTTCCGCGTCTGTGACCGTGACACGCCAATAGTAACGACCGGGGTCAAGGCTTGGAATCGACTGAGAAAACGTCGTCATGTTTTGCTTTTCGGTGACGAGCGTCGAAAAATCAGGAGATTTACTCAATTCAAAGTGATATCGTAACTCATCGTTTTGGATGTCGTATGAAGCATCCCATCGGAAGACATCTTGCTTCCCTTCACGAGCGTGGTTAAGGAAAATCGGCATTGGATTTTCGAGAGAACGAATAAAATCTTTATGATATTTCGAAGTGATATTTTCGAGTGTACGATAACTCGTCGCATAATCTTTTGCTTCGACGCTTAAAAAGCGAATATCTGGTTCACTCGTGACGAGTGGGGCGACAACCGGATAGAATCCATCAATCAATCGTTTCGTATTGTCCGCATTGATGACGCGCGTCAATTCCTCCATTTTTGTCTTCAGTGCCTCGACGTGATCCGGGTCTTTTAAATAACGGCGATGGAGGACAGTTCCCCAGTAACGTTGGACACCCTGTTGCCAACTTGGCATGACGTCCGTCCGTTCAGTATCTCGCCCGAGTGCTTTGTCGAAGTCCCAAGGCATGAAATACCATTTTTCTGAGTTGAGCGGACTATATAAATAATAGTTCGTCGACATCGTGTCATAGTTTCCAAACAAAATATTCGTCCCAAGCCATGTTAAGTAATTGTCCTCATCGAAATAGGTGTCGAATACTTCGTCGAACGGTTTGGATAAATCATTCAAATCATCGAGCATGGTCAACAACTCTTCATGATTATCCGAACCATTAATTTTGAGCACCGACTCGAATGTTTTTTTGTCATAAGTCGGATCGTCTTTCGCTTTTAAGGCATCCGGGTAGCGATGAAACTCAAAGTTTTCTGCTTTGTATAAATGACCATCTGGGTTCAATCCGCGCGCAGAGAGCGCCTCCTCATTCAGTTGTTCGACATGCGTATAGAGGCCGTAACTGACAAATTCGTCAGCCTGGCTCGGATCCGTCATATCGCGGACATGCAATTGAACGAAGTTGGTACGTAAACTTGAGATATCATCGAGTTGTTCGTAATAGGCGAAGGCCAAACGATTGCGAACTCGTGTCCGGTCGTCCGCATGTTTATTTAAATTCAGTACACTTTGGCCGTACCACAGCCCGGCGCTGTCTTGGAGTCGGATTTTATACGACTTTTGTGGTTCTAAACGGCTCGATCGCCCCCGTAGTTCGATGGTGGCATTGACGGTCGCGTCATCAAATAAGTTGAGGGAATCAGGACCCTCAGCATCGCCTGACTCAAAATGGACGAACAGCTTCGGACCGCTCTCGAGGTTGCTATACTGTTTATACGATTCATTTAAATCATACAGAGTGATGTCATTTTCCGGTACCGTCTTTTGGTCGAACACAGTGACGTATACGTGCTCAAGCCGGTTACCATCATGGCTGGCATACACCCGTTTGTCTTCAGCGAACGACGTTTCGGACGATTTCGTCTCGGGCGATGTGACAGTCGATGAGGCTGATGTCGACGTCGATGTCGATGGGGACTTTAGAATGGCTTGAAGGCCAAGCAAAACAAAAAATAAGCAGATGATACTGACTGTCGTTTTCGGATAAGGCAACCGTTTCATTAATTAACTCCTTCTTTCATGACAAGCTGCCGATTCGTCGCAAGAATCGTTCGGTTTTCGTCGTGATTTCTTGGTAGACAATCGGCTGTGAACAGAACGTGGTATAGTCGATGTCATTTAAGCTCCGGATGAGCAGACGAGCTCCCCATAGAAACCCGAGGACGGAGGAGAGGAACATGCCGACGCCGTACATATCGAAACCGAGTACAAACAACAGGGTAGTTGTGAAGCTCGCCACCGCATAAAACCCAGTCAAACTGATGGCAGCGCGACGTTCGTCAAAATAAAGCAAAATCAAGAAGAACGTGATGATCAAACTGAGGAACCAACTACCGAGTACCACGATGATATAAATATCGATTTGGTTTTGCGTCATCCCTAGGAAGGGAAGCAGACGCACACCTAAAAATAAGAAGATGAACGTGATTAACATTTGGACTTGAGCCATGAACAAGAGCTCGGAACCAAGTGTTCGATACATTTCTTGTTTTGCGTTCTGAATATCTTTGTACGGGTATCCGTTCAAAATCCGACCGTAATATTTTTTATACGTCGTATAAAAAGTCGTCTCGAGCGTGACCATAAACAACACGAGAGAAGGCAAGACGCTCAAATAGGCGTAGAACACCGGGGTGTCATAGTAAGGCGCCATTAAGAAGGTCTCCCCGACAACGATGGCCCGGTCTCCAAACCAAGTAGCCAAATTATGTCCGTATAAGCCGAAATAATAGGCAACACCAATTAAAAACAGGAGCGGGTACTTCTCGAGATAAACGAGAAAATAAAAATAATTACGATCGTTCACTTGAAAGTAATTTTGGATGTCTCGGAATAACCGAATCAAGATGATAAAAAAGCCGATGTTTAGTCCGATGAAGACCGAGGTCGGTGTCGCTGAATCGAGTGGTCCCGTCAACAGCCAAATGAAAAATGCCGCGACAATCGTTCCGAGTAAATAGCTCTTGACGATTTTTTTGTAGTCTTTCAGAGCGGACACATACATCGATAAAATCCAAATGACAGAGAGCTGGGTGAAGTATAAATACGTCACGAGCTTATAACTGAAAGGTAGCGGAGACCCGGCGTAGAAGACGACCGTCATCACAAACCCGATTAAGACGACGAGACTGATGAGTCCGTATAAAGACGACAAGACGTGCTCTTCTTTCTCTAAAAACGTCTGATCGGCTACGAACCGAGAAATCGTGAACAAAAAGCCACCAGTCAGCAATTGAGAGAAGATAAATGTGTATTGGACCGCTGCCATATAGATGTTAATCTCTGTTGCGGCGACGTCCAAAAAGAGAAGCCATTCGCGTGATGCTGTGATTAACAGTATGGATAAAAACATAGGACCGACCGCAGTAATCGAGGAATATCCATAGGCGCGGAGTTGTCCGAAAAAGCTAGATTGGTCATACAGACGCTTCAGTTGAAATCCGATTCCGGCCATGACGTTCTCCTTTCTCGTAATAAGATTTATAACGGTCAATCATCATGTGGAGCGTGTAACGGTTGAGGACGCGTTCCCGCCCATTTTGTCCATATGTCATTCTCGATTCCGGGTGTTCGATTAATTTTATGATCTCTAATGCCAGCAGGTGAAAATGCATGACAGGAACAGTTGCGCCGGCTGGACCGTAGTGATCTTCTGGTCCTTCTAGCAGTTCACGGCACCCTCCGACGTCAGTTGAGACAAAGGGAATCTCCATCGCAAGCGCCTCTAAAATTACCAGAGGTTGTCCTTCGCTAATGCTTGAGAGGACAAGAATGTCCATGAACGTCAAGTAGTCCGTGACGTTGACAGGTCCAGTAAAATGTACGTTCTGTAAATCAAGTGTGTCGATTAAGTCGAGGCATTCGTCGTAGTAATCTTCATCTTCGTCTGAGGGACCGATGATATAAAAATTGGAGTCAGGGAACGTCTCCTGAACAAGCGCGAACGCCTGTAACATCGTCTTGATGTCTTTGATTGGAACAACACGTACGATGGCCCCGATATGAATCCCGGGCCGTTTCGTTCGGAGTTCAGGTGAAAATCGGGTGACGTCGATGCCGTTTGGAATGAGGAACGTCTTGTTCGGAGGACAACCGAGTTCCAATTGGATCTCGCGATTTCCTTCAAACAATGTACTGACGTCGTCGGCGTATTGATAGGCGCAGTTGGATAAACTGTAGAAGTAATCAATCCATACATCCTTGAAGTAGCCTTTGATCCATGAGGACTTAATGATCTCTTCTTCACGTTCACGTGTATAAATCCCATGTTCTGTGATAAGCAATGGTTTTCCGTACTGATACTTCGCAAGTGCCCCTAAGACGCCGGCGTATCCCGTCGACACGCTATGATAGACGTCGGCAACGGGCACTTTTTGATCGATGCAGACGAAGAGCGGAAGTAACATCGAACGTAGCGCCCAAAACATGTCCGTGAACGGAACTTGCATGAAACGTTTTTCACACAGGATGGTGACGATGTCATAAAAATCTTTACTTCCTAAAAAGTTCATAACCGAGTCGATTCGGCCACTCGTAAAGAAGTTGAATAGGACATCCCAATCGGTCTGACGGTTAGACATAAGGGAGAGGAAGGCCAACCGTTCGGCTTCAGTCAATTTGTAACGTTTTCCGGTTAAGATGGCTTGATCCAAGTAATCCCCGAGATGAATTTCTCGCAATTCAATCAAATTCGGAGGGAGCGTATATTTGGGCTTCGCGCCTTTTAACTCTTTAGCGGAAATCGAATAAACGATGAAGTCATGTTCAGGCATTTGCGTAATGATGGATTGAATCCAGCTCGAGACACCACCTGTGACGTGAGGATAGGCCCCTTCTGAAATCAGACAAATTTTCATATCTTTTCCTCCAATTGAATCGTGAACGATAACGACTCCGACTTCACGAGGTATAAACCTGGACCGATTGATTCAAGCTGACAATCTTCGTAGTCGGCAACCGGGATTGGTGTCGTGAAATAAAAGAATGTTTCATCCGATCCTTCGTCAAGCGTGAACGTGTAGGTGTTATCTGTTTTTTTCGTATAAATCGAGCCGTTAAAGAAGTGATGGTTGTCTGCTACGTCTGACGCTTTTGTGGAGCGGAGCCATGGTACTTCTCGTTGTTGCATCTCATGACTGTCTTTAAAAGAAGCCAGAAATTGTTCGCCACCTTCTTCTGACGTGACGGCTTGAGGCATGATTTGTGTGGAGATGAGTCCGCTCGAGACGAGCTCATTAAACGTATACCACTTCGTCAAGTCTGTGTTGGTGAAGTCGCTAGGAGCAGAAGGGAGTCGCAATTGGTCCTCTTGCATTGTAGGGAATTGGGTACCGCCAAGGGCTACAGTCACATCTGAAAAGGATTTGTTGAGCCGCGTCTCGTCGAGCGGTGAAGTAGCAAGAACGGTTTTGACGGTGAGACCTGGAAGCGCATATTGGAGTTGTTGACTATTGGCCTTATACCAACCTTCTTGCTGCTTTTCAGGGGCCGATATAATGGAGACCTCACCACCCGACCGTAACGTCTCGCGTCCATAGAGTGCCAAATCTTCGGAGTAAGCAGACGTCTCTAGTTGGGGATTCAAAGACGGGCTTGCCGTAGCCATCACGTAGTTCAAGTCATACTTAGCTTCCACCCGCTGGAGTTCTGCCCAAAAGATATTTCGATAATAGTCTCGATCTGTCATCGAGGATGAGATGTTTCTTTCGTCCGAGCTATGAAACGGGAAGCCATGTAACGCTGTGATTTTCGTATTCAAAATAGGGCGTAGCATTGGGTCTGTGTGTGACAGACCAACAAAGAACAAGGCGTGTTCTAAAGGATCCTCCATCATCGTTCCGTTGAAGAAAATGAAACGACCGGCTTGATAGTCGGTTTGCCAAAGCAGCGGGACATCTTGGCTCGAACGTGCGAGTAATGTCGCGTTCGGATCAAGACGAACGGATAGGGACGAATTAATCAGCTCTTCGGTCTCGAACGTTTGATAGTCAGAGGCACCGAAAAACGGATTCGTTAATTGAATTCCGGTCGTCTCGACGAAGTTACCCACCTCAATCAAACCGACGTGACGGTATATCTCCATGAAACGGGGACTTGGAGAAGGTCTCGTCGCAAAAAAGACAGTCCCGCCTTCGCCTACATAATTTAAGAGAATGTCGCGGTCACGTAACAAGTCGAGCCGTTCTGTCGCGATGATGACGGTTGTGGCTTCGGGTAGACTCGTTAGCTTTTCAATCGAGGACACGGTCACACGTTTACCGATACCTTCAAGCCGTGTTTGTAGAGATGAACTAAGGCGCGTTTCTTTTTGACTGTTGATAATCAAAAACGAATCGATTGTCCCGTCTTTATTAGGGTCAATCGATTGGGTGCGAATTGCACTAACGGATGACTCGTTAAACAAAGGTAGCTTCAGCACATAGTCTGATCGAATCAAAACAAATAGAACACCTAATACGGCGATAAATACTCCGATAATATATAATCCTTTTTCAAGTTTGAACGCATGTTTCACTGTTTTCACCTATATCCAAAATCGTAGTTGATTGAGTCCATCCGGCGATAAACGTACTTCAGAGGAGCGAAGCAGATGAATCATTTCGTGGACTCGCTTTACATTTTTCATTGCATAATGAACGGCCATTGCTTCAAAATAGGCCGTTTCGTTCGTAGGATGTTGATGTAAAAATAAATCACTCGCTTGAAGCGCATGCTCATATTCACCGAGCGAAAGTGCCATCTGGATACGCTCCACATGATAGATGGTTTCGGCACGGTCATCCACATCAATCAAATTGGCTAGCGCATGGAGATAGGTGTAGGCATACTTCATTTGGGTCCGTCTGTCTAGAAACTCCATATCCATGAT
Organism: Exiguobacterium sp. s21; assembly: GCF_018617975.1. NCBI lineage: Bacteria > Bacillati > Bacillota > Bacilli > Caryophanales > Exiguobacterium > Exiguobacterium sp. s21. The sequence goes on along the minus strand of NZ_JACSLF010000001.1, from coordinate 356,949 downwards.
CTGTTTTAAAATTTGTAAATACGATTTAATAACTTGTGGGTCCTCAGGCCGTTCTTCGAGTTCGCGTTCTAGATGACGCAGTTGTTTAGAGAGGTGCGTCTTAGCTTGTTGAAGTGCGGTTGCCGCGTAATGAGACGTCTCATTGTCTTCACTCTTCAAAGCAGCTGCAAGCATCGGTGCCTGTTGGAGGAAATCATTTTTTAAGATGTTCATGAGTGTTTTACGTTTAATTTGATTCGTATTTAAAATCAATGCATCTTGTAGAGAAATCATATTTGTCTCACTTGATTTATCCGGGAGGCTTAGACTTACGTCTTCATAGGCCTCTTTTCGTAAAAGCCAATCAGGGAGTTCTGTTGCATCGTGTTTCGAACGTTGCAAATAGTAGATGATTCCCCAGCTGAAAAATGGTAAAGCGATCAGCGTGAAGGCCATTGGAATAAAATCTTTCCGTTGTTTGAGGAAGACGATGACAAGAGTAATCACTGTCAAAACATAGTGGAGGATTAAGGCGTTACTCAACATAGGATACGTCCTCCACGGCCTCGGCATGAATTGATTTTTGGGCTAACCGTTCAATAACGATTTGCGATTCATCTACCGTCGCGTTTGATAATAGGGCATACAGTTCATTGTCGTCACGATAACCTAAATAATCTGTCGTTCGTAATGTGACATCTACCGAGTGTAGGACAGTATCAGTTAGGGAGTCGCGAATGTGTAATAACGTGTAAGGGATATTTAACTCTACTTTGGCCTGTTCTTTTTGCATGACAATCCGTTCGAAATAGTCTTGTTTCAGAGCGTTTGTATTTCCGACGTATCGATCAAGTTGGACGGCGTCAATATAACCAAATGAACGATCGAGCGATGAGTTGATCAAGCGCGTCATAACATCGATTAGGTTTCGGTAGGACAGCGTCAAGTTTTGGAACGGGACTTGATAACATAAAATCACAGCAAATATTTCGCCTTGGCGGAGCAACGGCGCGCCGAACATGGCTTCCTCTGGAGTGAGCGCTGTATTAAACACAATTTCTTTAGATTGAACCACTTCGTTCACTAGCGAATGTTGCTCGAGGTCTAGTGAATTTTTAGGGTGAAACTCGGGATTGGCTGATTTGGCTGCTAGTCGTGCAAAAGCAGATTGATTTACTAAATAGATGGCGAAATGGTTAGCCTTCAATGTTTTTTCGAGTACAGAAATTGATCCGACAAACAGTCCTTCCGGCTCTAAGCTGTCAAGTGCACGCGTCGCTTCATAAACACTTCCGATACTGTCTTCCGAACGAATGATTTGTTGATGTAACTGATTTTTGATATCGAGTGTTTCTTCATAGATCTCATTTAAGAAGTGGTGACGTTCACTCGTTGCGGCTAACTCATCTTTTAAAAACTGAATCTCAATTTTGCGACGATCCATGACATAACTCACGATTAGTCCAATCAATAGGTAAATTGTAAATACCGCGAGAATTGAGTTATCGACGAACAAAGAGAGAATATTTCGACCGGTCGCAGCATGATCATAGAATTGAACGCCAACAGCCAAAATCGAGGCTACGAGGGATTGGGTTTTCCCAAACAGTAAGGCTGCTAACAACACATAGATAAACCAATAATCTGGTGCATCTACAACAGGTGTCATGATGAGTGAGAGAGCAAAAAAGATGAGAAATAACGTTAAATTCTCAGCAATTCGAACAAACGGGTGCGAGAAGAGCGCGGTGAACTTCGTCGATTTCTTCTCGTCGGAGACAGACGTTGCAACTTCATGTTTGTCATAGTACAACCGAGTTGCGTGCAGTCCTTCTTCAATCGTATACTTTGGTACCCAATCTAAGTCGGTTTTTAATTTGCGATTTTCAAATGGAGCTGCGTGTGTTTTAGCAGTATGACTGTATGTCACGTCATTCAAACCGACAAGTTCAGATAAACGGCGCAGAGAAGTTTGAGTGCTAGATGATAGATTGTATATACCGGTTAATTGACTCATGACACTGCGATATACGGCATCGGCTACATCCCCTACAAAAATGAAGTCGTATGTCCAGTCAGGGCTACCATTTAGGAGAATATTCGTCCCTTTTGAAGCGGCAGAGGTCACAGTGGTGATGAGTGAACTCTCTGAACTTGTATGTTGCTTCGGTCCATAAACATGACCCAATCGGAGTATGAGCGTTGGAAGTCCATACAATTCAGACCATTGTTCGCAGTACGCTTCGCCATGGAGTTGATCAAGTGCGAACGGTGTGGCTGGAGCAAGGGCTGTTGTCTCTGTAATGAGTCCTTCACTCTGATTTCCATATACCTCTGAGGTCGAACAATAAATAAATTGTTTCACCTGATATTTTTTTGAAAGTGTCAATAGATTAAGGAGACCGTTCACGTTCGATTGAACTGGGTGAGATAGATGGGAATGTTGATTCGATGCGGCACAATGGATCACGACATCGAAGGAGTATGTTCTAAAAAAAGCTTCACACTTCGGATCGGATATGTCTGAGATTAAGAAGCGATGTTTGAAATCAATATTTGATTTCGTGCCAGATGAGAGATTATCAAGTATATGTACGTGATGACCTTCTTTAAAGAATCGTTCAGCGAGAGTGCTGCCAATAAATCCATAGCCGCCTGTAATTAATATGTTCATCGTCTAGCCCCTTCATGATTTGAAAGTAAGAATGCGTAAGGAATATTATAATCGACGGATGTTGCATTTACCTAAAATTGAAGAAAGGACAATGTGCTCCTTATAATTAGTCGAATAATGTAGAATTTAAATGCTGATTCTACATATTTTCTCCAATATTAGTTTGAAACATACGTTACCTTTTATCCGTATAGATTTAATAACCTGATTAATAAGAAGGAGGAGGACTATGAGACGTGAACAACATGTCCGTCGTCTTGTCGATTACGCACGGCAAGGGAAGACGAAGACATTCATCATTGGGGCCACTTCGGCCATCATCACGGGAACGCTCGTCCAGTACGTGTCTCAATACGAATTCGTCGTGCTCGGTATCGGATTTCTAGGCGTCATTCCGTTGGCCATTCGCGAATGGAAACTTGGCACGATCCGAGCCTCGTTCAACGACAATGCGACGTATCAACGGCTCGTCCGGTTGCCGTTTTGGCTGACGTTATGCGGACTGGTCATGCTGTACGCCCTTCTCGGATGGTATGATTCCGGCTCGGCGGGACCATCTTTCTTTATCTTGTTCGCAGCGCTCTGCATGGGGATGTTTGGTCTCCAGCGTGCCTTCGACCGGGTTATCTTGAAACTCGAGCCAGATTATATCACCGACCGTGAGCTGCATCGCGAGCTGAAATGAAAAAACGAGGTCACCCGGCGCGGGGTGGCCTCGTTTTTGTGTTCACAAGTATCGTTCGTTCATGACTCGACCCCGAATCGGTTTGGCCGGGGAGCCATAAGCGACGACGTGGTTCGGGATGTCTTTCACGACCGTGGCGCCGGCCCCGATGACCGTGTCGTGACCGATGTGGACATTGTGGATGACCGTCGCGCTCATGCCGATGAACGTGCGGGCGCCGACATGGACGTTGCCGCCGAGATGGGCACCCGGGGCGATTGAGGCGAATGATTTGAGCACACAGTCGTGATCGACCGACGCCATCGTGTTGATGATGCTGTGCGGACCGATGACGGCGTTCGGATTGATGACGCTGCCGGCCATGACGGCCGTCCCTTCACCGAGCGTCACGTTCTTGCCGATGACGGCGCTCGGGTGAATGGCGTTGACGAATTCAAAGTTTGGTGTCCGTTCGCGGATTGCACGCGCGAGTGACTCGCGTTGGACGTTGTCACCGATTCCGATAATGCCTTTCTGGGCGACGACGTTGGAATGGACGAGACCGAGCACGGGGTACCCGGCGATGAACTTCCCGATTAATGCTGGGTTGTCGTCATAAATTCCTGCGATCCGGTAGAGCCCCATCAATTCAAGAATATCGATGATGACTTGTGCGTGACCGCCTGCACCAAATATCACAATCCATTCCATGATTGGTCACCCCTTTTTTGCCGAAAACTGTCGAAAATATGGTTCTGTACGTTACTTATTTCCGATTCCCCGCATTTGAAACAAAACAAAAAGGAAGTTGCGAACATGATTTGATGTCAAAGCATATTCAAAGGGACGAGGTGTGCGTTCATGTCAGGATTTATGTTCACAAATCCGTAAACGCCCTATTTACAATGCAAAAGCATTATCCGCATTTCCGTTTTGTTGTTTTTCGGACGGGCTATTTTCCTAAGGTAATCTATCGATGGGAGGAGTGCTCGCCATGCCTTTGAAACTGATGTATATCACGAACCAGCCGGATATCGCGCTGCTCGCGGAACAAAATGGGGTCGACTGGGTGTTCGTCGATTTGGAATTGAACGGGAAGAGGAACGGCAAGGCCATCTCGATACGGTCATCTCACGCCATGCGATTCGCGACGTGAGCCGGTTGCGCGCGGTCTTGAAGCATGCGGAGCTGCTCGTCCGCGTCAATCCGATTTTCCAAGGCTCGCGCTATGAAATCAATGAAGTCATCAATCGAGGGGCCGACGTCGTCATGTTGCCATACTATAAGACGGTCGACGAAGTCGCGACGTTCATCGAGCTCGTCGATAAGCGGGCCGACGTCTGTCTGTTGTGCGAGACGAAAGAGGCCGTCGCCTGTATGCCGGATGTGCTCAACTTACCGGGTATCGACTACATCCATATCGGCCTGAACGACCTGCATCTGAGTTACGGGCAGAGTTTCCTGTTCGAGCCGCTCGCCGACGGGACGGTCGAGACGGTCACGCGTCAAATGCAAGCGGTCGGCATCCCGTATGGGTTCGGTGGCATCGCCCGAATCGGGGAAGGGAGACTCCCGGCCGAGAAAGTGCTCGGGGAGCACGTCCGGCTCGGCTCGTCGCTCGCCATCTTGTCGCGCAGCTTTTGCAACATCGGGTCGACGGGAAAATTTGACGCCAAACAGGCACAAATGTTCCAAGAAGGGGTATGGAAAATTAGAGCGTACGAGCAACAGCTCGAACACGCGACACCGGAGTGGTTGGAATTGAACCGGTTGAGCCTCGTCTCGACCGTCGATGCCATCGCGACGGAAATCCAGAACCGGAAGGGGATCTTATCTTGAATTTGCTGTCGACAGGAGTGCGGTTGACTCCTGAACAACTCGCAAAACTCGAACAACTTGGCTATACAGTGACGACGCTCCGTGAAGAGGCGGATGTCACAGACATCGACGTCTCAGAAGTCGAGGGCTTGATTTGTAACAATGTGTTCCAATATTGTCACGTTGACGATTTTAAACAGCTACGGTTCGTCCAAGCCGTCAGTGCCGGCCTCGACCGTCTCCCGCTCGACGAGCTCGAGGATCGAGGCATCCGTGTCTACAATGCCGGTGACACATATGCCGTTCCGATGGCCGAATGGGTCGTCTGGCAGCTGCTTGACTTTATGAAACAGGGGGCGGCGTTCCGAGAGAAACAGGCGAACCGTCATTGGGAGAAGGAACGTCGTTTACGTGAACTGACTGGGAAGACCGTCGCCTTGCTTGGGCTCGGTCACGTCGGGGAGGCGATCGCGACCCGACTCCGGGCGTTTGATATGACGATGATCGGTGTCGGTCATCGCGAGAAACAAGTGCCGTTCGTCGACCGTTACGTGTTGATGGATGAGTTGCCCGACGTGTTGGCAGAGAGCGACGTCGTCGTCGTCGCCTTGCCGCTCACCGACGACACGTATCATGTGATCGATGCTAAGGCGATTGCGGCGATGAAGGAAGATGCCGTCCTATTGAATGTGGCGCGCGGGTCGATCATCGATGAAGAGGCGCTCATCGCGGCGCTCGAGGACGGCAAGTTCTTCGGGGTCGCCTTGGATGTGTTTGAGACCGAACCGCTCCCGTCGGATCACGCGCTCTATAACTTCGAGTGGGTGACGCTCACCCCGCACAATTCGTACGTGTCGGACCGAGTGAACGAGCGTTTGTTCGAGAACATCTTCCGCAACTTGCGGCACGAACAACTTCAGTGACATGCGAAGCTGACCGAAGGGTCGGCTTTTTTCGTTTTTTATAATTCACGAAAAGATTATCCACGGCTCATTCCGTTTGTGAGTTACCAGAAAGAGCTTACGGGAACAACGAGGATAGAATCATCCCCATTTTTCACTCACATCATGAAACGACAACCTAGAAGGAGTGACCCACATGCCAAGCCTCACCCCGCTCGTCAGTCTCGTCGTGCCGGTCTACAACGCGAGCGACTACGTCCGTCAATGTCTCGACAGCTTGACGCAACAGACGTATCCGCACGTCGAGATCATCTGTATCAACGACGGCAGTATCGACGACAGCCACGACATCTTGATGGAATATATTCATGACCCGCGTGTCCAAGTGCTGGACCAAACGAACCGGGGCTGCGCCTTTAGCCGCACCCGGGGGCTTGGCATGGCCACGGGGGAGTACATCATGTTCATCGACAGTGATGATTGGCTCGACCTGGATGCGGTTCGTGTCCTCGTCGAGCATGCCGAACGGGAACGGGCCGATGCGGTCATGGGCACATACGTCCGGGAGTACAAGGGCCGTTCGCTACCGAAGAAAATCTTTGATGCGGACTTTTTGTCGTTCGATGCGGACGAGATGAAGCGCCACGTCCATCGCCGCTTGTTCGGATTGGTCGGGGAAGAGCTCGCCCACCCGGAAAACGTCGACGCCCTCAACTCGAACTGTTTCACACTCTATCACCGCGATCTCATCAAACACCTCACGTTCGGGGCCGGTCCGTACGGTACGTTCAACGACCTCTACTTCCAAATCGAGGCGCTCGAGAACTGCCAGCGTTTCGTCTATGTCGACTACCCGGTCTACCATTACCGAAAGACGGACGCGGGTTCGATGTCGAGTGCGTACAAACGCGATCTCGTCGCCTCACGGATGCAGTTTTTCCACATCTTGATGCGCTACATCGAGACGCACCATCTCGGCGAGGAGTATATGCAGGCCCTCTACAATCGCATCGCCCTCAGCATGATCGGCATCGGCTTGAATGAACTCGCGGCACCGAAGTCGCTGTTCGCCCAGGCCGAGTCGCTCAAACAAGTGCTCCGCCAGGACGAATATAAACAGGCCTATTCGCAGATGGAGCTCGAGCATTTCGATGTGAAGTGGCGGACGTTCTTCCAGCTCTGTAAACATGAACGGACTGTCCCGCTCGTTTTGATGTTGTATGGGGTCGATTACCTTCGGAAACGTGTGTGAGGAGGAGAAAACGATGAAACGAGTGCTCATGGTCGCCTCGGTCGTCTCGATGATTGAGAGCTTCAACCGCGATAATATCCGTATGCTCCAAGAGATGGGGTATCAAGTCGATGTCGCCACGAACTTCGAATGGGGCAGCATGTATTCTGCTGACAAGATCGCCCGCATCAAGCAGGACCTAGAGGCGAACGGCGTCACACTGTTCCAAATCGATTTTGAGCGCGACATCAAGAAGATGAACGGCCACGTCCGCGCCTATCAACAGTTGAAAGCCGTCATGACGGCGAACCGCTATCACTTCATCCACTGCCACTCGCCGATCGGCGGGGTCGTCGGCCGGCTCGTCGCGCGCCAGACGCACACCCCATGCATGTATACGGCGCACGGCTTCCATTTTTTCAAAGGAAGCCCGTCGCTCAACTGGATGCTGTATTATCCGGTCGAACGGACGCTCGCCCGCATGACCGACACGATCGTCACCATCAACGAAGAGGACTTCTCGCGGGCGCAGACGTTCAAGACGTCGCACACGTTCCGCATCCCCGGGATCGGCGTCGACACGAAACGAATCGAGGCGGTTACGCTCGACCGGCCGTTGAAGCGTCGTGGCCTCGGCATCGACAGCGATACCGACTTCGTCTTGTTGTCGGTCGGCGAGTTGAACGAGAACAAGAACCACGAGACGATCATCCGCGCCATCGCCTCGCTGCATGAACCGACGCTCCGTTATTTGATTGCCGGGACGGGTGACAACAAGGACCATCTCGAGCGGCTCATCCGGGAGCTCGGGCTCGAGCGGCAAGTGACGTTGCTCGGCTTCCGGGACGACGTCATCGAAGTGATGAAGGCGTCGGACTGCTTCGTCTTTCCGTCGAAACGGGAAGGGCTCGGCATGGCCGCGCTCGAGGCGATGGCTGCCGGACTCCCGCTCATCACGTCGAACGTGCACGGCATCAATGACTATTCGATTGACGGGGTGACCGGTTATAAATGTTCGCCGGAAGACGTGGCCGGATTCGCCCGGGCCATCCGGACGATGCAACTCGATTTCGATTTGTCCCATCAGATGGGGCTCCATAACAGCGAGTCGGTCAAGGCGTTCGACGTCGACCGCTCGAAGACGGAGATGCGACGCATCTACGAAAGTTTTGATCGACCGATCGCCTAAAGAGAGGAGGGAGACGCATGAAACTCGATACCGAGGTCGGCGTCGTCAAGTACTTGGTGTTGTTCTATTATCTGCTCGCGACGACCGTCTTTTACGCGCTCGCAATTTACGCGACCGGGAACGGCGTGTCGTACCATTTGTTCGGGGAAGGGGATGACGGCGTCTTCTACTGGGAACAGGCGATGAACGTGTTTTACGACTTGTCGTGGATCCGCACGTCGATTTATCCATGGGTCATCGGCAAGCTGATGCAGTTGATTGGCACCGAGAGTGTGTTCGCCATCCGGCTGTTCAACTTCGTCGGCATGGCGCTCCTTATCCACTTCGCCTTGAAACTCGTCTCCATCCAGCTCGCGACAACAGAGCTCGGGGAGAAAGGTGAACGCATCCGCCACTATGCCTATCTATACGCGCTGTTCAGTTTCATCGCCTATATCAGCCTGTTCATCAACATCACGACATCGATTTACCGGGACGTCTGGATCTACATGCTCTATATCGTCGCGACGTATCTCGCCATCCGCTGGTTGTTCGAGAAGAACTGGACGTATTTCCTGCTCCTGATTCCGACCGTCTGGCTGCTCGGTGAGTTCCGGACATATGCACTTCTGTCGTTCGTCATGGCGACCGTCCTATGGCTGACGCTGCAAGCGGTGCGCAAAGTCGCCGGACCGTTCGTCATCCTGACACTCGCCCTCGTCTTCTTCGGCGTCATCTATACGTTCTTCATGGATGTCCAAGTCCCGATCGTCGACAAGACGCTCCGCTCGGCGTTGCAGTATCGCTCCGACGGCATCGGCTTCCTCGCCGGGGGCAGTCAGATGGGCATCCGGCTCGACGCATCAAACTACTTCGGTTTCTTAGTCAATTATGTACACAGTTACCTCGGCAACCTCGTCGGCCCGCTCCCATGGGACGTACGCGGCCTCACGATCTTGCTCGTCTTCTTCATCGAGGCGTTGCCGATGACGCTCATCTTGTTGTTCCTTTGGTCACGACGCGCCTACGTCACGAAAGTACAACAGTTCATCTTGACGCAGGCGTTCGTCTGGAACGGCTTGATCGCCATCACGAACGATAATATCGGGACCGCGCTGCGGCTCCGCGCCATCGCTTATCTGTTGATCTTGCTCGTCTTTGTCGTCGCCTATAGCCGGCACCGGGCCGAACAAGCGAAACAGCCCGTTCCGCCTGTCGTCACGACGTAGACAAATCTTTCAAAAAAATGATAGGCATCTCCTTCCTGTTTGTATTTGACGGGAAGCGGGACGGGGAAATGGTCATTATCCGACAACGCATACAACTTTGAGTCGCACCAACGAAGGAGGTTAGGTTGCCGTGAAAGACATCAACGCATCGATTCGCGATATTTGGTTCATCCTAAAAACGAAGAAATGGGTCATCCTCTTCACCATGGTCCTAGTCGGGGGCATCGCCTATTCGCTCAGCCGTTACGTTATCCCGCCGACGTACGAGGCATCGACCCAGATCCTCGTCGTGCCGAAACAAACGGGGACGGAGACGCTCGACAGTACGCAGATCCAATCGTCTCAAGGGCTCGTCAACACGTATCGAATTATCATGAAGAGTCCGATCATCTTGAACGAGGTGCGCGAGAATATCGCCAGCGCCCCGGAGAAGCTCGAAGATCAGATCGTCATCGAGAGCGAGGAGAACTCACAAGTCATCACCATCCGAGCGACGGCTGACTCGGCAGCGCTCGCGTCCACCATTGCCAATGAGCTCGGACGCGTCTTCTCGAACGAAGTACCGAAATTGATGAATATCGACAATACGCAAATCTTGTCGCCGGCGTTCATCCCGGCCGAACCGGTCGAACCGAATATCCCACGAAACACGGCACTCGGTGTCTTGGTCGGCTTCATCTTGAGCAGCGGCATCGTGCTCATGCGTTACTTGTTCAACAAACAGATCCGTTCCGAGGCCGAGGCGGAAGCCATCCTTGGTATCCCGGTCATCGCGTCGATCCCGTTGTTTGATCGTCAAATCGCGAAACCTGAGAAACGGAAGCCGCAGGAACCAAAAGTCGTAAAGGAGGGTGAACCGTATGTTCCGAAAACGCAACGAAAACTATCATAATCGGATGACGAAAAACTTGATTACCATTTACGAGCCGAAGTCACCGATCTCGGAGCAATATCGGACGCTCCGGACGAATCTCGAGTTCACGTCGCTCGGCTCGAAGCTGCAGACGCTGCTCATCACCTCGACGTCGATGGGCGAAGGCAAGTCGACGACCGCGAGCAACTTGGCCGTCGTCTATTCGCAACTCGGCAAGCGCGTCCTGCTCGTCGACTGTGACATGCGGCGCCCGACGATCCATCAAATCTTCCATATCGACTCACGGGTCGGGCTCTCGAACGTGCTCGCCAAGCGCTCGACGGCCGAGGCGGCCATCCAGCCGACCCAGTTCGACAACTTATACGTCATGGTCGCGGGCGTCGTCCCGCCGAACCCGTCCGAGTTGCTGGCGGCCCCGGCGTTCCGAGAGATGCTCGATCATGTGAAAGACGACTTTGATATCATCCTGCTCGACGCACCGCCGATCATGCAAGTGGCAGACAGCCGGATTATTGCCCAGGAAGTCGACGGGGCGATCCTCGTCCTCAGCTGTGAATCGGCCGACCGGGATGAGGTCGTCAAAGCACGCGACCAGCTGCTCATGACCGGGGCGAAGATTCTCGGCATCGTCTTGAACCGCCGCGAGTCGCGTCAAGGCAAGGACGCCTACTACTATACGTATCAATGAGGAGGCTCTACCATGGCGACCAAATATGCCATCGAACCGGAACAGGCGAGTTCGAATCAAATCAAATACGGCGCCTTGGTCTCGTACGGATCGATCGGGTTCAACATCATCTCGGGGCTCCTTTATACGCCGTGGATGATCAGCAAGATCGGGCAAGGAGACTATGGGTTATACGTCCTGTCGTTCTCGATTATCGCCATCTTCGCGTTCAACCTCGGGCTCGAGGTCGTCGTCGCCCGTTTTCTCAGCAACTATCGGACGCACGGTGACCGTGCTGGAGAGATTCGCTTTCTCGGCATCGCCTATAAGCTGTTCTTCTTCATGACGCTCTTATTGACGGTCGTCCTCGTTGTCCTCTACTTCCTGCTCGACGTCATTTACGGCAATTTGAGCGCGAGTGACATGGAGAAGTTGAAAGTCATGTATCCGATTGTCGGTTTCTACATCTTGATCACGCTGCTCGCCAAACCGATCGACGCCGTCTTTATCGTCAACGAGCGTTTCATCCAGCTGAACACGCTGCTCTTCCTCGAGAAAATCCTCATCGTCAGCTTCACGATTGGAGCGCTCGTCATGGGTTACGGGGTCTACGCCCTCGTTGTCGTCAACGCGGCGATGATTTTGCTGATCAACTTGTGTAAGTTGCTGTACGTCTGGAAAGGAACGGACACGGAAATCGACTTCACCACGTCGGGAAAAGGGATGTACCGTGAGATTTTCGTCTTCGCCTCCTGGCAGACGACCGTGTCCGCGACACAGAACTTCTTGATGCACATCATGCCGACCGTGCTCGTCATCTTTGCGAGCGGTGTCGCCGTCGCCATCTTCTCGATCGGGATGGTCATTGAAGGATACGTCCTGTTGATCGCCACGGCCGTCAACTCGCTGTTCTTGCCGAAAGTGACCCGGCTCAACCACTCGGGCGGTCTGAAAGACATCGAGAACTTGATGATCCGGGTCGGTCGCATCCAACTGTACGTCATTGGGCTCATCACGATGGTGTTCATCGCGATGGGCGCGGAGTTCATCCACTTCTGGGTCGGGGACGACTTCAAAGAATCATACGTCGTCGCGGCGCTGTTGATCGCGATGGGAATCATTACGCTACCGCAAGAGATTGCCAACATCCATCTCGTCGCGACGAACCAGGTCCGCTACCGGGCGTACGGGATGGTGATGTCGGCGGTGATCGCCTTGATCTTCTCGGCGTTCCTGAGCGGTCCGTTCGGGGCGACGGGAGCGGCGCTGTCGGTCATGATCGGATACTTGAGCGGCAATACGCTGTTCATGAACATCATCTACGCGAAAGTGTTGAAGCTCGACGTGTTCCGTTTTTTCCGAGAGTGTCATGTGAAGCTCGCCCCGGGATTACTGTTCGTTCTCGGACTCGGCTTCATCGTCCAATATCTGTTTCCAGCTGACACATTGCTCGGCTTCGTCTTCAAAGGAATGGGACTCGTCCTCGCCTACGCCATCTTTATGTGGGTGTTCACGGTCGATGCGTTCGAGAAAGACTTGGTCCGGTCGATGATCCCAAGCAAGCGATTCGGAAAGGGGGAAGTGTGATGGGGATGTATGAGACGTACGTCAAGCGGCCACAAGACGTGGTGCTCGCGTCGGCCGCGCTCGTCGTATTGAGTCCCGTCCTCGTGACGGTCGCGGGTCTCATCAAGTGGAAGCTCGGGGGACCGGTGCTGTTCAAACAGAAACGTCCCGGGAAGGACGGCGTCATCTTCGAGATGGTGAAGTTTCGGACGATGACCGATGAGCGGGATGAGCACGGCGAGCTGTTGCCGGACGAGGTCCGGTTGACCCCGTTCGGTCAGACGCTCCGGTCGCTCAGTCTCGATGAGCTGCCGAGTCTGCTCAATATCGTCAAAGGTGACATCGCCATCGTCGGACCGCGCCCGTTGCTCGTCGAGTATTTGCCACGTTATAACGAGGAGCAGCGCCGACGACATGACGTCCGTCCCGGACTGACGGGCCTCGCGCAAGTGAATGGCCGAAACCGGTTGTCGTGGTCTGACCGTTTCGCGCTCGACGTGAAATACGTCGAAAACATCACGTTTTTCAATGACTGGAAGATCATCCTGCAGACGGTTGGAAAAGTCGTGAAGAAGGACGGCATCTCGTCAGATACGGCGGTGACAATGGAGGCGTTTATGGGGAATGAAAGATAACACGTCTTATAAATGAAACGAGCGGGCAGGGTCCGCTCTTTTTCTTGTGTGCCGTTTCTTTTGGCCATCTTCATCAGAACGTCACTCGAGTCTGCCGGGCAGACATGGTATAACTAAAAATGTGAATAATTGAACATAAGGAGGTTTATACATGAAACGATTTTATCTACTATTCGTCGGACTCATCCTAATCCTTTCTGCCTGCAGCCAAAGCGAGGCCGTCGAGTCGACGAAGCTGCATACATACACGAAGTACGAGCTCCCGCTCGAGGACAAGGTCGCGCTCGGAGAAGGGAAACACGAGATTGTGTTCGTCTTCGACTACAGCTGTCCGTGGTGCAAGAAGTGGATGGAAGAGGTACTACCGGAGATCGAGGAGCGCTGGATTGACACGGGCGAGGTGACGTTCAAAGGACAGCCGCTTGTCCTGTTGAACGAACAGTCACAACTGCTCGCGAACGTGGATTATAACGTGGAACGGCTCATCCCGGACCGTTACTATGAAGTGCAGCGCGCCATCGGACACGACTCGGGGTCGGACGGCTTCGGGACGGAAGACTACGCCCGAAAACTCGCGTCCGAGTTTAATCTCAATGCGGACGAGTTGCTTGCGAACCATGTCGACGTCGGCATCCAAAACTTACGCCTGTTCACGCGCGACTTCGGCGTCGCCTACGTGCCGACGGTGTACGTCGACGGCATCCAGCTCGTGGACGCGTTCAGCTTAGAGGAAATGGAACACGTCATGGATGGGACCATCAAATCCGGTAATCAAGTAGAATTGCCTGGAGACTAAAGTAACCCCTCGTCAATGCGACGAGGGGTTAAGTTATTTTGAAGTAGCGCATCATTTCAACTCTTTCACCGGTTTTTTCTCGAAGACGATGACTTTATCGGACTGGAGGCGATGGATGTCCTCCGGCTCCATCAAATCGAGGGCGAGCCAATCATCGAGCGTCGTATCTTTCGGCATCTGACGCCGGTTGAGCGGTCCATATTTCCGTTTGTTGTACGTCCGCCAAATGAACAGAAGGAGAGCGGCGACGAACGAGGAGACGAGCCCGAAGAAGAGCAGCTCGCGGATGTCGGCGTTCGTGACGTTCTTCTCTTTCTCTCGCGTCAAGCTGAACAAGAGGGCGCCCGAGATCCAAAACAGCGCCATGAAGAACGGATACCAAAACACGAACTGGGCCAGTGGTTCAATCCAAGGTGCGATGTCGAGCCCGTAAAAAGTCATAGAAGTCTCCCCTTATTTTTCAATCACCTATATCATCATATAAAATATTATTCCATATCTATTGGAAAAAATATACATATAAAAAAGCACTCGACGTTGCTGTCAAATGCTTTGTTTCTTTTGTCTGTCTCTGCGCCACTTCCAAACGAACAAACCGATGAGCGCGAGGACCGGGGCAGCGACCCATGGACGGGCTTCAATGATCGCAACGAGCTCGAAAATCGACAGCCATCCGCTGATCATGATTAAGATAAGCAGGAAAGTCTTGAGTCCACCTCGAATAGGAAACCAGTAGAATACGAACAGCGAAATCAAAAAGAAAGCGAGCAATCCCATGCGGTTATTCCTTTCTAGCCTCATTTTGACTCATTATAGCAGAGAATATTCACAGAGTGTTAGAGCCTTCCCTTGCTCGCCGCTTTTCGTTACTGTTAGGAGAAGACTATTGAAGGAGGAACTATCGTGAAATTTGGAATCATCGGCCTTGGCTATGTCGGACTGGCCACCCTGTGCGGACTGGCGAAAGCGGGGCATGAGGTCATCGGTGTCGAGAAAGATCAACCGAGACTGCTTCGTCTCATGAGCGGGGACGTTCCGTTCCACGAGCCGGGCATGGCAGATGTGTTACGTGACTATCCTGAATCGATTACGTTCACAGACTCGATCACCGACACAGAAACGGTCGACTACCTCATCCTTGCTGTCGGTACGCCGAGCAAGAGCGACGGCAGCTGTGACTTGACGTTCGTCGACGCGGCCTTGTCCGAGGTGAAGTCGAAACAAAAGATCATCATCCGTAGCACCGTGCCACCGGGGACGACCGACATGCTGTCGATCATGTACCCGGCCCACACGTTCGCCGTCGTCCCCGAATTTCTCCAAGAAGGGCGCGCGCTCGCCGACGTGTTGAAACCGCACCGTGTCGTCATCGGCAGTGACAACTTCGAGATGTGCGAGGAACTCGCGGGCATCTATGGACGCCTCGGTGTCCCGCTCGTCTGCACGTCGCCGATTGACGCGGAGTTCATCAAGTACGCCTCGAACGCGTTTCTCGCCACGAAAATCAGTTTCATCAACGACTTGGCGCGTCTCGCCGACAAGGCGGGAGCGGACATCACGACGATCGCCGACGGGATGGGTCTCGACCCGCGTATCGGACGTTCGTTCTTGAACGCCGGCCTCGGTTACGGGGGCTCGTGCTTCCCGAAAGACATGCACGCGCTCTTGAACGTCGCCCACGAGAACGAGCTCGACTTGCCGGTCATCAGTGCCGCCATGCACTCGAACGACGCCCAGATGGGTTACGTCGCCTCGAAAGTCGAGCACAAGAGCGGCCTCAAGGTCGCCTTCCTCGGTCTCGCCTTCAAACCGGGTACGGACGATATGCGTGACGCACCGTCGGTCACGCTCGCTCGCCACTTGGCGTTGCGTGAAATCGATATCGTCGGCTATGACCCGCTCGCCAAGTGGGACTATCCACAGGCGATGACGGTCGAGGCGGCGCTCAAAGGAGCGGACGTCGCCATCCTCGTCACGGAATGGGACGAGCTCGTCAACTTGAAGCCGGAAGCGTTCGACGGGATGCGGACAAAACGGTTGATCGACGCTCGTAACGCGTGGAAATATGCACGCGACCCGGGTACTGTCCAATACGAAGGGATTGGCCGGATGCAAAACAAGGCGAATACGCCGTCATCGATGTGACGAGAGGCGAGACCCCGCGGGGCCTCGCCTTTTTTCACGCCTTCATCTGTTCTTTCGTCGGGCCCATGGCGCCAGGGACCGTGAGTCCCGCTTGACGGAGGAGCACCGTCATTTGGCCGCGGTGTTCCGTCTGATGGTCGATCATCATGCGCAAGACGGCACCGCGCGGTTGCTTCGCGCCGTGGACGTCGACTTCTTCGAGCAGGTACTCGTCCGAGAACTGTTCGGCCGCCTTCGCAATCTCATCGGCGTAACGCGCATATTGATCGGCGATCAGTGCCGCGTCGGTCGGTTGTGTCAAACTCTTCAGGGCCGACAGCCGGAAGCCGAGCAAGTTCGTGAAATAACCGAGCGCGGTCGTCACGTGCCAACCGATCCAGCCGAGTGAGTTATGACCGGGAACGATCTCCTGGCCGAGCGCCTCGTCGGTGACGGCGCGAAGCACGTCGAGCGTGCCGGTCGAGGACTTGGTCCAATCTTGTAGAAAGTCTGCTTTTGTCCGATACATCGAATTCCTCCTTGAGCGTTCTGACTCCAGTATAAGATATCGTCCAAGTCATTGGCACGCCTTATGATTTTGAAACATTTGGTCCGTTTTTCTCGTACACTATAGTAGAAAGGGGGACACCTCTATGTGGGGACTCGTGATTGCAGCACTCATTTTATTCTTGCTCGGATTTGCCGTCCATCGCTTGGGCTGGCATTTCCTCATCTCGGGATATAACACGATGAAGCGCGAGGACAAGGCCCGTGTGGACATCAAGGCGGTGGCACGATTGCTCGGCTTCATGTGTTACGGCATCGCAAGCATCTTTCTCGTCATCGCCGCCATCGACATGTCTGGTCTCGACATTCCGCTCGAGCCGTTCTTCCTGCTCATCGTCTTGCTCGTCGTCGTCACACTTTGGCGCAGCCAAAAGTATGACGGGAATATATTTGATGAGCGCGGGAAACTTCGTCCCGGCGGCAAAAAACGGCTCATCCCGCTAGTCCTCGTCTTGACGCTCATCTTAGGCTTTGTCGGAGGTCTCTTGTTCTGGTTCAACCAACCGACCGAGGTGACGTTCACCGACTCGGCGCTCGTCATCGAAGGCAGTTACGGCGAGACGGTGCCATACGATGAAATCGAAACCGTCACGTTGACGTATCGGCCAAGTCTCGACCGCCGGACGAACGGTGCCGCCGTCGGCTCACGCTTGACCGGTCACTTCCGGACGACAGGCGGGGAAGATGTGCTCGTCTTTCTCGACCGGGACATCGAGGCCGCCGTTCGCATCGACTGGAGCGGCAAGCCGATCTACGTGAACGTGGAGTCGAACGAAGCGACGGAAGCGTTGTATGAGGAGGTACGATTGAAATGACCCACCCCTGGTATACACGGCATATGCCGTTCTTCTTCTTGACGTTTTTGTTCGCGCCGCTGACGTTACTGCTTCTCGTCTGGCGCTGGGAGAAGTTCGAGGGACACGAGCGAGGCGTCAAGCTGTTCTTCGCCATTGGGATGACGATGTTCATCGTGTTCGGTCTGTTGCCGCGCGGTTCGCTGCCCGTCATCCTGCCTGTTGTCGGACTGTTGATCGCGCTGAAGCTCGTCTTCAATCTCCTCAAACGAAAAACCGGCTGACATGTGTCAGCCGGTCGAACGGGGCCCTCGCTTAGGCGAGACGGCCTCTTTTTTCATTCACCCATGCCTCGAACGCAATCGTGTCGAGGGCCGGGGCGTAGTAGTAACCTTGGCCGAGCTCGACGCCTTCGGCGAGGATGCGGTCCAAGTCTTGCTTCGTCTCGATTCCTTCGGCGAGCGACGTCAGTTCTTGTTCGCTCGCGAATCGGGAGACGGCGCGGAGGAACGACGTGCTCTCCTTCGCTTTTCCGCTGACGTACATGCGGTCAATCTTCACTTCTTGGATCGGCAAGTGCCAAATCGCTTCGAACGAGGCGTAGCCGGTACCGAAATCGTCGATCGACAGGCAATAGCCGAGGTCGGCGATATCTTCGAGCCGCTCGAGCTCGTTCGTGTGTGACATGATGTCGGCCGACTCGGTCAGCTCGATTTTCAACCGGTCCGGGAGCCATGGATACGTCTCGACCAAGTCACGCAGCTTCGTGACGATCGACGGGTCGACGGAATGGGCCGACAAGTTGTACGACAACGAGATGTCGGCGAACGGGGTATCGCGCCAGGAAACGAGCTGTTGCACGACCAAATCAAGGATCGAATGCGATAACCAAAGGATTTGATCGGACCGCTCGGCGATGCGGACGAACTCGTTCGGCGGCACGTAGCCGATGTCCGGGTGCTGCCAGCGTGCGAGCGCCTCGGCCCCGACGACACGGCCCGTCTTCAACTCGACTTGCGGCTGATAGGCGACGGTGATATGGCCTTGTTCGATCGCCTCCGGGAGCGCCTGTTCGATCAAGGCGGCCCATTGGAGCTGGGCGAGGATGCTCGAGTCGTACCAGACGAACGGCGTCCGCGTCTCTTTGGCGTGTTGGAGCGCCTTCGTCGCCTCGAACAGGCAGTCGTTGTAGTTCGGCGTCGTATGGGTCGCCCCGATTTGAAGATGCACGGTCTGGCGTTTCTGGTTGATCAACAGCTCGGTCGGGAACAGCTCGAGCAACTCGGTCTCGTCGACGTTACGGAGCCCTTTCACGTACAGCATGAGCGTATCGTCACGGTAGCGGCCGAACAAGTGGTGCGCGTACTTCTCGAGCCGGTCCTCAACGTGCCGGGCGAACTCGGTCATGAGCAGGTCGGCATACGTCGGGTCATACCAGTCGACGAGGTGATGGAAGTCGTTCAGTTTGATCAACAGGAACGTGCCGTCGATGTCTTGTTTCTCCCATGCGCGGAGGAAACCGTACTCGTTATAGAGTTCGGTGGCGAGGTCGAAGCGGACGAGCCGGTCGACTTTGCGCTCACGCTCGACACGCTCGGTCTCATCTTCGAGGATGAGGTAATACGTGAGCGTCTCGCCGCGCTTGAGCGGGATGATTTTGACGTTCAAGAAGCGGACGTGCTCACCTTTCAAGTGCAAGATGAACTGCGCGCTCGTCCCGTTCTCCGTCACCCCGGCGAGCGCCTCGCGCAACAGGCGGCGTCCCGTGTCGGTGAACAGTTGGTTGATCTCATACAAGTTGCGTTCCCCAAAGAACTGGCGGAACACATCGTTTCGTTCGATGAAGTCGTACGTGTCATCGATCAAGGCGATGGCGAGTCCCGTCTCGGAGAAGAGCGACGACCAGCGCTCATGATACCGGAGCAGGTCGTCCGATTGTGTCTCGAGCGTGTGCACCGTCGAGTGGACACTGACGGCAATCTCTCGGAGTTCGTCCTCGATGCCGCGGAAGTCATGATTCGGCGGGAACGATTCTGCGACCGGTTCCGTGCTCGGGTCGATGGCGAGGGCACGGGCCTTCAAGTGTGCCAAGTCGTGGGCATACATCTTGCGTGTGTAGCAGAGGGCGAGCAGAAGACCCGCCGACAACAGCATCGTGATGAGAAGGGCGGCGATGGCGAGCGTACCGTAACGGTCACGCTCGGCCATGAGCGTGTCATCTGCCGTCGACCGCACGGTTTGAAGGGCGGCGTGTGAATCCTCATAAAAGCTCGTCCCGTTGACGTAACGGGCCTCGAGCGTCGAATTGGCGGCCGTCACCCGTCCGAGTGCGAGCGCGCTCTCGATCAAGTCTTCGACCGATTTGGTTTTCAGCGAGGGATCGGTCGCGACGATGTCTTCGATCAACCGGGCCTCGTTCGCGATCGTCGAGACCTCGAAGTCGAGCTGGTCTCGGTCCGGCGTCTCAGCGAGCAGGTTCGTCACACCTTCGACGAACGCCATCTGCATCCGCATGACGGCATCGGTCAATTCATAGGCGGTGTTCGCCTGGGCGGTCCGCTCGAGACCTTGGTAGAGCCAGCGCCGGTTGATCGACTCGATGACGTCGAACGGTACGGCCTCGAATCGGCTCGACCCGTCTTCGTTCAACGTGTCCTCGAGCTGTTCGGAGAAACGGAGCAGGGCGTCCCGTTCCCGTTCATCGACCCCGGTCTCGAAGTCGTCGAGCAGTTGAAGATTGTATTGGAGCGCCCGTTCACGGTACGGGGCCGACAACAGGGCGGTCGGTTGCTCGGAGTTCGTCTCGTACAGTTTGGCCGCGTGATGCAAGACGAGGTACGACTCGACCCCGGCCAAGTCAGAGGCATGATTCAAGTCGCGCACCGTTTCATCGACGGCGACGTGCTTTTCTTTCCAGTAATAGCTCAGTCCGAGCCCGAATAACAATACGCCGATGAGACAAGCGACGGCGAGGGCCATCGTGTAAGTTCGGTACGGAATTTTAGCGAATCGATTATTTCCCATCGGACACCTCCTTCTTTCTCTTCCCATTCTATCTTTCGTGTTCGAGTCTTTCGAGGGAAATCCTGCCCCACGAAAAAAACCCGACAAAGGTCGGGTCTTCCAATGCGCCGAAGGTCACGGTCGTTTGTAGCCGATGACGCGTGATTTCCAATATGGCTCTTTGCTGATCGTGTTGTAGCCGAGTCCGTACGTCCCGGCATGGATGAACGTGTCCGAATCGATCATGATGCCCATGTGTGACGGGCCGGCCGTGTACGTGTTCTCGAAGAAGACGAGGTCGCCTGCTTTCGGGACGAACGTCTTGCTGAGCTGTGTTCCGAAATAAGACCCGGCCCAATACGTGGCGACGTTCGTGCGGGGGACGCTGTAGCCTGCCTGATTGTAGGCGTAATAGATGAGTCCAGAGCAGTCGAACCCACCGTTAGCCGGGTTCGAGGATGCCCAGATGTAAGGCGTGCCGACATATTTCTTGGCGACCGCGATGGCGGCAAGACTCTTCGCTAGTCCATCAGACGAGCCTGAAGGTGCCGTCGTAGAACCTTTCGGCACCGCTTTGACGTATGAAGCAGCGACGAAACCGGTCGTGTTGCCGATATAGATTTGATGCCATCCGTTCGACGTTTGGACGACCCGGAGCGTCTGTCCGGCCGTGACGCTGCCGATGACGGCAGAGCTCGTTGAGGCTGAGGCGCGGACGTTGAGCGATGGCGTATTGACGACATAGTCGAACGATTCGTTGCCCGCACCGCCATCTCCGGCGTTCGGAGTGACCGGCGCGCTCGGTGCCGTCGTCGTCTGTTTCAAGTAACCGGTGCTAACGTATCCGCTCTTGCCGTTATACGTGACGTACACCCACGTGCCGCTCTGTTTCGTCGCTTTGACGGTCGTGCCGTTCGGGATGCTCGTGACGAGGGCGTAACCGATCCCTGGGCCTTGACGGACGTTCAAATTCGCCGTCGTGACGTAAGACTGGTTGATGCTCTCTTCTTTGATGGCCGGCTTCGACGGTGCGACCGGTTGGCTCGGCGTCGTTGGAGCAGTCGGTTTGACGGATGAATTCGTCAAGTAGCCGTTATGTACCCACCCGGTCTTCCCGGCATAGCTGACTTTCGTCCAAGTGCCGCTCGTTTTGATCGGTGTGAGCGCTTGACCTTTCGGGATGGTGACGAGTACGTCGTGCCACGTCCCAGCGGCGCGGCGCAGGTTCAAGTCGGCTGTCGTCACGGTAGCATCGCTTGATGTGACCGGTGTAGACGGTGTGGCTGGAGTCGGTGTGCTCGGTTTGACGGATGCGGTCGTCAAGTAGCCGTTATGTACCCAACCGGTCTTTCCGCCATAGCTAACTTTCGTCCAAGCGCCGCTTGTTTGGATTGGACTGAGCGTCTTGCCTTTTGGAATCGTGACGAGCACTTTATGTGATGTACCTGCGGCGAGGCGCATATTTAAATTGGCCGTTGTAACGGTACCTGGTCCTGGCGTGGCCGTCGTAGCGGCGGGTTTTAATGTGCTCGGGGCGCTCCCGCTCAATTTGAGCGTTTGGCCGATGGCGAGACGGTCAGAGCTTAAGTTGTTGCTTGCTTTCAACTGGGCGACAGACACGTTATGTGTTTGGCTGATCGACCAAAGCGTGTCACCGGCACGGACGACGTGTGTGCTGGCTGCAGCGGCTTCATCGGCCTGGGCGATGATGCTTACGGCGGCGATGGCTGCGAATGAGTACATGAGGCCGGACTTAGGGGACATGGGGTCACTTCCTTCTCTTGATTTCAATTGACAATTATCGACAGGTGAAACGATACATTTTTATTGTAGGGTTTACACATACGGCAAGCAATGGTAGAAATGGGTCAATTAGTGGATTCTGTTGAAAATAAGGTCAATAATTTTGGACGTGGACGAAGAAGAAGTACTAAAGAAACAGGGGAATCGAAAATTGACTTTCTGTTGAATTTTGGAAACCTATTTATATATCTTTTCGTGCTATCATGAATGCAAAACGTTTGAACGAGAGTAGGGGACTTATGAACGAGAGTAGGGGACTTATGAACGAGGGGAACAATTCATCACAAACATACCGACAACATCAAGAGAAACTGTTCGAACTCGTCCGGATGCCCGACGTGACGGAGGAAGCGGTGCGACAGACGCTTCATTACATGTGCGAAGTCGTCTCCGATATGCTCAACGTCGATACGGTCTCGATTTGGCACTTTGACGAGACGTACGCATCGATCAGTTGCCAAGTTGCCTATTCGAAAGAGAGTGGCCCGAGTGAACCGGCATTGACGGTCATGCGTGGGGACGCACCTGTCTACTTCGACGCCCTGCGGACGAACCGGGTGTTGCCGTTTGAGAACGTCCGGACCCATGAGTGGGTGAAGGACTTGTACCAGCAACATTTCGTGGAAGGGCAGCGGGTGTACTCGATGCTCGACGCGCCGATCTATGCGAACAATCGGGCCAAAGGGGTCATCTGTTGCGAGACGTTTGCCCCGCGCCAGTGGACGTTCATCGAGGAATTGATTGTCAGCACGCTATCCGATTTTATCGCCATCCTCTATCTCCGGCTCGACCGTCAAGAGATCGACGACCATCTCGCCAAGCTCGCCTATACGGATGAACAGACCGGACTCATGAACTTGAACGGCTTCATCGAACGGGTGGACGCGCTCCGGGAACAGACGCCGCATCAGCTCGGGTCATTGATTTATTTTCGGGCGGACGAGTTCCGCTCGGTTGAGACGGCAATCGGTATCCAACGGGCAGACGAGATTGTCCTCGAACTGTCAGAACGAATCCAGCAAGTCGTCGATCCGACATTACTCGCGCGCATCTCCCAGTCTGGCTTCCTGCTATGGACGCCTTACGGGGACCGAATCAAAGTCAAAGGATATGCCGATTTGATTTGCGAGACGGTGACGAGCGAGCCGTTCGCGGTCGGGGAACTCGATGTCGTCTTGACGATGAGCGCGTTCATCTCGATCGAGGACAAGTCGCGTTCGACGCTCGAGATGATGGATACAACTCGGATCACGGCCAATGAGCGTCACGTGCAACGTGGAGGGATCGCTTTTTACGAAGAAAAGATGAGCGAGAAGGCGACGGCACGCCTGACGCTTGAGATGAACCTCCGTAAAGGGCTCGCCTTGAACGAATTCACGCTCTATTATCAGCCGAAGATCGAAGCGGCGACCGGAAAACTGAATGGGTTTGAAGGATTGATGCGTTGGATTCATCCGAAACACGGATTGATCCCGCCGCTCGACTTCATCCCGATCGCCGAGTCGACGGGCGTCATCATCGCCCTCGAGGAATGGGCACTCGCCGAGGCATGCCGTCAGTTGAAAACGTGGCACGCCTCGGGACGGATGTATCAACTCGCACTGAACTTGTCGGCTCGTCATTTTCTATCGGACGGGGTCGTCGAGAAGTTGGGCCAAATCGTCAAAGAGATGGACGTCTGTCCGAACTATTTGACGTTCGAGATCACCGAAAGCGTCGGGATGGAGAATCAACAGCACGTCATCGAACGTTTCATCGCCTTCCGGGAACAAGGGTTCTCGATCTCGATTGACGACTTCGGGACCGGATTCTCGGCGTTCGTCTATTTGAAGCACTATCCGATCCACGAGATCAAAATCGATCGTCAGTTCATCCAAGTGACGGACAACGACCCGACCGGCAACGTCATCGTCCAGTCAATCATCGAGCTCGCTCGTGGGCTCGAATTGAAGACTGTATGCGAAGGCATCGAGACGCCGGAACAGCTCGACACGCTCCGTTCGCTCGGTTGTGACGAGATGCAAGGATATTATTTCTCGCGTCCGCTCCCAATCGACGAACTCGAGATGTGGATCGAGGATTATGAAACGACAAAAAAGGATTCGCTCCGTTGAGCGGATCCTTTTGACTGGACCGTAGACATATCAAATGTCTGCGGTTTTTGTTTGCCCCCTAGACACGACTCACTTTTCTGGGGCAAGCAGGTAGCCGCACCGCGACTTTGCCGCTGCTGGGTCTCCCTTTGCTTGCTAAGCCCCTAGAAGTCGATCCGTATCGCTGGAGAGATGGGAGAACGCGAATATGGCGTCATCGACGAGTCGACGTTCCGTGACGTCGCGTCCGACATGGGCTGGGATACACCTGAAACGCTAGCCTCCGACCAGGTCTACTTGATCGATCCGTTCTATGATGAGTGGTTCTCAGAAAACGTGACCGCGGTCGTGACCGCGGTCGAGCTTGATGGCGTGACACATGAAGTCGCCTCCCGTTATGAGAAGACACCGCTCAACCTCATGACATTTGACGGTTTGCTCCTCGTTACGCCAGACGACGTGTTCACGGCACTGCCGGGAGAGGCGTTGGCGTATCAGGCTGTCTCGGTCGCCGATTATAAAGAGCAGACCGCCTTATCCGAGTCGTTGTCGATTGAGGCGAACTTCTCGAGCGCGACAGCGTTGTATAGCGAGGCGATGACCGTGCACGGCGCGCTGTTGTTCGTCGGCAGTTTCCTCGGACTCATCTTCCTCGTCGCCACCGGCAGCATCATCTATTTCAAGACGATGACCGAGGCCGAAGAGGACCGGGCCAAATACGCGGTGCTGCGGAAAGTCAGCATCTCGAAGCGGGATGTGAAACGGACGATCCGTCAACAGATTGCCGTTGTGTTCCTGGCGCCGTTCTCACTCGGGATCGTGCACGCCTCGGTCGCCCTCGTCGCATTCTCACGATTGCTGGTGATGGATTTCACGGTGCCGGTGCTCGTCTGGATGGGTGTATACAGCGCGATTTATGCGCTCTACTACGTGTTGACCGTACGTCGGTTCACGAAACAAGTGATATGAAGGAGAGAACATCATGAAAAAAGGAATCATCGCGAGCCTCACGCTCATCGTCGTCATCATTGGGCTCGTCAATATCGATTGGCAACGGATTGGGAAGGATCATGTCTACGTGCAAGTCGGGGAGGTCACGGAAGTGGAAGAGACGACGCTCGACTCGGGTGACGTCGTCCGCCGCTAAGTCTACTCGACAGAAGCGCTGACGAAGGATGGGGACTCGCAAACGGTCACGTTCACGGCGGCGAAAGAGCTTCGGAACGGGGCGTACTTGAAGTTGTACGTCAAAAACAAGGATGAGGTCACGTCATACGATGAAGTGTCGGTCGCGGACGTTCCCGAAGCGGCACGAGAGAAGTTATAAAAAATAAAGTACGATGCATAACCCGTCTGTGGGAATTGAGGTGTCGTGCTTTTTCGCATGTGTCGTGAATTGGGGCGTTCCATCGAAATCGACTTGCTCTGGGTAACAAGCGTATAATAGAATCACTAACACTTTAAGAAAGGAAGCGGGCTATATGTTTGAGCAACTGACGAATAAAAAAGAGCAACTAGATCAAAGCCGACCGCTGCCGACGTATACGCTTCAAAGTTTGAGAGCAAAACTATTTTTAGAGTGGACATATAACTCGAATGCCATTGAAGGAAATACGTTGACAATCAACGAGACCAAAGTGGTGCTGGAAGGTATACGGTTGGCGGGAAGACAATGCGAGAGCATCTAGAAGTGATCAACCACCAAGATGCCATTTCCTACGTAGAAGAAATTGTTCGACGTGAAGAGCCGCTGACCGTATGGCAAATCAAAAATTTGCACCGTCTCGTCTTGAAAGGCATTGATGATGCGTATGCAGGCGTCTATCGGGATCAGCAAGTGTTTATTGCCGGAGCCGCTCATGTGCCGCCGCCTCCTTATCTCATTCAAGAACAGATGGAGCAGCTGATAAATTGGTATGAAACAGAGACGAATACGATGCATCCAGTTGAACGGGGTGCTTTATTGCATGCTAAGTTCGTGGGGATTCATCCGTTCATTGATGGAAATGGTCGTACGTCTCGGTTATTGCTCAATTTGGAGTTGATGAAGTCCGGTTATCCGCCTGTCGTCATCAAAGTCGAAAATCGCCTGAGTTATTACAATGCGCTAGATCGGGCGCATACGACAGAAATGTACAACGACTTTATCAATCTGGTCGCTACAGAGGTCGAAACATCGTTTGATTTGTATTTGAGCGCCATCGCCCCTCGTCCATCCAAAAACAGCCCTTCCTGAATCGTCAGGAAGGGCTGTCTCATGTCCGCTCATTCATGCGGCAGTTTGGTTTTTAATTCTAACTGGAGTATGTACGCCAATTCTTTATGGGCCAACTCGGAGAAGTTCGTCTTTTTGACGTGTGTCCGGGGCCGTAGTCCGCATTCCAATGCGATGTCGACGATAGTCCGAATCTGATTTTCCGTATAGAAGCGCTTGCGTCCCATCGTGAACGGGGTCGGTGGCAAGACGCCGTCGGTTTCCCATTTGATCAGCTGTTGCTGGCTACGGGGAATCCCGGCGACATGAAACGCACGGCTCAGTTCTTTGAGTGGATAGACGGTCAATGGGCGTTCGTTGTACAGGAGCGGCTTCGCGTTTTCCGGGCGATAAGCATCCCAGTCAGTCGCATAAAACGTCAGGTCGGTGTGGTCGAAGTCGAGTTGAGCGGAAGGAATAGAAGTGTTGAGTGCGAAGTCTAAGCTGTTCATCTAGAGTATCTCCTTCTTCAAGTCAAACTGGTCATTTCGAAAATGCCCTCCTCCGTATAGTAACCCATTTCTAAGCAATTAACTGCCAGTTTTTTCAAAGTGGGGAAATGAATTCGTGGGACTTTAGGCGTGTTTTCGAAATGCGATTGACGTCTATTAAGATACCCTAATTGGTATGATAATTCAAGGAATAACGCCGATTTTTACCGATGAATACGCCTTCATTAGAATAGGTCTATAGTCGTTACGAAAAGGTTACAAGGAAATATGAGCAAACATTCACCAACTTCGGTTAATAGGGGCGAAGGAGGTGAGACATATGGCAGTGTATCGAGAATACGCAAGCGTCTTTTATCTGGACACGAAGCGGCTCGTTGACGGCAAAGAAAAGCGTCAGCTCGTCCGGTTCGGTCCACTCGGTGCGCGGATGGAGACCGAGGAGATCAAGCAGTTCGGTGATCTGTTGATTCCGCTTCTCGCGGTCGAATCCGCCGCATACGTCGTGTCGCGTGAGTTCCACGTGACGTTCTAATTGGAGGAACCCCTGATGCGTGTACTAATGCGTTCCGCCGGAGCCTTGTCCGATGAGCGGGTGGGCCCATGAGCTGGCCCGAACTCATCTCGAACCTCGGCTTCCCGATCGTCGTCTCGCTCTATCTGCTCCACCGGATTGAGACGCGCCTTGAGCGCATGATTCAATTGCTCGAGCGTCTCGACTCGACCTATCCATCCGAATCGTAATCCATCCCTGAAAGGAGCCATCCACAATGGCCGTATTGACTGAAAAGAAAGCGACGCTCGTCTTGACGACGCACCATGATTTGAACAGCTTGAAACCGACGAAGAAAACGCAGCGCTTCGGTCCGATCCGGGCGGCGCTCACGGCTGACAACGCCGAGGCGTTCGGCCACCTCATGCTCGACTTGACCGAGCAAGAAGATTTCACCGTGTCGGTCGTTCGCGAATACGATCTCGTCTAATCACACCCACATCCAAGGAGGACTAACCCATGACTGAGACTAAAGTAGAAATCGCATTTTTGGATATGTTCAATAAAGTATCACGCTTCCGTTTGAATAACGTGAAACAACCGGTCGATCCGTTAAAAGTCCAAGCACTCGCCGACTTCATGGTCGCCAACGACCCGCTCGGCAAGAGCGTCGTCAAATGGACAGAAATCAAGATGATTGAAGGCACGCAAACCGTGTTGAACGTCCAATAATCCAAAGGCATCGTCTCTCAAAAAAAGAGACGGTGCTTTTTTCCTGTTTTGCTTCTAAAAATCACAAATTGAAGGTATATTTTTAATATATTGAATAAAAGGCAGGTATTGTAAATGAAGGAATGGCACTATGCAATTTTATTCGTCGCGCTGTTGTTCGTGATGTTCCCGATGGATCAAGCGAACGCGACTCCGAAGTTCGAGCTGGGCACGCTGCTCGAGCAAGAAGTGAAGACAATTGAAGGGTCTCCCTTCTATTTGGACTATCAAGACGGAGCCACGCGGCTTCATGATGTAGAACGACAGACCGTCGTACCCATCGATTACAACGGCAATCTGACGGCGGATCGGTCGCATGATGAAGAGGGGTCATATGGAGATTTCTATACGTTCAAGCCGAGCTTAGACGGTGAATCATTCATGGCGACGCATCATCGGACGGGGGATATGATTCACGTTAACCGTGATGGGTCGACGCGTACATTCAGCCCTCCATTCGACACAGAGTCGATTCGACTTATCACGTACGATGCGAGTCGCGACATCATGTTGTGGGAGAACAAAGGCTCGAAGCAACTCGTGACGACTGAGTCGGATGGCGTCACGAAGTGGGAGCGTACTCTCTCCGATCGTGAACAAGTGATATTGGCGACAAATTCGAACGAACTCATCGTTGCGGACACGTACTCGGACGTCCTGCTCCATCTGAATCCAGATACAGGCGAGATAATCGAGACAATCAAGATGCCGAATACGGTGACAGCGGTATTTGCTGAACCTACGACAGATCACCTTCTGTTAGAAGGGGTTAGTGACTTACACGTGTATGATTGGAAGCAACGTACCATCACGACGCTTGATTTGAAAAATCAGTCGTTCTATGAAATCGAGTCGTTTACCTATCACAACGGCACGTACTACGCGATGACGGAGTTCGATTATTTGCTCACCATCGATTTAGCCACGAAGACATTGAACAAACTGCGACTGGATTCATTCAATTCACGGCTTGACTACAAACTGTTGCACGGAGGCTACTTGCTTCGAAACGACCAGCGCTTACTGGCGGCAGAGCGTGCCCACCTCATTCCAGGTCAGCTGTACACCTCGCCGAAAGCTACAAAACCGTCTGGAGCCGGCAACACCTGGTTAGGCGAGTCCTATCAACTGATGGCGACCGTCGTGACAATCGATCGCGTCTACCATGAAATCCCTGTCGCCGACTTGGGATCAGACGCGGAAGTGGTCGATGCGACACGCTCATTCGAGGATGGATACATCGTTCCATCGTTCGATGAATCGTTCAGTTATGCGCTTCGATTCAGAAACCTCACGAGCAACAGAGTCACCTTGAATCCGGTGACGAAAGTGCCGCTTCAAATCGAAACATCATTTGATAACGGGCCGGTAGGGGATATCGTCGGTACGACAGCCCCAAACATGACGGTGTATGTGACTTGTGAAAACAACAAATACGCGAGCTGTGACGGTTCGGTCACGGCCGATGAGACAGGACGTTTTACGTTCTCACGCGGTATTCTCTGGGGAAATCAAACCATCACGGTTTGGGTAGCAGACAACGCGACGTATAACCAAGCTACAAAAGCATCGGTCAAACAGACGTTCCAAATGAATGAACCGACCGATACGAACATTGCCGAAGTGTTGAGCGAGACGGCGATGGAAGGTGTGACGATTCGGACAAAACCAAATGCCCGAGTCGAGGTGCGTCAATTGTTCTCACCGACAAACTATGAAGTTCGTGAAGTCCAAGCAGACGCATCGGGAGTCGCGAAGTTAACGGAGTACAATCGAGACAAGCCGATGTACTACCGTGTCATTTATCGCATTCTCGACACGAACAGTCAGTATGCGAATCTTTACGTATCAACAGATTATCCGGTGCCTGACGTCACGTGGACAAAACCACCGAAGACAGGTGATACGACTGTGACTGTTCATTATAACGGGACACTCTCTCCACTGCTCGCGGTAGCGCGAAATGGCCGAGATGAATCAGCAAAACGTCTCGTTCCTGGAACGAACGTCATCGCGTTGAAAGGACCACTCTGGGAAGGACAGACGATTCGACTCATCGCGAGTTTCCGCCCTGAACTCAGTACAACGTTCGAACAAAAAGTGACGAGTGACGCACCGAAGACACTCAGCATCAAAGATGTGCTCGTCACATCGTCTACTTCAACGTTTACAGTGTTGAAAGATACACCGGCATACTTGAACTTCATCGTGAATGGGAAGCCAATCTCATACACTGAGGTTGGAAAAGACCGCTACCGGATCTCGGTGAAACCAGGCACGTCGGTTGTCGTCGAGTCGACGATTGGGTCGAAGAAGAAGCGGACGACGTACAAAGTCCCGACGGCTTCGTTGACGTCGTTCGCGCCGTCTGACGAAGTGAGCACGTGGAAAGGGAAGACACTCCCGAACGCCACCGTCACCGTGAAGGCGGGGACGAAAGTGATCGGACGGACGAAGGCGAACTCGACCGGCAGCTATCAAGTGAAGTTCGCCCGTCAGCGTGCGGGCACGAAGCTCGTATTCGAGGCGAAAGTCGGAGTGGCCCGTGACGCGAAGAGCGCGACCGTCAAAGCAGGCGTTCGTCCGACGGTGAGCACCGGCACAATCCGCTCGACGACGAAATCGATTGCTGTTCGCACGAACGTCTCGTACGGCACGGTGACGATTTATAACGGGAAGACGCTCGTCGCGAAGAAGACGAGCACATCGACTTCGACGAACGTGTCCATCAAACCGCAAAAACGCGGCTCGAAGTTGACGATTAAAGTCGTGACGCCGGCCAACCGAAGCGGCCAGACTGTAAAGTCCGTATTATAATGTAGAGAAAAGGTGACTGATTTTTCAGTCATCTTTTTTTATTTTGGTCAATCCCCTTTAGATTCCTCGACGTCAAGACGATATAGGAAGAAACGTTGCATGCGAGAGGGGAAGATACATATGTCAGTGAAACAGAAGTGGATAGCGTTACGGAACCGGTTAAACGTCCGGCGCTTTCAATGGAAACCGAAACGACGAAAGCCAAGCACGCGTGAAGGGAAGCGGGTGACCGGCACGAACCTGACCATCCGTCAAAAGCTGTGGGGACTCGTCATCCTCGCGCTCCTCATGGTCGCAGGTGTCGGTGGCTACTCGCTCTTGTCGCTCGCCGATGCGAACCGTCAAGGCGATGACATCGTCAACAACTGGAACAAAGGGCTCGACTACGCCCACGAGCTGAACACGCTCGCGGCGAACTATCGCGCGCTCGAGCTCGAACACATCGTGACGGACGACATGGCCGCGAAAGAAGAATTGATGTCCGTGATGAAAGAGATTCGGACACGGATTAATGAAATTGCCCCGAAATATGAACAGACGGCGACAGGTGAGACGGACAAGGAGCTGTTCGCCAACTTCAGCCGCCAGTGGGAGATGTATCAACGCGTGTCGGACAATATGCTGATTTTCAGCACGTCCGGCAACAACGGTATGGCTCGCTCGTATTACGATGCCCAGTCCCAATCGACATACGATAACTTCACGCAACGCCTGACCGAGCTCGTCGACTACAACTCGGAAGGTTCACAACGTGTCGGCGCCGACATGGAACGTAAGTTTCAACAGTCGCTCATCGCACTACTCGCGGTGACGATCGGTGCGGTCGTACTCCTGTTGTTCCTCGGACTGAGCTTATTGCGCTCAATCATCAAACCGATGCGGGTGCTCCAAGAGAAGTTTGACGAGTTGACCTCACAAGGCGGAGACTTGACGATGGCCATCCCGGTCACATCGAACGACGAGATCGCGCAAGTGAGCCGCTCGTTCAACATGTTCCTCGCGACGCTACGCGACATCATGATTGACGTCGACAAGACGGCAAAAGTCGTCCTCGTCTCGTCAAAAGAAGTGGCAGCGGAAGTCATTGAACTGAGCCGTTACATGGAAGAAACGTCAGGCACGGTCGAGGAATTGACGGCCGGTATGGAAGAGACGGCCGCGTCCTCGCAAGAGATGAGTGCGTCGACGACCGAGATGGGCAGTTCCATCGATTCCATCGTCGACTTGTCGAACGACAGCGCGACGACAGCGGGCGACGTCGAACGTCGCGCTCACGCCATGCGTGAACAAGCCGTTGCATCGAAGACGGAAGCGAACGCCATCATCGAACAGAAACGCATCGAACTTGACGAGGCGATCAAAGGGGCGCAGTCGGTCGAACAGATTCGTGTCTTGACGAGCGCCATCTTGACCATCGCCGACCAGACGAACTTGCTTGCCTTGAACGCATCGATTGAGGCGGCCCGGGCCGGGGATGCCGGGCGCGGCTTCGCCGTGGTGGCCTCGGAGATTCGTAAGCTCGCCGAGAACTCGCGCCAGACGGTGAACGAGATTCAAGCGGTATCGCATACGGTCATCGACTCGGTCGCCCGGCTCAACACGAGCTCGGCCGATATGTTGACGTTCCTCGATACGAAAGTGCTCGCCGATTACGACCGGCTCGAGGAGTCGGCCACGCAATATGAAGCGGATGCGACCGTATTCGGGGAGACGGCACAGACGTTCGAGACGAACGCGCTCCAACTCCGCCATATGACCGACAGCATCCTCCACGTCATCCAAGAAGTCGCGACGACCGTGACGGAAGGGGCAGACGGGACGCAGTCGATTTCGGAGAAAGTCCAACTGTCCGTCGAGCGGTTCAACGACGTCCAAACTCGGATGCACGAAACCGAACAACAAGCGATCGAACTTTCGAATCGTGTGTCACAGTTCAAGTTATGAAACGAGGCCGCAGCCGTGAGGAGCTGCGGTTTTTTTGTGACAAAAAATGGAACATAAGACTCGCAAATAAGGTCAATCGATAAAAGAATTGGAAACAAATGTGGAAACCGTTTGCACAAACCGATAGAAATCATGTGATTCCAAAATTTGATAGAAATAGAGGTGTGAGAGGACGCGTTCCTCGAGAAGATGAAAAAAGGCTAAATCAACTCACATTGACGCAGAAACTGTTTGGCGGGATTGGAATGATTCTTTTACTCGTCGTAATCGGGATGGGTTACAATCTGATGGCGCTGAACGATGCGACGAGCCGATGTGAAGAAATGATTTCATCAGATGTCATGCGGATGAAGGCGGCCGATGAACTATCGTTAGGGATGGTCCGTCAGGCGTATGGCCTGCGTGGTTATATTCTTGAACAAGAGCCGGCCCGGCTTGAAGCAGAGCAGCAAGGGTCAGAAGAGAAAAAAGAAGCAATCAACGCCCTGTTAGAACTCTCGCCTTCGACAGAAGAGACGAAAGAACTAGAGAACTTGATGTCATACGCGTTAGGTTACGATGACTTAGCACAACAGTTGATTCAAGCAATCGACGCGGATGATCAAGAGACGGTGGACCGACTCGCGCTCCGGTTGATGCCGGATGTGACGGCATCGATCATTGAGTCAGGCGAGACGATGCAAGCCGAATCGGAAGCCGCGATGTTGGCGAAGCAAGCGCAGCTTGAGAGCCGACGTCAAAGTGCATTGATATACTCTGCAGTGATTGCCGTCATCATTTTCGTACTCACGCTTGGCGCCGGCTACTTTCTCCAACGCATGGTCACGGTCCCGCTCCGTCAACTATCGGACGAGGTCGGCATCGTCGCTGACGGTGATTTGACACGCGCCGACCTCCAGGCGCTCACGCGCGATGAAATCGGCGAATTGATGCTTGGCTTCAACCAGATGAAAGGCAACCTCCGTGAACTCATCGACGAAGTGAGCCGGAACGCCCAAGAAATCACGGCGCAGTCGGAAGAACTGTACGCGAGCACGGAAGAGATGTCGTCGCAGACAGAGGAGACGACGCGGATGATTGAACAAGTCGTCGGTGAGACGGTCAACCAAGCGGCAGCTGCCTCGAAGAGCGGACAAGCGGTCGCAGCGGCCGATGAGGGCGTCGAACGAATCGCCACGTCAATCGGGACGATCAGCCAAGACGTCCAGACGAGTCTGAAGCTCGCCGAACGCGGGGAACAGACGATTCAACAAGCGAAGCAAGAAGTGCTCGCGCTCGAATCGGAGACGGTCGTGACCGGCCAGTCGATCACGGCGTTGAAACAACAGTCAGACGAGATCGCCCTCATCACCGAGGTCATCCAGTCGATCACCGACCAGACGAACCTGCTCGCCTTGAACGCGGCCATCGAAGCGGCCCGGGCCGGGGAACAAGGGAAAGGCTTCGCCGTCGTCGCCGAAGAAGTGCGGAAACTCGCAGAACAGTCGAAACAATCGGCGTCGCAAATCGCCGGCTTGATTGAATCGATTCAAACGCAATCGAACGCTGTGCTCGAACGTCACGCCATCAGTGCCCGCCGCGTCGAGACGAACACGGTGCTGCTCGAAGAAGCGACGGAGTCGTTCCAACAAATCGTCGGGCAATTGCACGCCTCGGTCGAGAACACGGAACAAATCCGGGTCGCCTCGAGCGAGATCGCGACGACGACGAAACAAGTCGCGACAGCGGCAATCCATATGGCGAGTGACAGTGAAGGCACGGCCGAGACGATGCGTAGCGTCGGTGAGACAGCCGACGCCCAGCTCGCGATGATTCAAGAGTTGAACGGAGTTGCCGAGTCGCTCGGCAATATGACCGGAGACTTACAGACGCTCATCGGTCGCTTCCAAACGTAAGACGGACCGTCCTTTCCCGTTCAGGGGAGGACGGTTTTTGCGTGTTCCAAGGATTGAGGGGGCAGGGTTAGGGGAATTGCCGAAGAGAGATATCGATCTCGATTACAGTGAAAAGGGGACAGGATTATGAAATATACCGTCATCACCGGGGCAAGTTCAGGTATTGGCTATGAAGCGGCGAAACAGTTCGCCAAACAAGGGAAGTCGCTCGTGCTCGTGGCACGCCGCCACGACGAGCTCGAGAAGCTACGGAGTGAGATCAAATCGATTTCACCGAAGAGTGACGTCATCATCAAAGCGAAAGACTTGTCTTACAGCGAGAACGTGTACGGATTGTATGAGTCGCTCGCCAATCTCGACATCGAGACGTGGATTAACAACGCCGGGTTCGGGGACTCGAATCTCGTGAAAGACGTCGAGGTCGGAAAAATCGAGAACATGATCCGCTTGAACGTGGAGGCGTTGACGGTGCTCTCGAGCCTATACGTCCGCGACTATCACAACGTCGAAGGGGCGACGCTTGTGAACGTCGCGTCTGTCGTCGGCTATCACATCGCCAAAAAAGGTGTCACGTACAGCGCGTCGAAATTCTTCGTCAGTGCCTATACGGAAGGGCTCGCCCGAGAGCTCATGAACGACGGGGATAAGCTGCGGGCGAAAGTGCTCGCACCGGCCGCGACGGAGACCGGCTTTGCGAACCGTGCCCGTGAAGAAGAGGACTTTGATTATAGCCAAAACGTCGAGAAGTATCATACGGCTGAAGAGATGGCAGAGTTTTTGCTGCAGTTGCTCGAGAGCGATCAAGTCGTTGGCATCGTCAACCACGAGGACTACTCGTTCGAGTTGCGCGGACCGATTCATCCGTATATGTAATAAATGATTGGTTAGGTTTGAGTGCAAAAACGAGTTAAATCTGTTACATTTAATACATACAGTATGTATTGTAAGTATTTAATGTGGAGGTGTTTTTGTGCAAAAACTAAAAAGTAGTGAAAGAAAGTTAGTGAAACACGGAAATTCTGTTCATGTCTCAATTCCTATAAGTGAATTGCGGCATCTGAATTTAGAAGTGGGCGATACAGTTTCCGTAACTACGACAGATGAGGGCATTTTAATCAAACCGACTAATAAGATTGAAATTCCTCCTAACATGGATATCGCTCCGAACTTCTTTAAAGAAATGGAGCAAATTATGAGTCAGCACGATGAGACATTTAAAGGATTAGTAGATCGTTGATTCAGTATGTAACGGAAACAGAAGTGATTGCTATCAATCGTTTAATGATACTGAGGTATTCACCTGAAGAACCAATTGGTATAAAAGACAGAGGTTTATTAAGCTCGTCTGTTCAAAGAATGAACCACTCTGCGTTTGGTGAAGATGCTTATATTACTGTATTTGAAAAGGCGGCTGCCTTATTCCACTCATTGATTAACAACCATTGTTTTATTAATGCCAACAAACGCACTGCTTATGGAGCACTTCAATTGTTTTTAGCCCGTAACGGATTTGCGCTCGTATTAGAGTCGTCTCTTGCAATCGAATTATGTGTTCGAGTAGCGACAGAGCAAATGGATATTCAACAGTTGGCCAATAATATAGAAATTAACTCATCACCACTTTGATTAATTTGACGACAGCAAACAGCCCGAACTCTTTCAAAAAGTTCGGGCTGTTTGTTTACGTTTACGACGAACGCATTGAGTCCCCGTAACCCCCGGTCAAGCGGTGCGTGAGGCGATGGTACCAGTAGCGAAGACGTAAGCGATATACATACAGTCTGGACGTGTTCGGCAAGACGACGTTATCGATATAATCGGCGAACATGGCGCGGAACATATGGTCCTCACTGTCGTCATATGTCGCGCTCCACATGCCGTGCTCTTCGACCTCGAGCAGCATCGCAATCGTCTCGTCATCGAGCTGATGATTGTCTTCCGGCAACCGCTTGACGAGCATCTCGACCCGATGGCTGCAAATCGACGCATAGAGCGAGTGGGCGCGCGGGTTGTGCGGGTTCGCGTTCAAGTACCCGATGGCCACCTTGAGCAGTTCATCGTTCATCTCGAGCGGAATCTCATCGAACGCTTGGAAGAATTCGAGCAGCATCGGCACGGTCTCTTCGTTGAACCCGGCGAGCCGGACGTAATGCATCAAGTGGAGGCCGGCCTCCCCGTAAAACTTGCGGTTGAAGTAATGGACGGCAATCGCGCGCTGGACCATCGGCACGTCCGGATAGCGCTCGACGGCACGGAGGAAATACTGCTCGGCCTCGAACGTGAAATTCGTATCATCGCTCAAGAGGCCATGGAGGCAGTGGATCATGTAATGGTCACCTTTTTCGCCCGCTGCTTCGAGCACGGCGCGGGCCCGGCCGAACTCGCCTTCGCGGATGAGCGGATACGCCCGCATCGCCGGGAAGAACGGGTCCTCGGGAAAGTGCGTCTCGCCGCGGACGATGAGCGACTCGATGGAATCGGCGTTATAATCGTCAATCAGTTCTTCAAGGAGCATCATCTCGAGGAAGGTGCGTTGAAAGTCTGGATGGTGTAAATCGATGGTGTGTTTCATGAGGGTCCCTCCCAAGTTCATGAGTGTGGCTTCATTATACCGAGCAATCGGACGGACGAGTAGATTTTTTTCAAGAAATGGGAAAAGAAAAGGGAGGGATTTCCGAGGAAAGGGAGGAATGGAGATGGTCACGTTCACAGGGTATATCGTCGAGCTCGAGCCAACGCGGATTCGAGTCGCGCCGAACTTGGATGCCGAGCCGTTCGATGGGATCGTATTTCACTGGGAGGAGCCGTTGCGAGAGGACGAGACACCGCTCGCCGTCGGACAACAGGTGCGCGTCGAGCATGATGAGAAGATGACCCGCTCGCTGCCGCCACAGGCGACGGCGCATCGAATCGATGTGCTATGATGGTGTCGAGGTGAATTGAATGGGACAGTCGAATTTCTTATGGATGGGCGTCGTCATCGCCATCAGTGCGCTGATCGTCTGGTTGTTGCAGGACGTGATGCCGTTTTGGATGTTGTCGATCATCCTGCTGTTGTTCGGGGCCGCGGTCGGCAACGTGCAGCGACGCTCTCGAAAAGACACATGAAAAAGCACGTCATCATTCAGATGGCGTGCTTTCTTCGTCTTCTGCCGGTTTGTCCGGGACATCCTCGGTCGCGTCAGTTGCGCCCGGTTTCTCCTCGGTGACGGGCGGTGGTACCGGTTCATCGGTCTTGTCTTGTTTCGGCTTTGTGTCGGGCTGATCTGTCTTTAGTTTTGTGTTTGGTTTGTCTTGCTTATTGACCGGTGCCGCTGCTTCCGCTTCTTTCTCCTGAGCGGCTGGCTTCTCTGGCTCGACCGGTTCCGCCGGTTCGGTCACAGGGACGTCAGGCTCGGTCGGTTGTTCCGTGACGGGAGGCGTCTCAGGTTCTTCGGCCGGTTGTTCCGGCTCGGCTGGTGCTTCCTCTTCAACCGGTACCGGTTCTTCTGCTGGCTCCTCGGTTTCAGTTGGAGCTTCGGGAGCAGCTTCTGGTTCCGGTGTCGGTTCCGGTTCTGGAGCTGGAGCGGGTTCTGCCGGCTCTTCTCGTTTTGGGACCGGTGTGATCGGTGCGACCGGTGCGAGTTCAGCGGCCGGCGTACTGCGTTTTTTCGTCGGTGGCGGGGCCGGCGTGTCCGACTCGAGGAACGACAATACGTCTTGTTCGAACAAGGCGACCGGGAGCGTCTTCGTCACCAAGTGGATGCCGAGCACCCGGCCATTGGCCGTGACGATCGGGCTACCGACGGCGCGGTTCGGTAAATCGAATTCCCGCTTATAGCTGTCTTCTTCGAACGTGAGCGTTCCTTCGATCTGTTCATCTGGCGCGAGCGTTAACACCGGCTCGTCGGGTCCGACAATCGCGTGGTTGAACGAGAACGGGGTCGCCTTCACTTTCTCGATGCGGATGACGGCGATGGCGTCGGTCCGCCCGACGACGGTACCGTTCACGGTCTCGTCACCTTGTTTCAATGTGACGCGAGTGATGCCGGTGACGTTATGGGCCGCCGTCAACACGTCTTGCGGGCTAATCAAAAAGCCGGAGCCCGTTCCAATCGTATATAAGCTATCTTGCAACGTCTCGAGGTCGACGGTGTTAGCCCCGTTAGCCGAGACCGTATCTTCGGTGATGTTCAAATCGACTTTGTCGGCGAGCGATTCACTCGAGCGCGGAGTGTCGGTGAGATAGGCGTTCGTCAAAAACGAGACGAATGCGATGAGTGCGATGACGATAGGGACAGCAATCCATTTCAAGCGACGTGGGCGATGGCCACACGTCGGACAAACAGTGGTTTTCGAGCGGGTCTTCGCTCCGCAGCGTGGACAAGTCACGGGATGACACCTTCCTTTGTAAACATAGATTATATGCCTATTCCTCATATGAGGAAGGGGTAAACAATAATTGACCAGGTTTAGAAGTGGAAATCGGGAATTGAATGATGAGTGCTTTTTTGAGATGACTAGGATGAATCCAAATCTATGGATATGAGGTGACTTTCCCTGATTGTGAGATGTAGCCATTGCGGATATGAACAGTTCGTCAAAGACCATAAATTTGACCGTCTTTACCGCGAAGAGTATGAGATGGCGATTCTCGTATTTTGTGACCGCACATGTTGCGACTCGTCACACGTCCCAATCCCGAAAGGATATATCAAATCTACGATGTGGCTAGGCGGATGGTCACTCGTCCGATTGATGACGACAGAAGAGTACAAGGCCATGAAACGGGCAAGACGGATTTTAGAGGCCGGCCTCACGCAAACGGACACTGATTCTTAATTCGTGCACTCCGCCCAACGATTGTTACGGGTGAACGAGTTGGAACAAGATTCAGAAGACGGGCGGTCGATAGTACATTTTTCCCGACCTCCACAGTTCCTATTGGACGAGTCGAGCGATATGATATGCTGTTAAAAATGACAGTAGGGATGGGATTAGACATGAAGTTCCTCGTATTATTTGGTCCACAAGCCGTCGGCAAGATGACGGTCGGGCAAGAGCTCGCCAGCATCACGGATTTAAAGCTGTTCCATAACCATATGACGATCGATCTCGTCAGTCCGTTCTTCAGTTACGGGACACCGGAAGGGCGTCGGCTCGTCCAGCTGTTCCGCCATGAGCTGTTCGGCGCGGTCGCGAAAAGTGATTTGGACGGGATGATCTTCACGTTCGTCTGGGCGTTCGATTTAGAAGAGGACTGGGCGTATATCAAACAAGTGACCGACCTGTTCGAGTCGAACGGGGCCGACATCTATTATGTCGAGCTCGAAGCGGACATCGAAGAGCGCCTCATTCGCAACCAAACGGAGAACCGGTTGACCCATAAGCCGACGAAGCGGGACATCGCCTGGTCGGAAGGTGAGTTGAAGCAGACGGCGACGCTATACCGATTGAACTCACAGGACGGGGAACTCGACGTCGACAACTACTTGCGCATCAACAACACATATCTCGATGCGGCGACGGTCGCCGAACGAATCAAACAACATTTCCAGCTATGACGAAAACGAGTCTATTAGGAAAGGCGAGTGAGAATCTTGCCATGAATAGAATGATTTTCACTTTTCTTTCTTTTTTTCGGCTTGATCTCAAAAAATCTCTTTTTATCAAAAAACGGCGAAACTACGCCCGTTTCTAAGCGGTTTGGACGAGGACCCGGCGTAAGTGGGTAATGAATCGCCACGACCTTTTTTGGGTATAAATACCTAGAAAGTGTAGATGTGGGTAGTTCAATGCAATTACCGAATTTAAGACTAGGTAGTTTGCTATTCTAATGGTGATAGGAATGGATTAAACACATATTCATGAATTAGGACGGTTTGTCAAATTAAGCGCAACACTTCCTCCGTGAAGGCCTCGTGTGCGGTCTTCCAGCCCAGGCATTTGCGTGGGCGGCCGTTGATCTTGGCGAGCGCGTCCACGATCTCTCCTTGGCCGACCGTCGCGAAGTCCGATCCTTTCGGGAAGAACTCGCGCAGGAGGCCGTTGGCGTTCTCGTTGCTGCCGCGCTGCCACGACGAGTACGGGTCGGCGAAATACATCGGCACGCCGAGTGTCGCCCGGATGCGCTCGTGACCGCTGAACTCCTTGCCCCGGTCCGTCGTCGCCGTCCTGAACGTGCCCTCCGGGAAGGCGGCGTGGACCGTGTGAATCGCCTCCTCCATCGAGGCCGCGCTGCGGTCCGCGATCGGCAGCGCGAGGTAGAACCGGCTCTTCCGCTCGACGAACGTCGCGACGCACGCCCTCGATTTCCCTCGTCCGGAGACGACGGTGTCGAGCTCCCAGTGGCCGAATGTCTCGCGTGTGCGCACCTCTCTCGGACGTTTGGCGATGGACAGACCGATGTTGAACCGACCACGTGTCTCCATCGGTTTCTGGCGCTTGCCCTTTTGGCGGAGCACGGTCACCGGCACGTCGATCAGCCCCGAATAGATCCAGCGATAGATGGTCGAGAAGGCGATCCTTCCGTCGAAGAGCCGCCCCACGATCTGTTCCGGGGACCAGGTCGCTCGCAGCTTCCTGATGATCGTCCGACGCATCGTTTCGTCGAGCTTCATCTTGGCGCCGCAGTTCGCTTTCGCCCTCACGTAGCGTTCCTGTGCACGTTCCGACTTGTACCTGGGGTTCCTCCTGATCTCCCGCGAGACGGTCGAGGGCTGTCGCCCGAGCCGTCTCGCGATGGACCGGATGGACATCCCGAGCTCCAGATAGGTCTCTATTTTCACGCGTTCGGCTGTGGTAAGATGGGTGTAGCTCATAGCGATTCCTCCGTCTGAATGTTTGTGTGGTAACTTCATTCTACACGAGGCCGTCGCTATGGGCTTTTTTGCGTTCACGTTCAGGTGTTGCACTTAATTTTATAATTCATCGTATGGATTAAAGGGGTTTCGCATCCGGCAGTCATGGATACTTCTCATTCATTCATTGAAACGAGAAGATATGTTGCGTACAGTTAGAAGTAGAAAGGTAGGGGTAGGATGTTATTCAAAAAGAAAATAGCAGAAGAAGCGGCAGGATCGAAACGGTTTCACGTCAAGTTGACGGAACAACTGTCGGAACTTGGACAAATCACCATCCTCGTCGATACGGACACCGGCGTGAACTATATCCAGACGTGGGTCGGGCCAGGTGGAGGCATCACTCCGCTACTCGATGCGAATGGTGATGTTGTGGTCGAGGAAGGGTACCGATCGTGATGTCACTCAGCACCAATCGGCTGACGTTACGGCGGGTGACAGCGGACGATGCACCACACCTGTTGGCATATTTATCGAAACCTGAGGTCGTCCGCCATATGGGACTCGACCCGTTCACGTCGTTAGAGGATGCGTTAGAAGAGATTGCATGGTACGATTCGATTCTCGAGGAAGGGACAGGTGTCCGCTGGGGAATCACGTTGACCGGGCAAGACGAGGTCATCGGCAGTTGCGGATTTTTGAACGTGTCAGCGAAGCACCAGCGAGCCGAAATCGGGTTTGAGCTCAGCTCGAATCATTGGGGAAGAGGCATTGCCGGTGAGGCGCTCCGCGCGGTCGTTCGTCATGCGTTCACACAACTCGGGTTCCATCGTATCGAGGCGCTCGTCGAGCCGGCGAATACCGCGTCACAACAGCTACTCGAGCGGGTCGGATTTACGCGAGAAGGGTTGCTACGGGGGTATGAGTTCACACGTGGTAAGTACGACGATTTATATATGTATTCATTGCTTGAGACAGACAGCATGACATGATGGGAGGCGACGCCGATGCAGATTATTGAGTTCAAGAACGTGAGTCATGGAGACATTTTACATAGCGTGACGGGTTATTTTCGGGAAGGACGGATCACGACGTTCGTCGGTCCGAGCGGTGCCGGTAAGACGACGTGCCTGAAGCACATCAACGGCCTGTTATCGCCGGACACCGGCGCGATTTATTTTAAAGGGGAGAACATCGATTCGATTGATGTCATCGAGTTGCGCCAACGTGTCGGTATGGCGTTCCAAAGTGCGCCGATGATTGATGGCACGGTGTACGACAACATGAACCTGCCGAAAGCCATCTTCGGCGAGACGCTCGAACGGGAACGGGCGGCGGACCTGTTGCAGAAAGTCGACTTGGGCGGGATCTCGCTCGACCAACCGATCAAGACGTTGTCGGGCGGGGAACGGAGTCGTGTCGCCATTGCCCGGACGCTCGTCAACAAGCCGGACGTGCTGTTATTGGACGAGATTACGGCGAGCCTCGACTATCGGACCGTGAAAGAGATTGAGCGGTTGATTGTGAGACTGCAAAAAGACTTCGGGGTCACCGTCGTCTGGATTACGCACGACCTCGATCAAGCCCGTCGTGTCAGTGATGACATGTGGTTCTTGCGAAACGGGGAACTGATTGAGTTCGGCGACGCGACGTTCATCGACGAGTCCGACAACCCGATGATCGGTCGTTTCGTGAGGGGGGAAGAACTATGACGTTCATCGAACTGATGACCTCGTTGGTTTTCGTCGCCATCCCGCTCGGTTTGGCGCTGTTCTTAAAACTTGGGCTCGAACGCGACATCTTGATTGCGACGGTGCGGTCGATTGTTCAGTTGCTCATCATCGGCTATATTTTGACGTTCGTCTTCGAGAGCGACAGCCCGGTGTTCATGTTGCTCATGATCCTGCTCATGATCGGGGCGGCGACACAGAACATCATCAAAAAAGGGGACGGCATCCCCGGCATCACATGGATGATTCTGCTCACGCTCGTCACGGTCGAGACGTTGACGATGGGTCTCATGCTCGGGCTAGGCATCATCCCGTTTGAGCCGGAGAAAGTCATCCCAATCAGCGGCATGGTCATCGGGAACTGTATGGTGTTGTCGCTCCTGTTCTTGAACAAGTTCAAAGACGAGGTCGAGCGGAGCGATGAAGTGATTGAGCTCATCTTGTCGTTCGGTGGCACACCGAAAGCAGCGATTGAGCGCAGTTTGAAGAGCGCCATCCGCACGAGCATGATTCCGACGGTCGAGGCGCAGAAGACGATGGGGCTCGTCCAACTCCCGGGTATGATGAGTGGTCTCATCATCGGCGGGGCCGACCCGATGGAGGCGGTGCTCTATCAATTGCTCATCTTGTTCCTCATCTTGACGACCGCATCCATCTCGGCGGTCATGGTCGGCTATCTCGCGTACCCGCGCCTGTTCAACCAAAAACTTCAGTTCGTCGGGTTGACGTATCGAAAGGGGAAAACGACATGATTCAAGGCATCCATCACGTGCAAATCACGATCCCGAAAGGGGAGGAAGCCCGTGCCCGTGCATTTTATTGCGGCGTGCTCGGTCTTCCAGAAATCGAGAAGCCGGTGTCACTTCAAGGACGGGGCGGGTTTTGGCTCGAGGTCGGCGACCGTAGCGTCCACGTCGGGACCGAGGACGGGGTTGACCGACTGTCGACGAAAGGACACGTCGCCTATGCCGTGACCGATTTGGCGGAATGGGGACAGAAGCTCGAGGCGGAAGGGATCGAGCGGCTCACGGGCATCCCGATTCCCGGATTCGACCGGTTCGAGTTCCGCGACCCGTTCGGCAATCGAGTCGAGATGATTCAAGCC
This sequence comes from Exiguobacterium sp. s21, assembly GCF_018617975.1. NCBI lineage: Bacteria > Bacillati > Bacillota > Bacilli > Caryophanales > Exiguobacterium > Exiguobacterium sp. s21. The sequence goes on along the minus strand of NZ_JACSLF010000001.1, from coordinate 312,125 downwards.
ATCTAAACGGAGAGTGCCCACAGTGGGTGCTCTTTTTTTGTTCAAGAGATGCCGAACAGTTCGATGACAGCTTTCCAATTGGAAGGATAGGCGTTGCTGCCACTATGCTGGTGCAACAGTTTGCCGTGACGGTTCACGGTGAAGTTCCACTGCGTCCCGTCCATCGTGAAGCATCCTTTCTCTTCGAACACTTCAGGCCAGCGATGGGAGACGAGCGACACGAATCGCTCATGGACGCGGAAGGCATCTGTTTCGTTGTACCAACCGGACTTGGAGATCGCCGTGCTCAAGTCGAACTCTTCGCGCCAGATGATTTCCCGTTTGACCGCGCCATCTTCAAAAAACGTGAAGGTGGACTCGTTATGGACGCCGAAGCCGCCGACCGTGAACGTGACGGTGACGGTCGGTCGTTTTTTACGGATGGCATCGAGCGGGATGGTCGGCTCGAACGTCAATTTCGCTTCACGCGACGGCTTTGAGGGCCAGCTGTTCTTCTACGGAACGCCTCGGACGAACGGATTGAAACCATTGCTTTTTTGTGTGTTGACTCATGTTCATCTTCCTTTCACCTCATCGGATGGATTGATTATAAGCAAAATGAACATGATGGGTATGTACAAAAATGAATCAGGTACGACGAAAGGGAGTGTCGATTGGGACACTCCCTTTTGAGGTAACGTATTTAGTGTCGAGAAGGCGGAACGATTGTCCCTTGATGGAACCGCATCTTCCACTGGCCATCGACGTTCACCCAAATCGAACTGCGCAAGGCGATGCGTCCGGTGGAGTGGTCTTCGGTCCGATACGTGGCCAGGACGACGTCGTCTTGAACGGTATCCAGTGAGAAGTCGGATAAGGTGATGTGAATCTCGCCGAGGTCCATCGTGGCGGCAGATGCCGTCCGATATAACATGCGCCCCGAACTGCCGATTTCAAAAAAATCATCCGTGAGTAGACGGTGCAAGTGCTCAGGCGATGTGCGCACTTCGGTCGTCAGCAACGCCCGTTCCTGTCGTTCGATCAAGTCAGCCAGCATGTGGTTGCTCCTCCTGTTTTCCAAGATTCATGACGATGACGCCGAGTACGATAACGATCAGGCCGATGCTGTTCAAGGTCGACAGCACTTCCCCATACACGAACACCCCAATCAGCCCGGTCGCGACCGTGCCAAGTCCCGCCCAGACGCTATAGGCAATGCTGAGTGGGATGGTCTTCAAGACGATGCCCATCAACGTGAACGAGATGGCGAAGCTGATTAAGAGAACGAGACTCGGGAACAGATTGGTGAATCCGTCCGACAGCTTCAACATCGACGTCCCGAGCACTTCGAACGCAATCGATAACAGTAAGATTCCGTATGATTTCATGATTTCCCTCCTCATAGTTTCATCAAGACGAGCCCGATGATGACAAGCCCGATGCCCATGACGGTCTGAATCCGGACTTGTTCCTTGAAAACGAGGAAGCCGATCAGCGCCGTCGCCGCCGTGCCGACCCCGCTCCAAAACGCATAGGCGAAACTGAGCGGGATGGAAAGAAGGGCGAGCGACAACAAGTAAAATGCCGTCACGTAACCGAAGGCGACACCAAGGACGGGCAGGCGGCTCGTTGTCGTCGCGTTCAGCTTCAACATGCTCGAACCGAACAGTTCAGAGACGATGGCACCGACGAGATAGACGAAGCCCATGTTACGATTCTCCTTTTGACAGCGCGTCGCACTTTTGTCGGATGATGCGGGCGGCACGGTCTTTGAACGCAGCGCTATAGCCATATGTCAACGCGAACCAAAACCCGTCACAGAGCAGTCGAAGCTCGAGCACGCGATCAGCGTCAGGACCATCCACGGCGAACTGTTCATCCCAACGTTTGGCGGCGTCATTCCAAAGCTTTCCACTCGCATCTTCTTGGGATGAGATGAAGACGGCAATCAAGTCAGCATCACCTTCGCTATAATCGAGCGTCGCGAGGGCGTAGGCGCGTGTGAACGGATAAGGACCATCCAACCCCGTTTGATGATGGACGATTCGATTTTCAAATTCATCGAGCGCCATTCTATTCATCTGCTGCAACAGGTTGGCCTTGCTCTCAAAGTGGTATAAAACGCCACCTTTCGTAATACCGGCGCGTTTGGCTAAGTGGTCCATCGACAGTTGTTGAATGCCCTCGGCTTGAATGATCTGTGCGGCGGTCCGCAGTAACAGTTGTTTTTTATTCATGTGTGTCCCCCTCACTATACTGAACGGTCAGTACAGTGAGCGTATCAGACTAGAGGTGGGTTGTCGAGATGAATACTTGAATGGGATAATTAGGAAAAGGGGGGGAAGAGGATGGGTTCACATTTGATGCATCTCGTCATCGCGAATGAGGTGTGGGCGTATTTGACAGATGTCGATCGCACGGCTTTTTTGTTGGGGAATCTTGCGCCCGATGCGACGACTTCTAAACAAAACACCCACTATTACGCGGGGCGGCATGAGGATATGACAAGACGGCTCGACCTTAATCAATATTGGGTGGACAGTGTGGACGAGAATCAATCGTTCCGCCTCGGCTATTATTGCCATCTCGTCGCGGACGAGATTTGGCTACAAGGTTTCTACAAGGGATGGCTCAAGCAAGTCATCACGAATGACCCGGAAAAGCGGGCAATGTATTATGCCGATTTTGATGCGTATAACGCTCGTTTAGGGAAGCGATTGGATGCCTTCGATTTCGACGTGTTAACCGATGCCGCACGAGACGAGCTGCTGGCACTGATCCTCAAAATCAAGCAAGATGCGGAGGCGAAAGAGGAAGGGACGTATACGATGTTTTTGCCACACCAGCTCGATGGCTACGTCGAGACGTGCATCCTTCGTTGCCGACAGATAGTCCAACAGAAGAGTGAGGTGATTACATGATTCGACGCCACTATGCGCCGCTCTACGTAACGTTTGGACTTTCGATTCTGACAATCGTGGCGCTGTTCACCTTGAACGCTCGTTATTTTCCGAATTTGGACTTGATGATGGCCATCTGGGTGTACATCGCTTTAGATATCGCCTTGATCGCCACATTGATTTGGGGCCTATTCTCGAAAGAGAAGATGGTACGCGTGTTCAGCCTCGTTGGGAATCTTGGGTTGATCGTGCCGCTATCGATTTGGATTTTTCTGTTGTTGCTTGCTAATGGGATTTCGGAAGCATGAGGGGTGATAAATCAAACGTGCCATTTTTGATGCGTCCTGTTCCGTTTTTCATCTTGCTCGCATTGTGCGGACCGCTCGCATTAGCGCTTGTCTTGATTTATTGGCGTGATTTGCCAGAGGATAGGCGCGGTCCCCATGTGATTATGTCTATCTTGTTCTCACTCCTATTCATTTCAAAAATTCTTCCGAAGGGATGGTTGCGAATCCTCGTATTCTCATTCACGTACACACTTGTTTTATTTATCACCTACAGCATTTGGGGTCGGAGAAGAAAACGAAAAAAAGAATAGCTGTATAATTTGGAAAGTAGCCACACAAGCTGCTTTCTTTTTTTGTTCGCATTAGATAGAAAGAATAATATTTCGATTTCCAATTTGAAAAATTTGGCATTGCACAACCTATTTTTGTTTGTTATGCTTCTCAATGAAAACGACAATGATAATCATTATCAGTTAGAAAGCGTCAGTATCCATACATAGAGCAAAATTGTGAAACAGTTGCGGACTCACTGAGAAGGTCGTCATTCAAAAACAGATACACAGGGAGATGGAAAGAATGGGGAAATGGAAAGCAGCAGTCATGCTCACATCACTCGTCTTCACGCTAGCCGCATGCGATAGCACGGACGAAACGAAAGACGCAGGAAGCGCGGAAGCGGAGACAGCACCGAAAACAGTTGAAATCACGGACGCACATGGAACAATCGATGTGCCGGTCAACCCGGAGAAGGTCGTCGCGCTCGATAACCGAACGTTCGAGACGCTCTCAGATTGGGAAATCGACTTGGTCGCCGCCCCAATCGGATTAATTCCAGCGGACTTGCCTTATAAAAACGACAAAGACATCGTTGACGTCGGGATGCACAATGAACCGAACTTAGAAGCGATTGCCGGTGTGGATCCGGATGTCGTCATCGTCGGGCAACGATTCGCCGACTACTACGACGACATTAAAAAATTAGTTCCGGAAGCGGCCGTCATCGATTTGGACATCGAGCTCCCAGAAGATGCGGGCACTCCAGGTGAAATCTTGGTCGAAGGCTTTGAGACAACGACGCGCTCACTCGGACAAATCTTTGAAAAAGAAACGGAAGCAAATGAGCTCATCGCGAGCTTCGAAGCATCGATTGAAAGTGTGAAAGAGGCATACGACAGTGAAGACACGGTCATGTCAGTCATCGTCTCAGGCGGAAATATCGGCTTCTCGGCACCGAACACAGGACGTGTCTTCGGACCGATGTATGACATCTTTGACTGGACACCAGCCCTCGAAGTAGCGAAAACGACAGGGGACCATCAAGGGGATGAGGTCTCGGTCGAAGCGATTGCCGAGAGTGACCCGGACTGGTTGTTCGTCCTCGACCGTGATGCGGCCATTTCAAGCATGGAAGACGCAGTGCCTGCAGCGGACGTGATCGATAACGCACCGGCGCTCCAAAAAACGAAAGCCGTGACAGACGAAAAAATCGTGTATGCGCCGAACGATACGTACATCAACGAGTCGATTCAAACTTATTCTGAACTATTCAACGATATCGCAGCCGCGCTTTCGAAATAAGGGAGTCACGTTGTGCAAAAACCAATGACAGCAAGGGTTGAGACATTGTCTCAGCCCTCCTTTTCTAACATTTGGACGAAGTCCTTTATCGTAGCAATGCTCGTGGTGTTCATATTGGCGGGCCTTTCGCTCGTGACCGGCGTCTATGACATTCGTCAAGAAGGCGGGTCGGACATGTTTTGGATCACCCGCGTTCCGCGCACGGTCGCCATCATGTTGACCGGTGCCGCCATGGCGATGTCGGGGCTCGTCATGCAACTGATCACACAGAACCGTCTCGTCGAACCGACGACGACAGGTACACTCGAATGGGCGGGGCTCGGCCTGCTCGCTGTGTATCTGCTCGTCCCGGCTCCGACGCTCATGATGCGGATGACGGGGGCAATCGTCTTTTCATTCATCGGAACGATGGTCTTCTTCTGGTTTCTGCGCTCGGTCAAACTCCGCTCGTCGTTGATTGTCCCGATTATCGGACTCATGCTCGGGGCGGTCGTCTCGGCCGTATCGACGTTTCTCGGTCTATTCTTTCAAGCGAGCCAGACGATCGAAGGTTGGTTCGTCGGGTCGTTCGCATCAGTTCAGGTCGGACGGTATGAATATCTGTGGCTCATCATCCTCGTCACGTTCTTCATCTTCATCCTCGCGAACCGCTTGACGCTCGCTGGACTCGGAGAAGACATCGCGACGAGCCTCGGCGTCAACTACAGCCGTTTGATTTTGATTGCGACGGGATTGATCGCGCTCGCGGTCGGGGTCGTGGCGACGGTCATCGGCAATCTGCCGTTTCTCGGGCTGATCGTCCCGAACATCGTCTCGATGTTTCGCGGGGATGACCTCCGCAGCAACTTGCCGTGGGTATGCGTCATCGGGATGGGAACGGTCCTCGTCAGCGATTTGATTTCGCGGACGATTATCATGCCGTTCGAATTGCCGGTATCGCTCATTCTCGGCACGGTCGGGTCAATCGTATTTATCGTAATTCTCTTGAGACAACGGAAGATGGGAGGGGTACGATGAGCACACTTCTTGAAAATAAGACGAAGCATCGGGAAGCATACGATGTTGATGGTCGGTCCGTGCATACAGACGATCGGTGTGCGACGGCGTTCCGTTCGAGACGAGAACAGCGCCGCTATTGGTTGTTCCTTGCCTTCTTTATCGTCGGGGGACTGCTCTGTGCGTTCGGGTTACTCGTCTACAACAATCCGGTCCCGTTCGACTCACCGTCGTTCGTCCCGGTCGTCGAGCGTCGGGTTGTCGCCGTCATCACGATGGCAATCGCCGCGCTCTGTCAAAGCCTGGCGACGGTCGCGTTTCATTCGGTGACGAACAACCGCATCATCACACCATCGTTACTCGGGTTCGACGCACTCTACTCGACGATTCAGACGAGTATGATCTTCTTCTTCGGGGCGGGTGCGCTAATCGGTTTTTCGGGGACGGGTGCCTTTTTGACCCAGGTTGGCCTCATGGTGCTCATGAGTCTGCTCTTGTACGGCTGGCTCTTGTCCGGGAAATACGGCAACCTGCAACTGATGCTTCTCGTCGGGATTATCATCGGGACGGGATTGAATTCGGTGTCCTCGTTCATGCGACGCATGCTCGCGCCATCCGAGTTCGACGTCCTGCAGGCCCGTCTGTTCGGTTCGGTCATGCATGCCGATGCCGCCTACTTCCCGATTGTTATCCCGATCGTGATTGTCGTCGGAATCTTGTTGTATAGCTTCTCCAATCGCTTGAACGTCGTCGCACTCGGGAAAGACGTGGCGACATCGTTCGGGGTGAACCATCGCCGGAGCGTCATCTTTACGCTCGTCTTAATCTCGCTTCTCATGTCGGTATCGACGGCGCTGATTGGACCGTTGACGTTCTTTGGATTCTTGGTGGCGACGCTCAGCTATCAAGTCGCGGCGACATACGATCATAAATACGTGTTTCCGATGGCGTTCGCGCTTGGCTTCTTCGTTCTGACGAGCGCGTATTTCTTTATGTATCACATTCTCAATACACCGAGTGTCGTGTCCGTCATCATTGAACTGTTCGGCGGCATGGTTTTCTTAGCACTGATTATAACAAAATCAAACGAGAATTCTCTCTCCTCTAAGCGTCCAAGGCGCAGTCTAGCGTAGGTAGGAGATGAATCGATTAGCCTTGAATCCTTCAGCCAACCTGTGACAGATATAACGAACGAAAGTTCGTATTTCTGTCAGATTTCCTCTCCTCCTCCGCGGGTATGAAATGAGGAAGACGCACATCACGATTTTCTGCCGAGGGGAGGGATAGACGTGCTGAAGGGCTACAAATACCGGCTCCATCCGACGGCTGCGCAAGCCGAATTCCTGATCCGAACGATCGGCTGCGCCCGGTTCGTCTACAACAAACTGCTCGAGGACCGCATCACCATCTACGAGGAGGCGAAGCTCGGAGACGGACCGAAGCGAAAACCGCCGACACCGGCCTCCTACAAACCGTTATTCCCGTTCCTGTGTGAGGCGGACAGCCTCGCGCTCGCCAACGCGAAGCTGCACCTCGACGCGGCGTTCGCGAGCTTCTTCGCCGGGACGGCCGGTTTCCCGGTGTTCAAGTCGAGACGGAAGGCGCGTGCCTCCTACACGACGAACAACCAGCACGGCACGATCCGCATCGAGGCGGGAAAAGTCCGTCTGCCGAAGGTCGGGTTCGTCCGCTTCACACAGCACCGAGGCTTCCAAGGAGAAATCCGGTCGGCGACCGTGTCGATGACGAAAACGGGCAAGTTCTTCGTGTCGCTCCTCGTCGAGCAGGACGACGAGCCATGGGTCCCGGCCGAGCACAAAATCGGGATCGACCTCGGCCTCGGACACTTCGCAGTCATGACGAACGACGAGCTTGTCACGGAGAAGGTCCCGAACCCGCGCAACCTGCGCGAGGCCGAGACGCGGCTCAAACGGGCGCAGCGTGCGCTCTCCCGCAAGAAGTCAGGCAGCAGGAACCGCGAGAAGGCCCGGCTCCTCCTCGCGAAGAAACACGAGAAGGTTGCCAATCGGCGCAACGACTTCCTCCACAAGCTGTCGCGACGCATCGTCGACGAGAACCAAGTCGTCGTGATCGAGACGCTGAAACCGATGGAGATGATGAAGGATTGTCGCCTGTCAAAATCAATCGGGGACGCCGCGTGGGGCGAGTTCGCCCGCCAGCTCGCCTACAAATGCAGGTTCTATGGACGCACGTTGATCCTTGTCGACCAATGGTTTGCCTCGACTCAAGTCTGTTCGGCCTGCGGCGAGAACGGCGGCAAGAAGGAGCTAGACATCCGCGAGTGGACATGCGCCGCGTGCTTCGCGCACCACGACCGTGACGTCAACGCGAGTCTCAACCTGTTGCATCTCGCTGACTGAAAAAAATCAGGGCAGGGACTGTCCGACGAGCTTGGTCAACAACCGTGGCTAACAAAAGCACGGTCTTCCCAAGAAGCTCCCACTCAAGTTGCGAAGCAAACAAGTGGTAAGTAGTTCACGGAAGAGGTCACTATGATTCAGTTTAGTTCACGAAAGAGGTCGCTATGATTCAATTAGAACAAGTACAAAAATCGTATTCGGATAATGTCCAAATCGGACCAATCAATCTCGACATCCCGAAGGCTGGGTTCACGTCGTTGATCGGACCGAACGGGGCTGGGAAATCGACGACGCTCATGATGATCGGCCGTTTGCTCGATTTAGACGCGGGTCAAATCCAAGTCGCCGGCATGGACGTGTCAAGCACGAAATCGAAAGACTTGGCGAAAATCGTCACGATTTTACGGCAAGAGAATCATTTCGTGACGCGTCTCACCGTCCGTCAGCTCGCGGGATTCGGACGTTTCCCATACTCGAAGGGGCGGTTGACGCAAGAGGACGAACGGATCATCTCGAAATATATCGACTTCCTCGATCTGACGTCGCTCGAGCATCGCTATCTCGATGAACTGTCGGGCGGGCAGCGCCAACGGGCGTACGTCGCGATGGTGCTCTGTCAGGAAACGGATTACGTGCTCCTCGACGAGCCGCTCAACAACCTCGATATCGCTCGCTCGGTCCAGATGATGGAATACTTGCGGCACGTCGCCGACGAGTTTGGACGGACGATTGTCACGGTGCTCCATGACATCAACTTCGCGGCGAAATATTCGGACCGCATCTGTGCGATGAAAGACGGGAACATCGCCGCCTTTGGTACGGTCGAAGAGATTATGGACGCAGACATCCTATCTGACATTTTTGAGACGAAACTGGAGATCATTCAAGGGCCGTATGGACCGATCGCAGTCTATTAAAGAAAGGACGGGATTCGATGCTGATTTACTGGACACCGATTCAACAAGTCGTAGAGGAAGCAAAAGACACTTACACGTTCAAGCTTGAGCTACCGGCTGGCTTCACATGGGAAGAAGGCGCGCACACGCACTTCGCGCTCGAGGGCTTCAATCAAGAAGATAGACCGAACCGGACGTTGATTCGTCATATGTCGATCTCGACGTTGCCGCATGAAGGTGCGATCGGCATCACGACCCGGGTCAAACCGGAATGTTCGACGTTCAAATCAATCTTGCGTGACATGAACATCGGGGACAAGGTCGCCATCTTCAAGACGCATTCGAACGTGCCATTGAAGCGGGAAGGGAAGAACGTCTATCTGTTATCGTGCGGGGTCGGCATTGCGACGTTCCGCCCGCTCGTACTCGCGTATTTGGCGAACGGGGAAGGTGTGCCGCACCTCCACTCGTTGAACGTCGACTCGTCGAAAGAATATTTGTTTAACGATGTGTTCGCGTCAACGAATGGATTCACGGCCGAGTTCGTCGACAATCGTCCGGACTATTACCAGCTGGTCGAGACGCTCGCCGCAGACAAAGACGGACTGTTTTACCTTGTCGGCAGCGATGACTTCTTGCATGAGACGATTGCCAAATTGCGTCAAAATGGCGTGACGCCGGACCAAATCATGCTCGACAAACATTACTTCCAAATGGAAGATTTCTTGAAGGCCTGACGCTCAGACCGAGGACGCGTTCCTCGGTCTTTTTGCATGGCACAAGTCGACGAAGCGCTTGAACACGTCACGTCCGTTTGGCGTTCCAATCGATTCGGGATGGAACTGGACACCATATGTCGGGTGCTCGGGATGTTCGAGCGCCATGATGACCTCGTCATACGTACGAGCGGTCACGACGAGGTCCGTCTCCAAGACGACGAGCGAATGGTAGCGCATGACCTCACTCGGACTCCCGTCGAACAAGACGCCCGGGGTCGTCTCGATCACGGACGTCTTCCCATGCATGACTTGTTCGGCCCGACCGACCGTGCCACCGAACGCCTCGGCGATGACTTGATGTCCGAGACAGACGCCAAGGATGGGGATGGTGCCGGACAAGGTGCGGACGACATCGAGCGAGACACCGGCATCCAGCGGGCCACCTGGACCCGGAGAGATGATAATTCCAGCCGGATTGAGGTCGCGAATCGCATCGATTGTCAGTTCGTCATTGCGGACGACCAAGACGTCGCTGAACCGGGCGACATCTTGATACACGTTATACGTGAACGAGTCGTAGTTATCGATGAGTAGAATCATGCGAACACCTCCAAGAGTGATTTGGCTTTATGCAACGTCTCTTCATATTCTGACACCGGGTCCGAGTCGTAGACGATGCCGGCACCGGCTTGGACATAGGCCGTGTCACCTTGAACGACCATCGTCCGAATGGCGAGGGCGAAATCATAGCCGCCCCGGACGTCGAGATAGCCGACGGCCCCGGCATATACTTCGCGCTTCACCGTTTCCAATTCGTCAATCAGCTGCATCGCTCGAATTTTTGGGGCGCCCGAGACGGTACCGGCCGGGAGACAGGCCCGCAGCGCGTCAATCGGATTCAAGTCGTCGCGCAGTTCACCTTCGACCTCGGAGACGAGATGCATGACGTTTTTGAAGTGCTCGATTTCCATCTGTTTCGGAATCGTGACCGAGCCGACTTTGGCGACCCGGCCGATGTCGTTGCGACCGAGGTCGAGGAGCATCCGGTGCTCGGCGAGTTCTTTCTCGTCTTGAATCAGATCAGCAGCGTGACGCACGTCTTCTTCGATTGTCTTGCCACGGGGGCGGGTGCCGGCGATCGGGTTCGTCGAGACACGATTGCCCTCGACGCGAACGAGACTCTCCGGGGACGCCCCGAGGACGATCGCCTCGCCTAGGTCGATATAGAACAAGTACGGACTCGGGTTCTGTTTCCGGAGCGTCCGGTAAAAGTGGAACGGGTCGCCGGTGAACGTCGCATCGATTCGTTGGGATAAGACGAGTTGGAACACCTCACCGGCGAGGATGGCTTCTTTCGCTTTTAGGACGCGTTCGACAAATTCATCCTTGCCAGTCAACACCCGTTCACTCGTGCGGACGACGGGGGCAAGTTCGTGTGTCTTCGCCGTCTCGAGTGCCAGTTTGACGTGGTGGAGTCGCTTCTCAGCGGCATCATCCCCGGTGTCGATTACGATGACCTGCTCCTCGACGTGATCATAGAGAACGACCGTCTCATATCGTTGGAACAAGGCGTCCGGCAAACCACGCGTCTCGCTCGGGGTATTCGGGATCGGTTCATAGACGCGCTGCATGTCATAGCCGATATAGCCGACGGCACCGCCGATGAACGGATAGGGGGCGTCCGGTGTGTCCCGCGCAACCAGTTCCGATAACAAGGCGAGCGGATCTTCCGTGTGCATCGTGCCGGATGCGTCGGTCACTTCGTTGCCTTCGGCGCGAATCGTCTCGACTGGGTTCGAAGCGATGATCGAGTAGCGGCCGTGCTTGCCTTCGGCGCGACTCTCGAGCAACACTTTCCGTTTACCTTCTAAGCGGTGGAAGATTGCCACAGGTGTCAGTTCGTCGCCGTTGATGATGAGTTGTTTCATATCGATAACCTCCTTATAATTTGAAAGAAAAGGGGAAACTATGATGCACATCTTAAAACCGAATCAATTCTCAGGAGGTGCGCTCACTGAACACATCGAGCTAGAAGAAGAATTAAGTCCGTTTCTCGATCGATCGGATGAGTTGAATCAAGCGTATTTCGATGCCGTGATACGAAAAGCGAAGGGGTTGTTCGACACCTTGTTTCCGGACGGTGAGGGCTTCACGCTCGTGTATCATGTTTATGGTGATCACCCGGGCAACACCGGTATGTTTCGATTGATTCGCGACAAATCGCTCCGCTTTCAGACGGCGTTGATTCGTTCCGAAGAAGAGGAAGAGACGCTCTGGACGTATATCGTGCCGATTGCCGATCGAGACCAGATCCGGATGTCTCGTCTGTTGGAGGCGATTTGTCACCAAGACTTTCAACCATTGAGACCACGACTGCGTGGCTGGGCCATGTCGTATCCTGCCGTTCAGTTCATTCATCAGGAAGCAGGACATATACTATTTGTTTATGATGACCGTGGTGCCTATATCCGCGGAACATCACCCGAACACCTCCAAGCGATCAAACAAAAAATCTCCTCGTCCTTCATGCCCGATCGGACATGAAGGACGAGGAGATTTCCCCGTGTTGCCACCTTCGTTGAGAGACTTCGCACCTCCCCACTCATCGCGAACCATCATTCGCTATCCTCGGTAACGGGAGGACCCGTCAGAGCCTACGTATCGGTCTGAACGCTCAAAAGCCCATTCACGTGAGACACGTCACCGGTTCGCATCGACCACCGGCTTTCTGGAGACGTATCTTCACGCTACTCTTCTTTCTCATCGCGAGTTCGTATGAACGTTATCGTTACTTTAACGGGCTGAAGTCAGAATGTCAATATCGAAATTGTCAGAATGATTAAGGCTCAGGAATGTTTTTCTATCTGGCGCTCGGTCTTCCGTTTACTGAGCAACGTATAGGCGATGAGAAACGAGGGAATCGGAAAAAGACAATTCCAAGACGATGGAGAAGTGAGCGTCCCGTAGTACACGAGACCCATCGTCATTTCAATTGCGAGATTGAGCACCAACGTGATGAGCGGGGCGATATAAGCCTTTTCGAATCGTAACGCGACGAGGACACCGGTCCCGATGGTGAGTATAGGGATGATGACGAGTTGCCAGATGACCGGGTCGATGAAATGCATATGCTTAATCCTTTCGTAATGGAATAAACTGTATATTGCTAAGTATACAGGGGATAGAGGATAAGAAAAAGAATACTACCGATGTGGTTACGTACAATCGAACAATTGAGACGACCCTTACGAGTGAGACGACTCGAGCATACGAGTATGTTATGATGGACGCGAAAGGTAGGTACATCAATGGAAACAATCAACTTAAAACAACTTTCTGACGAACGGGCCGCACTTCAAGTCAAGGGCGACCTGGACGCGATGCGCAGCATCATGCACGACGAGTTTCGTTACGTCGACTCGAGCGGACGTCAGTTTGATAAAGAGACATTTTTAGATCAGTTCGTCGACCCGGCGTCGGTCCAGTGGATCACGCAGGAGACCGTCACGTTTGACGAGACGGTTTCAGGCGAGATCGCCCTCATCCAACTATTGCTGGAAGAACGCTTCATTCTTGGTACGAACGCCTATGAAGGCCGGTTTTGGGTGTTGCACGTCTATGTGAAAGAAAATGACACGTGGCTCTGGCAAGGTGGACAAGCGACAATGATCAACGAACTATAATATCATCTCCAAATGGCGATTATCTAATAAAGTTAGATCTCGAATCTAATTTTAAAAGGTAATTTAAATTTGGAGTTTTTTATTTGTTGAAACATTTTAAAAAAAGGTAAAAGTATTGATTTAAATCATATACTATTTATTGAAAAGAAATATAATAAACGATATAACGTTCTGTTGTGGAGATAGGAGGTAACGAGAGTGAAAAAAATAATGATTCTCTTATGTGTGTTTTGGGGTTGGAATACGTATGCATCGGCTGAAGATACGTTGATTGTTGAACGAGAAATAGGAGAGCCTCTCGCGGGTGAAGAAATTCTCTATGAAGGAATTGATCGTGTCATCGTATCAATTCCTGCCCCTTCTATCTCTACGAAAACGAATGTAGAACAGTTGGATGAAGTGTTAGACGTTTCGGAAGACGGTGTCATCAAGCGTGAAGGGGTAGTGAGTCGTTATCAACCTTACATCGGTTCTCTAAACATCTCACCAGTTTGGTCGAATCATCGTGGAGAAGGTGTGACTGTCGCGATCATCGATGACGGAATCGATGTGAATCACCCAGAGTTTAGGGGCAGAATCATTTCGCCTTACGATGCGACGAGAGATGTCTATCGAATTGTGGATAAAGGTGTACATGGGACGCATGTGGCTGGAACAATCGGTTCAACCTTTGATGATCAAGGAAGCGTCGGAGTCGCCCCGAACGTGAGTTTGATGCCGATTGATGTGTTTGAAGGTGATGACTCTTCGATCTCAGATGTGTTAAAAGGAATTCACCATGCGGTATTAAATGGTGCCCGGGTTGTCAATATGAGTTTTGGTACGTATGAACGAAATGCGGCTCTCGAATCAGCTATTCGTGACGCAAGACGTCAAGGGTTGGTATTTGTGGGAGCAGCAGGTAACGATGATACGGATGAACGCTTCTATCCGGCTGCATACAGTGACGTCCTGGCTGTAGGAGCTGTAACCGTGGACGACCAAATTACAGACTTTACGAACTATGGCACGTATATCGATGTCGTTGCACCGGGTGAAGATATTTATTCAACTTTACCGAACGGGCGCTACGGATTTATGTCAGGCACGTCCATGGCTACACCGATTACTTCAGGAATAGCCGCACTACTCATCTCGAAAGAACCGAAACTATCGCCTGGCATGGTATATGCAAGGTTGAAAGCAACCGCGGTTGATTTAGGAGAACCGGGCAAAGATGTACTTTATGGTTACGGCAGAGTGACGGGGATGGCAACCGATTTCGCGTTGTCTGATTTTGAACTTTTGCGAGACATCAATCCACCGGTCAAGCCGTCATTAGGTAAGCTAACGAACAAGAGTACTGCCATTACTGGGAAGTCAGAGAGTGGAAGCACCATTCAAATCTTCTATCGTGGGAAGATGTATACGCACTCTGCGAACAATGGCTCTTACCGAATGAACGTATCAAAATTGAAAGTAGGCTCGCAAGTGACGATTGTTGCCCGTGACAAAGCGTTCAATCCGTCCATTCCTATTACGCGAACTGTGTTTGGCGTATTCGATAAACCGAGCTTCCAGTCCGTATCTTCCACTTCGTCAATCATTCGAGGGAGCGGTAAAAAATACGCAACTGTTCAAGCGTTCGTTGGCAATAAACCAATTAGCCGTGTTGTACGAATTAAAGGTAACGGACAGTTCGCAATCTCAATCCCGAAACAACGAAAAGGAAAAGTCGTCGTGGTGAAAATGAAATCACCGCTCTACTTATCTGAGAGTTACTCACTTGTAGTCCGGTAATCAAAAAGCGGTGATGTCGTTTACTCCGACATCTGCTGACTACACAGTCAAAACAAATCATAAAACGTATACGTAAGATGACTCTTGATGGAAAGTGAGTCATCTTTTTCAATGGTCATTTTTGATCAAACCCCTTCAGTTATGTACTTGAGTGGAGAGGAATGAAAACAATTGCGAAAGTAAAGAAATATTTAGAAAATAAAAATAAAAAATCAAAAAAATAATAAAAGAGTTATTTTTTATTTATGCTATATTTATCATGTAAGCAAATTTTTTGGGGAGGTAGATTTATGAAGAAAAAATGGATGGTCACTTCGCTTAGCGCGACACTCTTGTTTTCAACAATTTCGCCAACGATGTCAGCTCCGGTCGAGGCCAGTCAAGTAAAGTCATCGGTCATTTCTTTAGGTTCTACAACAGTAAAGCAGGGGAAGCTTATATTACCAAAGTCATACAAGTCGGAAACAATTTACTGGTATAAATCGAAATTCAACGAGAAATTAGTAGGGAAACCTCAGGTTATTAATGGATACACAATCAACTCAAAAAAACGTGTATCCATTAAAGTGACAGTTGAAGCCGTAAAAGGTCAAACATCAGTGGCACCAATCTCATTTGGTTCTACATATGCTTACGGAGGCAAACTTAACCTTCCAAAAACATACAAGTCTCAACCTGTTCGTTGGTACAAGTCAAAATTCAATGCAAAGTTAATTAATCAACCGCAAGTGATCAATGGATACATCGTGAAATCGAAAAAGCCAGTTTCGATTGAAGTGACAGTGGATAACTATCCAATCCGTTTTGTGAATCGAGTCGTGAAGGTGAATGTCGAACAAGGGGAAACGGCACAACTACCAACTCGATTGAAAGCGAAATTTGCGAAGGGTACATATTTCGTCAATGTGAATTGGGGTCAGGTTGATACGTCAAAAGAAGGCGTTCAAACGGTGACGGGAACATACACACGAAATAAAACGACCATCACGATCGAAGCGCAAGTCAACGTGAAACCGATGAAGACGTTCAAAGTAAACATTATGCATACGAATGATACACACGGACGGGTTGAAGCGTTCCCGAAACGGATGACGGTAATCAAGGAATATCGTGCCACTCATCCTGATGCATTGCTTCTCGATGCAGGTGATGTCTTCTCAGGTACGCTTTACTTCAATGAGTACAAAGGACTTGTCGATGCTAAGTTAATGAACTATGCCGACTATGACTTGATGACGCTCGGTAACCATGAGTTTGATTTAGGCGGAGATGAGGACGGGAACCTCGAACTTCATAACTTCGTGAAAGTACTGAAGACGCCAATCGTCTCGTCAAACGTTGATTTTTCAAAAGATGACTTGTTGTCAAATCTTTACCGAGATCAAATTGCAGAAGATGCAAAAGGCGGTAAAATTTATAAAACTTACGTCAAGGAAGTAAAAGGCGAGGACATCGGATTTATCGGATTGACGACGATGGACACGGCTGTAATCGCAAGTCCAGGTTCGGTTCAATTCTTGAACTATATCGAAAGTGCCAAAGCTGCGGTTGCAGAATTGGAAGCGGCAGGTGTCAACAAGATTGTCGCGTTATCGCACCTTGGTTATAACGATGATCCAAAAGTAGACAACGACTTATTGCTTGCTAAACATGTAGAGGGTCTTGACGTCATCATCGGCGGTCATTCACACGATGAGTTGAAACAGCCTGTCATCGTAAATGAAGACACGGAACCGACGGCCATCGTGCAAGCATCAGAATACGGAAAACGTTTAGGGACACTTGAAGTCGAGTTTGATAAAAAAGGAAAACTCGTCGTCGTTCATGAAGAAATCAATGGAGTCGCTACCGTCGTCAAGCCGTTCGGACAGTTGGTGAACTTGGAAGGCGCGATTGCAGAAGATGCTGGAGCGAAGAAAATCATCGCCCCATATAAAGCACAAATCGACGCGATTATGACACAAGAGATCGGTGCGAACGCAACGGAGCCATTGGCTACTCACGACGAGAACAATGTCCGTCTCGTGCGTAAACAAGAGACTGGAATCGGTAACTTGATTGCGGACGGTATGTTAGCTAAGGCGAAAGAACTCAACCCAGAGGTATCGGTCGCCTTCACGAACGGCGGCGGGATTCGCGCGCCAATCGATGCGGGCGCGATCACAGTAGGTGAAGTCATCACGACATTGCCGTTTGGTAATACGTTGGCGACGGTAACGTTGTCAGGGGAAGAACTCAAGGAAGTGCTCGAACGATCGGTATCGAACGCACCAAATGAACTAGGTGCTTTCCTCTCTGTCGCTGGAATGCGTTTTGAGTATGATAGCTCGCTCCCGACTGGTGCACGTGTCACGAAAGTGGAAATTAACGAAGCCGGTACGTTTGTCGAACTAGATGCTGCTAAGACGTATACAGTGGCAACGAACGCGTTCACAGCAAAAGGTGGAGACGAGTTCAAGACACTCGAAAAAGCATATGCTGAGGGACGTGTGACTGACCTTGGTCTTTCGGATTGGGAAAACTTCCGGGATCACCTCGTCAGCATCGGCGAAGTGACACCGAAAGTTGAAGGACGCGTAGTCGATACAAAAACACCGTAATGCTTTAGTGCCGAAGAAGCCCCTTTTCATAGTGAGGGGCTTTTTTATATTCACTTTGCATGGGGAAATCACGCGGCCGTTGGTCAGAAAACTTGAAGCTTGAAAGGATTTAAAGAAAATGAAAATATCACGTAGTATTCGCTTCATACTAGGCATCCTCATTGTCAGTTGCATACTTGTTATCGTCCGTCTAGAAAATTTGGGATGGGTCAATCAAGATAAATCGCGCACTGAAAATGGGCTTCCTGTGTACATTGAAGTGACAAAAAACACACAGGCATATGTTTTAAAAGATGGGAAAATGGTAAAAACGGATAGGGTTAATAAAAACGATACGTTTCGTCCTCAACGCATTAATGGACGGTATTTCGAAGTCGATTCTGGGGATTCCACCCTCTATATTGAACAATCGGATAGTAAAGTGGTATTGCAAAACATCACGCCGGATGAGATGAACGATAGCCTGCTTGCCCCGTTCATCTTGTATTACTACGCGAAACAAGGTGAAAAAAACACGCCTTACTTTAATCATTCATATGAGCTGTCTAATGCGGTCTCACGAGCGGATGAGGCAATCACCGGAGCGTGGACGGTGCCGGCTCCGCCGCATCAGTTGACGGTGAACGATGTGGGTACTTTCGATTGGGTGAAACAAATCCCTGCTTCGACATCGAACTCTTTTCCGTTTCAAGTCCATGGATTTTATTTGCTTGATACATTGACGAACGCGTATATACAAAATTCGAATCAGGACTATTTGCACTACGGCCGAGATATGATTCGAAGTTGGGATTCAAAATTTCCAATCGCTGACCGTGAATCGGCTTATAAGTGGGCTTTTGATCAACACGGCACTGCCTTGCGCACAATCTCGTTCGTTAACTATTGGAATGAATCGCGCTTTTTAATGGACACTGAGAACGCCGAATTTCACTCGCAATTGATGCGGATGCTATACGAGCACGCAGACTTATTGGCTGATGAGGAATTCTATAAAGCGAAGCACAATCATGGTATTTTTCAAGACATGGCGCTGTTGATGATTGCGGAGTCATTCCCAGAGTTGGAACGTGCTGCTGAATGGAAGCGGATTGCCAATGAGCGCTTTACGACGCAAGTGAATCAAGGTGTCAGTTCGACTGGTCTACATTTGGAACATTCACCGACGTATCAACTATTCCTCTATCAAACGTTGATTGGGATGATTGACTGGGCGGAAGCGAATGGATATACGCTCGATGCCGAAGCGAAGCGTCGTGCCCGTTCGATGCCTGAACATATGGCGTTCATGATCAAACCAAACTCAACATTCGTTCAATTTGGGGATACGTCCGGAGACGTCTTGGCAACTGATTCATTTCCGTACATTCAAAACTATCCAGAGTTACTGTACAGCGTGACGAATGGAGAACAGGGGGACAGGCCGAAAGCACATATTGTCCAACAAGACGAACAGTATGTCTTCTTCCGACAACATTGGGGTGAGGAGGCTCCATTCAATCAATCCATTAACTTCGGCATGACCGCCGGATTTCATGGGATGCCCCATAAACACTTTGACGATTTGAGTATCGATTTATACGGTTTTGGGGCGGATTATATTGTCGAAACAGGCCGATATGGTTATGCAAGAGCACTTGAACGCTATAGTGTTTTCAAAGGAGACGCGCATAATTCGATTCAGATTGAAGGCGAGGACTTTCCAATTACCGCCGATAAAATAGGTATGAGTAATATCACCGAAGCGAAGCGACTTTCAAACGGTCAATATTACGCGTCTGGCCAACATCAATTAATGACAGGGACGACTCATATACGATCTGTTTGGTACGACACGCGGCAGACTTTCATTGTCCGGGACAAATTGACATCAAACAAGAAAAATCCATTTTTACAGCGATTTCATTTGGCACCGGATTTTGCGATAGTCAAACAAACAAATGACGAGGTTGTGGCGACCCACACTGATGGACGGACTCTCCACATGATTCAATTGCCTACATCGATATCAGGGACACTGGAGATTGGAACTAGTCATGTTTCGTATGCCGATTATACGTGGTTTGAACGTAAACAGATAATCACACGTAAAGTGATGCAAGCAGGCGAGTACGTGACCGTATTGCACATAGGGAAGACGCCTGAAGATCGTGTCCAATCGGCGGATTGGATTGAAGGCGAGGAAGGAAACGTGTTACGCTACACGTTGATGAACGGACACACAGAAAAAGTTCAAGTCGATTAAATGAGATGAAGGAGATATTCAACAGATGCAACAGACAGATGAATTAATGTACCGACGTGGCTATCTAGTATATGAGAAAGGAACGGCTCCTATACGAATTCCTGAGGCGTTGTCACATTGGGACGTACGCTATTTAAAGGAACACGTCCTTATCCACGATCCATGCATGCCGTTTGAATCGGTTGTGGACGATAACGTGTTTTTATTAGGAACAGCGTGGCACCTCCAAGGGAAACCTGTTGCGGAAGCGATGCGCCTGGCCTATGAAACGAGCGAAACAACATTATTGGACGAGTTGGATTATGTTGTTGGCCGTTATGTGTTGTTTTATCGTTCGCGCGCTAGCGGCACTTTACAAATTACCCAGGACGCACTCGGTCTGAAGAGCGTGTTTTACTCGGCCCACAGTCGCTGCCTAAGTTCTCATTATTCTTTGTTGCAAGACTTTACCGGCCGCAAAGAGCCGTTTGAAGAAGTTTTGGCTTTGTTAAAACGAAAAGTGACCAACAACATGATTCCCGGTCATTTCACCCCGGACCGTAACATTCATATGTTGACCCCGAACCAAGCGCTAGACTTGACGACGTTCGCCTGGCAGCGAATCTTCCCGCGGGAAGCGTATGAACCGATTTCGGTCGATGAGGCGGTCGAAGCGATTGACGAGGCAGTGAGCAATCTAGTTCGTCAAATCGACCAGCGTCTGCTCGTGCCGATCACTGCGGGTCTCGATAGTCGGTCGACGCTAGCGTTGCTGCGTTGTGAGCCGAACCATCAGTACTTCACGTACGGGAAAGAGTCGGTCAAATCATTAGAAATCGATATGCGAACGGCCCGGGAAATTGCGGGCGCGTTTCGATTGCCCCATGTGACACTTCTAATGAACGGCGAGTTTGGCAAAACAGACGACGAAATAACATTCACCTCACATCTTCGAAAAGCGACGATTCGCAGGCATTCTTTTGAGATTGCCTGGCAATATTACAACCATTTTGATGATGATTACTTACATATCCGCTCAAACGGATATGAGGTGGCGCGTCGCTTCTATCGACAAGCGTTCTCGTTACCAGAGGCGTGGTCTGTCGAAGGCATAGCCCGGACGTTCTCTAGGGCCGCGCAAACAGATAAGGACGTATTGGCATTGTCTGCGCAATTTGTCAAGCAGTCTCGGTTGGCCGACCATCTCAACTATGACCTATACGACTTGTACTATTGGGAACACCGGATGGGAACGTGGCACGCCTCGCTGTTGCTAGAAAGTGACCTCGCCCATGACTCGCTCATTTTAATCAATGCTCGTCACATTCTAAAATACTTGTTACATGTTCCGCTCGAGGCGCAGGAACAGGGACTTGTCCAAAAACGTTTGATTGAGCGCTATGCACCAGGCCTACTCGAGTTCGGCATCAATTGATTGAATAAAATGAATGACGTCGCAGTAGTCACTACGTTCGCTAGCGGGGACAGCGATGCGTGAGATGTCTCTTAATACGAGGTGCTTCTCATAGGCATTTTCTCCGGTATACCGCAATAAAATACGCCATTGGGCAGCAATTTTTTTGCGGAGCATCGTCGTGAGGGCGCCTCGGCTTGAAGCCAGCAGCGTGTATAACTCTTGAACGACAATAAGCCGTTCAGTGACCGCAAACGCATACGTCAGCCGTTGACGTGACACCGAGTGTTGACGTAGGCATCGAAAATAGACAGCGCTAGTTGGCGCGATTCGAATCTCGAACGACATGTGGGAAAACAATGTGGAAAAATAGACGACGTCCTCCGCGCTCCGTAAATGATGTTTGAATGCGACTGTTTGAGCGGCTTCGGTCGGAATCAATTTACAAGCTGTCATCGTCAAGACACGATGAAGTCGGCTGAGCGCGACATCAAACGAAGGACGTTCTCCCGCTTCAACTTGAAGGATGTCCTGCTCAATCGGACTCTCACGGATTGAACCATCTGGGAGAATGTCGGTCAAGTGCGCGATGGTAATCCCGAGCAACGAGGAATGATTCAACAAATCCTCGAGATAAGTGGGAGATACGGTATCATCGGCATCGACGAACGTCAGAAATTGGAACGTGGCTTTGGAAAGCCCTGCGTTCCGCGCGTGGCTCGCTGAAGCGACAGGCTTGGAGAACACACGTAACGGTAAAGTGTCATACGCCTTCACCATGTCGAGCGTGCCATCATCAGGACCGTTCACAACTACGATTACTTCAAACAACGCGCGGTCGAGCGTTTGTGACATTAGACTTGTCAACATAAACGATAGGTGTTCCCGGCTTCGGTAAGCGGGTAGGATGACACTGACACCGAATGGGCGCCGGCGAGATTGTCGAAGTCGCTTCATAGATTCATTCATCGGTGGCTTCCTTCAATTGAAGCACCGCTGCCAACGCGGCCTCAAGGTGCGCCTGTGTCGATTGTTGTCTTTCGAGTTGTCGGCGCAAGTCTCGAACGACGTTATGATGATTCCGCACATGTCGTCGCAACCGTTCATTCTCCATCTGCAGGTGTAACCGTGCACTCGCTAATGCTTCTTGTGAAATCAATAGATCATCAATCGTGTGACGCAATGAGCGAAGTTCCAACAACATTTTTTTTTCGTTCATGATAGCCTCCTTGTGCTTGATGAAAATTTGCTTCACTGTATAAAATTTGCTACGATACGAAAGATAATGTAAAAAAATCGAATGTGACGTAAAAGGAGAATTCATAGACAGATGAATTATAAAAAAATTCTCAACGATTTGACAGAACACGTAGCCTGGGCGCAAAGCGAAACGCGTCGTGTGAAAGATATGAGCCATCTAGATTCTGAATCATTGAAGCGAATCAAACGGTTGCCACGACTTGATTATTCGTTGGACCAATTTAGAAAACGTAAAGAACGGGCTCCTAAGAAGTTGGAAATCGTACAAAAATATCATAATGTCAGCAATCGACATTACCTCACTCAGTTCAAACAGTCTATGGCACTCATCGGTGAAAGTAACGGATCCCGCTATTATAAAGGATTGACGAAACCGAATGTCGCAATCGTTTGCTCTGAGTTTATGTATGAGTTTTATAAAGATGCAATGAACCTTCATTACGTCACTCCGACAAATGCGGAAGATATTTTCGCTGAACCGATCGACTTCTTCCTCATTCTAACATCTTGGAAAGGACTATATGAGGACGAATGGCGTGGGATTTCAAATCCAGACTCTGAAAAACGGGAAGCACTCTATCGCATTATCGACCATGCAAAATTACGTAATGTGCCTGTTGTCATGCAATCGACAGAAGATCCGAGTAACTATTCTCGCTTTATCGGGATTGCTCAACGGAGCGATGTCATCTTTACTGGAGATGAAGGGAAAATCTCGGAGTATCAATTAGATTGCGGTCATGATCGCATCGGGGTGCTTGAGTTTGGGGTAAACCCGAAATTACACAACCCAATCGATACGCGGTCTGTCGAGAAAATTGATGGTGCGTTGTTTGCCGGTAGTTGGATGGAGAAGTATAGCGAGCGGACCGAAGACATCATGAAGTTATTAAATGGCGTCTTATTGGCGGATAAACAACTCGATATTATCGACCGGAACTATTCGCTTAACGATCCACGTTACCACTTCCCGGAAGAGTTTGCTCCGTACGTAGCGCCAAGCGTAAATTACGTTGAATTGCAGAAGCTGAGCAAGAGCTATGACTGGGTGTTAAACGTCAACAGCATCAAATATAGTCCGACGATGTGTGCCCGCCGTGTCTACGAATCACAAGCACTCGGCAATTTGATTTTGTCGAACTATAGTGTTGCCGTGAATAACTATTTCCCGAATATCTTTATTGCGACAAATGAGGCGGATGCAGAGTCGATCATGTCTATGTTCACTGCGGATGAACGCTATGAGCATCAAATGCATGGCGTTAGAAATGTGATGTCGCAACATACCGTATATCATCGTCTTCAGACTATCTGGAGCGCTTTAGGTCATGAAGAAGCGCAACTTGAAAAATCTGTACTCGTCGTCGGTAGTGGCCAAAACAAATTGGTGCAACAAGATTTCGAGCAACAATCGTATTCAAATAAGACGTTTGTCCGCGAAGAAGAAGTTACAGCAGAGCTAGTCGCTGCCTATGATATGGTCACGTATTTTAATGATCAATTCGCGTATGGACCTTACTATTTAGAAGATTTAGTGAATGGCTTCAAATATACGGACGTTGATTTCATCACGCAAGTCGTGTATAAAGAAGGCCGTGAATGGAACGAAGGAATTGAGCATAGCTACACAGATTCATTCACGAGCCGTTATACGACACTCTATTGGACGGCGTCCGTACCTTATGACGTGATTTCGGGCCAAGAGAAGAATCATGATTTAAAAGGCTATGCCGTGGATCGTTTTAATTTGGAACGACGGATTGCTCAAGATGAGTCTGAACAAGAAATTCGTACAGACTATAAGATGACGGTCGTCATTCCGGTCTACAATAACGGAAAATACTTATACAATAAGTGTTTCTTAAGTTTAAAACGTAGCTCCATGTTTAAAGACATGGAAATCATTATCGTTGATGATGGATCATCTGACATTGAAACGATTCGTCAAATTCGTCACATCGAAGACAATTACGCGAATGTCACGACGCATTTGTATGAGATGGGTGGTAGCGGCAGTGCGTCAAGACCACGTAACAAAGGTGTCGAGATGTCGACGACCGACTACATCGTGTTCCTTGATCCTGACAATGAAGCAACGGAAGACGGTTACGCTTTCCTCTATCAACTGATGGAGCAAGACCCAGACCTCGATTTTGCAACCGGTCACATGAAAAAATTAGCGGAGAAAGAATCGCCAATCATGTTGCCGAAATCGTATCAGCAAGATCAACTTGTGTTGAATGATCCTCGCCAATACCTACTGGATCATAATTTCAGCGTACAGAGTATCCAGGCGATGGTAATTCGGAAATCATTCATCGAAGCGCATCAACTTGAACAAGTCGTTGGCGCAGTCGGCCAAGACTCGCTATTCTTTACGGAGATGATGCTAAAAGCCAAAAAAGTGTTGTTGGTGAATAAAGTGGTTCACGACTACTACGCTGCAGTCAGCGGATCGACCGTCAATGCAATCACGACCAAATACTTTGAGAAGTGTCTATTGCGTGAAGAGGCCCGGGCCAAAGTATTTAAAGAAGAAAACGTACTCGATGCCTTCAACGGTCATCGTTTTGAAGTCTTCTTCGAACTTTGGTATTTGCGTCACTTGAAACGCAGTAATTTACAAGACTTCAAACGTAACGTGACGATTTTGTATAAGATTTATGAATTGTTCCACCCAGAAACATTGAAAAACGAAAAGGTAGCCACATTCGTTGAATTGTACGAAACGAATCAGTTTGAACAATTAGCGAAACAATTTGGGCCTGAGCAATGAATATGGAGGAACGAGCAATGAACGAACAGAATGATGTATTAAACTTACAGCATGAAAACCAAAAGTTGCGTGAAGAGAAAGTGACAGTCGAGATGGAAAAAGAAGTGATTTACAATCACTACGAAGAATTATTGAAGCGCTATGAAACATTATCCGCGCTGTCTCAACATATGGCAAAAGAACTTTCAGAAATTGCGCCACGTTATGAAGCGTTGAACAAATCCAAACTAACAAAAGTGACCCGGAAGTATTGGGAATTGAGACGGAAATTGCGTCGGAAGTGACTTGGGTCATTGTGTGACAGGATAGACATGACTTTGTTATTAGTTTGTAGTTGCTTCTAAATATGACGCGGAGTATAATTGCTATTGTTTTAACGAAGAGAAAAAAATAGTATATGAAGCAATTCATTAAAAATGAACAGTACTTTGGAGGTAACAACAATGAAAGTTTGTACAATCGGATTAGGATATATTGGACTCCCAACATCAGCAGTATTTGCACAATATGGAGTAGACGTCGTTGGTGTGGATATCCATCAATCGGTTGTCGATAAATTGAACCGTGGAGAAATTCACATCGAAGAGCCTGGTCTTGGAGATGTTGTTAAATCTGTGGTCGAAAACGGTAAATTCCGTGCTTCAATGGAGCCGGAAAAAGCGGATGCTTTTATCATTGCGGTACCAACACCAAACAATGATGACGAGCATAAATCATGTGATTTGACGTATGTCCTAGATGCGACAAAACGTGTCTTACCTCATGTAGAGAAGGGGAACGTCATCATTGTCGAATCGACAATCGCTCCACGTACGATGGATGACTTTGTGAAGCCACTCGTGGAAGAAGCAGGGTTTGTAGTCGGAGAAGATATCTATCTTGTTCACTGCCCAGAACGCGTTCTTCCAGGCCAAATCCTTCATGAACTTGTTCATAACAACCGCATCGTCGGTGGATTGACGCCAGCATGTGCCGAAGCAGGAGCTCGTGTGTACGGCACATTTGTTGAAGGTGAAATCATTAAAACAGATGCAAAAACGGCAGAAATGTCGAAGTTGATGGAAAATACGTTCCGTGACGTCAACATCGCCCTTGCGAATGAACTCGCGAAAGTATGTAACGCCCTCGACATTAACGTTCTCGACGTGATTGAAATGGCGAACAAACATCCACGCGTTAATCTTCATAGCCCAGGACCAGGTGTTGGTGGACACTGTCTCGCTGTAGATCCGTACTTCATCGTAGCGAAACAACCTGAACTTGCGAAAATCATCAAATTGTCACGCGACACGAACGTATCGATGCCTGCATACGTTGTTGAAAACGTTCAAAAACTTGTTGGCGACTCGAAAGATGCCAAGGTTGCTGCTTTCGGCGTAACGTACAAAGGTAACGTGGATGACATGCGTGAAAGTCCTGCGGTCGAGATTATCGAATTGATGCTCGAACAAGGGATGAATGTCGCTGTGCATGATCCACACGTAGAAGTTTCATCATCGAAGCACTTCGATCTCGTTTCAAAAGAAGCTGCGCTACAAGATGCAGACATCGTCCTCATCTTAGTCGATCACAACGAATTCAAAGAATTGAATTTTGCTGAGTTGACATCAATGATGCGTCGCCCAATGATTTTTGATACACGAAATATTGTTAAAGCCGACCAAGATGAACAAGTCGATGTCGTGAACTACGGCAACCTCTATTCTTTTGTGAACAAGGCTAATCTCACTGTCTGAGAGGTGGGCTTATGTTAAAAGCTCCTAAACAAATATATTCTGAAATTCGGGAGAGTCTCTATTTAATATTGAGACTCTCTATGTATGAAACAAAAAGTATGTATTCCATGCAATACTTAGGGTTTCTATGGGAATTGGTGACACCGATTCTTCAAATCTCGGTCTACTGGTTTGTCTTTGGCTTCGGTATCCGAGAAGGAAGAGACATAGACGGTGTCGCATTTTTACCATGGTTGGTCAGCGGAATCATTGTATGGTTTTTCATCAGCCCAGCAATTACGACAACTGCCCGTTCCGTGTACTCGCGGATCGGGCTCGTTTCTAAAATGAGCTTCCCTCTTAGTACGATTCCTGCATACGTGTTACTATCGTTGCTTTATCGACATTTCGGAATGATCGTTGTCAGTTTCGTTTTGCTGGCTTTCTTCGGCTATTATCCGGGGTGGCATACGTTCTGGTTGATTTACTTGTTGATTAGCGCTGTCGCACTGCTTTATGCGCTCGCACTGTTAACGTCGGCCTTGACTACAATTATCCGCGACTTACAAAACTTGCTTATGTCTGTTATGCGAATGATGCTCTATTTGACTCCAATCTTTTGGCTGCCTACGGGATGGGTTCAACAAGTACTGCAATTGAATCCTCTTTACTATCTCGTGGAAGGGTATCGTTCGATGTTTCTTGGCACAGATTGGATTGTGGAGAACTGGGAATGGGGCTTCTACTATTGGGGCATCGTCCTCATTTTGTTCTTCGTAGGCTCGAATGTGCATATGCGTTTCCGTCGTTACTTTATCGATTACATTTAAGGAGGGTATCTGATGACGTCACAAGTGAAATTTGAAAATGTTTCTAAGCGCTATACCCTCTATCGAAAACAGAGTGATAAATTAAAAGAGATTTTTACAGGGAAGACGAATGGCACACAATTTTACGCGCTTCGAAACGTTAGCTTTGAGGTTCCTTCTGGTGAGGTCGTTGGGATCATTGGAATTAACGGTTCAGGTAAGTCTACCATGTCCAATTTGTTAGCAGATGTCATGCCTCCAACACACGGACAAATCACATTGCGCGGGAAAACCGCACTGATTGCCATTTCATCTGGACTAAACGGTCAACTGACTGGGATGGAGAACATTGAGCTAAAAGGTTTGATGCTCGGGATGAGTAAAGAACAAATAACCGAATTGACACCTGAGATCATTGATTTTGCTGATATCGGCGAGTTCATTCATCAACCCGTCAAAACGTATTCGAGCGGGATGAAATCACGACTTGGATTTGCCATCTCGATTAATATCGATCCTGACATTTTAGTGATTGATGAAGCGTTGTCTGTAGGTGATCAAACGTTCACCGACAAATGTTTAACGAAGATGAACGAGTTTAAGGATCAAGGCAAGACCATCTTCTTCATCAGCCACTCTGTATCTCAAGTCAAACAATTTTGTACACAGGCGCTGTGGTTGGAGTACGGAGAGATTCGTGAATACGGTCCTGTTGAAGAAATTGTCGGAGAATACAACAAGTTCTTAAAATGGTATCGTCAATTAACCAAATCCCAACAAAATCAATATAAAGAAAGCAAATTGACTCAACGTACGACAATCGTCGACTCGAATGATTTAGGTGAAACGATTGTATTACCAAGAACTCAACAAACAAAGGAGATGACGGGATGATTAAGGTAATGACTGTTTTTGGAACACGTCCTGAAGCAATCAAGATGGCCCCCCTCGTACTTGAATTGAAGAAACGTGAAGGGGTAGAGCCAATTGTTGTCGTCACAGCGCAACATCGACAAATGCTTGATCAAGTCTTAAACTTATTTAAAATCAAACCGGATTACGATTTGGATATCATGAAGGACAAACAAACGTTGTTTGACGTGACGACACGGGTGCTTCACGGGATGGACGATGTCATCAAAGAAGCAAAACCGGACATCGTCCTCGTGCATGGTGACACGACGACGACATTTGCGACTTCACTCGCGGCATTTTACAATCAAACGGCTGTCGGGCATGTTGAAGCAGGTCTTCGGACTTACAACCTATACTCTCCGTTCCCAGAAGAAGCAAACCGACAGCTAACAGGTGTATTGGCAAATCTTCATTTCGCGCCGACCGATGTTTCAGCAGGTAACTTAATTTCTGAAGGAAAGCAGCAGGACATGATTTACGTGACCGGAAACACGGCGATTGACGCATTGAACACGACGGTAAAAGATTCATACACGAACCCGATTCTTGACGAGATCACTGCACAAGGACGTCGTCTCGTCTTGTTGACGGCCCACCGTCGCGAAAACCTCGGAGAACCTATGCGCAATATGTTCCGTGCGGTTCGTCGTCTAATTGAAAAATATGAGGATATCGAAGTGGTCTATCCAGTCCACATGAACCCGATCGTGCGCGAACTTGCGAACGATATTCTTCACGACCTAGACCGTGTGCAATTGATTGAGCCACTTGATGTCTTCGATTTCCACAACTTTGCAGCGAAATCACACTTAATCTTAACGGATTCAGGTGGCGTCCAAGAAGAAGCCCCATCGCTCGGTGTCCCGGTCCTCGTGCTCCGCGATACGACGGAACGTCCGGAAGGTGTGGCAGCAGGAACGCTTAAGCTCGCAGGTACTGAGGAAGAAACCATTTTTGGATTAGCAGACGAATTGCTATCGGATGATACAAAACATCTTGAGATGTCGAAAGCTTCAAACCCATACGGAGATGGACAAGCTTCAGCACGCATTGTTGATGCGATTTTGACGCACTTCAATAAATAAGTCCTCTCATGAAGGAGTAATCACTATGATGATTCGTAAACGATATATCCGTCCAGCCATCTATCATTATTTTCCAATGGGGGATAAAGACATGATGCATGCGACGGAAGAACAGTACCGGACAAAAATCAGTTTTCGCGATTACGAGGCATCTTCCTCGTTGTACGTTCAAATGTTCGATCAAAATTTTGACGTACCACCGAGTAAAATTTATCGTCCTGACGCAAAATTGATGGATGCCAATCGTTTACTCGTGGAAGGCAGTTTTGAAGCGAATCTTCCGATTGGAACGCGCATTGAAGTGTATTATATGCAATACAATAAGACCAAACGAATTGTGACCTTGAAGAAACGGCACAGTTGGAAGAGCGATACGTTCTCATTCCGAGAGGAAATCGAATTGGAAGATGGCGCCCAATTCTTTAAGCTCGCATTCAAGTTTTTTTTGACCGACCTATCATACGCTGAACCGCACATCATCATGAATGATGTATGGCTTTCCTTATTTGCGGATGAACCTTTAGTAGAGAAAGACGAGGAGGACGACGAACATGTTATTTAGTTCATCGGTGTTTTTGTTTTATTTCTTGCCGATTGTTCTTGGTTTGTACTTCGTGTCTCCTCGTTTTTTAAAGAACTTCATTTTGCTCGCAGCTAGCCTGTTCTTTTATGCATGGGGCGAGCCGAGGTTCGTCATCATCATGCTTGTCTCAATCTTGATGAATTATCTGTTCGGGATTTTAGTAGACAAGTATCGGTATGACGCAAAACGTTTAAAAGCGACGATGGTTGCGATGGTCTTAGGAAATATCGGTATGCTTGGCGTCTTTAAATATGCCAGTTTTTTCGTGGAAAACACGAATTCGCTGTTCGGTCTGAATTTGAATGATCCAGAAATCCCGTTACCAATCGGGATTTCATTCTTTACATTCCAAGCGATGAGTTACGTCATCGACGTGTATCGGGAAGACGGAAAAGTTCAAAAGAATCCCCTAAACCTTGCGCTCTATATCGCATTATTCCCGCAGTTGATTGCCGGCCCGATTGTTCGTTATCAAACAGTGGCCGATGAAATCAATGATCGTCGCGAAACGTTAGACGATTTCGTTTCGGGCATTCAACGGTTCGTTATTGGACTCGGTAAGAAAATGGTTTTAGCAAATAGTTGTGGCTATGTAGCAGACCAAGTGTTCAATAGCCCAGCAGGCGAAATTTCAACGACGTTAGCATGGATTGGTATTATCGCATACTCGTTACAAATATACTTTGATTTCTCGGGTTATTCAGATATGGCAATCGGACTTGGCCGGATGTTTGGTTTTCACTTTCTTGAAAACTTCAATTATCCGTACATCTCAAAATCAGTCTCAGAGTTTTGGAGAAGATGGCACATTTCACTCGGAAGTTGGTTCCGGGACTATGTCTATATTCCGTTGGGTGGAAATCGTTCCGGCCCGTGGAAGACTTATCGTAACTTAGCGATTGTGTGGACGCTTACTGGAGTATGGCACGGTGCAAGTTGGACGTTCGTCGCTTGGGGTGCCTACTATGGGATTTTCATCATGCTTGAACGAGCATTTCTCGGGAAATGGTTGGCCCGGATTCCAGCTGCCTTGGCGCATCTATTTACATTGTTTGTAGTTGTCATCGGTTGGGTATTCTTCAGAGCAGACAATTTCCCATACGCCATCGAGTATTTGCAAACGATGTTCGCGTTAAATAACACGCCGTTGTTTGATTCGACGTCTCAGTTTTATTTAATGCAGTATGGAGCTGTATTGTTAATCGCTATGATTGCGGCTACACCGATTCCGAAATGGCTGACGATGAAGGTTCTAAAATATGAGGTCGAATCTACGAATGTCTCGTATCGAATCTTTACAGGTTTGATTCGAGCAGCAGGGATTTCACTTTTATTCGTCATCTCCATTTCATTTATCGTGTCCAGTACCTTCAATCCGTTTATTTACTTCCGTTTTTAATCAAAGAGGAGTGCTGATATGCCAAACTTAAAATTATCTGATGACAGAGGCCGGAGTCCTAAAGCGAGAAAAGGTCAAAAATCATCTACGGTGATCAATCTATTGATTATGATGATTTTTCTTGGCACCCTTTTGTTAGGTCTTGCCGTGTATACATTAGGAGATGACCGTGAAATCTCTCATGTTGAAGGCCGTGAATTGGCTCAAAAACCAGACTTTTCTTTTACTAGTCTCTTTGAAGGTGACTATACGGAGCAATTTGAAACGTATACGAACGACCAGGTGTTTCAACGTGATCGTTGGGTATATATTAACGGTTTTGTGAGGAAAAATGGATTGCTTCAACCGCTGAGTAACGGCATCTATGGTCTTCCAAGTGGCATGTTGCTTGAACCGGCTGAGAAAGTTCAGAATTTCGATGGGTTCAAAGAACCGTTCGGTCAATTTTCAAATGACATGAACCAAGCAGAGGTACCAGTCTGGTTCGCATCAGCTCCTAGTAAGGCATCTTTTGCGGATGCACAAGGACTGATTCCGAGTCATATCCCTTCGTACAATGATGAATCGCGAAAGGTCATGCATGGGGTTTTAGATGAAGTCGGGATTGAAGTGATTGATTTGTATGATTCATTAAAAGAAAACGATATAGAAGATGTTTACTTTAAAACAGATCATCACTGGTCGATCAATGGAGCCTATGTAGGATATGAGCAAATTATGTCCACGCTTCAACAAGAGTTTCCGGAATTAGAGACGTTACCGAAAGAACATTGGCAGTCAAAAAGCATGACCACTCCGTATTATGGGACGTATGCTCGAAAAGCTTCACTTCCTTACGTGAAATCAGCAGATTATTTAGAGTACTGGGAACCTACGGAAGGTTTTAATTCGCAAGTGTGCATGAGTTTTGAGTCATGCAACCGCGAAGTGATCGATCGAAATGAATTAAAAAAGACGGATCCATTTGAAGATTACTATGGTGTGTTCATGGGTGGAAATTACAGCCATTTAAAAATCAAGCAAAAAACGAAAAAAAATGATCGTCACATCGTCGTCCTTAAAGATTCTTATGCCAACCCATTGCTTGGATTGTTAGGGGAGTCTGTTGGAGAAATTACCGTGTTTGATGTGCGGTATACAGAGGATATCGATATTTCTGAATATATCGTTGAAGAAGACGTAGATGGTGTTATGTTCATGCACAATGACGTCATTAGTGGGCTAGCCCAAGACTATTCGAAGAGTTTTTAAATATGTTAGCTTTCACAACGTGCCAATCATCCACGCGATGATTGGCTTTTTTTTATGGGGACCCGCTATACTAACAGATAGGCAGGTGAGGTGAATGAAACGACAAAACGCTGACGGCACGTATCGTTACGTGCTCGTCCTCGGTGCGAAAGTGAACGGGATTCAACCGTCCCGGGCCTTGATGCACCGGATTGAAGCGGCGGCCGCATATGCGAACAGACATCCACACGTCGAGTTGATCGCCTCCGGCGGGCAAGGACCCGATGAAGGGATGGCGGAAGCGCGCGTCATTGCCCGGGAGTTGATGGCACGTGGCGTCGACGCGGCGCGAATCCATATCGAGGCGGAGTCGACGTCGACGTACGAGAACTTTCTGTTCAGCCGTCCGATTTGGGATGGGGAGCCTGGACTAACGATCGTCACGAACGATTTTCACGTCAGGCGGGCCCGGCTCGTCGGTAAGCTGTATTTTGGCCTAGCAATCGATGCGCTCTACGCAAAGACGCCCCCGGCAACGAAATTGAAGTACGTCGTCCGTGAACAGTTGGCGTACGTGAAGCTGTTCATCAACTATATGCGCTGGAAATGGCGACCATGACAAAAGGGACTTCGCAATGAAGTCCCTTTTTCGTGTTATAACGTGCCGATAATCATCCCACCGATGACCCCGACGATGACGAGCGCCCAAGGCGGCATCTTCCAATACGCGATCATGGCGAACAAGAAAGCGGCGAAGACGAAGTCGACCGCACCGTTCACCGTGCTCGTGAAGATCGGCTGATAGAAGGCGGCGATCAAAATCCCGACGACGGCAGCGTTGACGCCGATGAGCGTGCCGGCGACTTTCGGGTTACGACGGAGCGCATCCCAAAACGGCAAGGCACCGAGGATCAACAGGAACGCCGGCAAGAAGATGGCAAGCGTGGCGAGCAGTCCGCCCGGGACGCCATTGATGACCGTCCCGAGATAAGACGCGAATGTGAAGAGCGGTCCCGGTACGGCTTGGGCGGCCCCGTAACCGGCGAGGAACGCCTCTTCGCTTA
Organism: Exiguobacterium sp. s21; assembly: GCF_018617975.1. Taxonomy (NCBI): domain Bacteria; kingdom Bacillati; phylum Bacillota; class Bacilli; order Caryophanales; genus Exiguobacterium; species Exiguobacterium sp. s21. Next base: position 277,853 of record NZ_JACSLF010000001.1, on the reverse strand, counting down.
AGAAACCGGCCGGTACGAGCTCACGCTCGAGCAGCGGCAAGACGACATGACCACCACCGAAGACGAGTGCTCCGGCCCGATAGAAGCTATCGAACAAGGCGATTGATTGACTTTCAATCGTCTCACGTAAAATCGGCAAGATGACGAGCAACGCACCGAATAGACCGAGCAGCGTCGCCCCGAGTCGTTTCGAGAGCGGGAACGAAGCCGACTTGACGTCGAGGTTTTGCGGTTTGAACAGCAAGAACCCGGCAAGTCCGGCGAGCAAGATGACGAGCACTTGGCTATAGGTCGTCTGCCATAACAGGACTCCGGCGAGTGCGAAGAACGCGATTGTCCGCGTCTTCGCGTCCGGCGTCAATTTACCGGCCATTCCGAGAATGGCGTGGGCGACGATGGCGACGGCGACGACTTTCAATCCATAAAGCCAGCCCGCGTCTGAGACGTCGAGTCCCGATACCAATAGGGCGAATAAGATGAGGGCAATGACGGACGGGGCCGTGAACCCGATGAACGACGTGATCCCGCCGAGGATGCCGCCACGGACGATCCCGATGCCGATACCGACCTGGCTGCTCGCCGGACCCGGCAAGAACTGACAGAGGGCGACGAGGTCGGCATAGGCGCGTTCGTCCATCCATTTGCGACGGCGGACGTACTCCTCATGGAAATAGCCGAGGTGGGCGACCGGTCCGCCGAACGAGGTCAGGCCGAGCCGGGTTGATACGAATAAAATCTCAAGTAACGTTTTGAACGTTACGCGTTGGTTGGACATGTGCTTCACTCCTTAATTTCTTTGAATAGTTCATACGCTTTTTGACGGGCTTCCGCCAAGACGACGAGGCCTTTTTCGGTCGTCGTGTAATTCTTCCGGATATGACCCTCGACGAGCTCGTTCGTCCGGACGAGCAGCCCATCTTGCTCCATCGAGTGCAAAATCGGATAGAGCGTGCCGGCGCTAATCGAGTAGCCGTGCTCGCGGAGCTCCTCGACCATCCATGCTCCGTACACCGGGTGTTCAGAGGCGTGGTGCAAGATATGGATATGGATAAAACCGAGAAACAGTTTTCGAAGAACGCGGTCTTCCACGTGCATCATCTCCTTAATATCGGTTTTCGATATCGGTTTTCGTAATCATACTAACAATAGTGGTGGTGAGGTGCAAGCCGAGAGGTGTCATTTACAAAAACTTAATGTGCGCATATTGGCGAGAATCGATTCGGAAAATATAGGGAATTTGTAAGAAATGAGGTAAACTGAAAAGTAGAATTGAACGGAGGAGGGACCGACGTGGCAGACTTAGACCAGAACAAATTTCAATCCTTGTTGCGCCATATGCCCCAAGGCTACGTCGAGTTTAAAGTGCTCTACGATGAGGCGGGGGAGCCCGTCGATTACGAGTTTCATGAAGTGAACGAAGCGTTCGAGCGCATCATGAAAGCAAAGCGCGAACAGTTTCTCGGTGGACGGATCACCGACAAGTTGAAAGATTTTGAATACAGCGAACGGGAATGGATCGTCCAAGTCGCGCGTGCTGTCAGTAGTGGCGAAGCCATCACGTTCGAACATTTCTCACGTCGCAACAAGGCCTGGTATGAACTGTCTGTCTTTAGCGAGCGTCCGGGTCATGTGTCGACGCTGTTCCACGACATCACACCGCACGTCCAAGAAAACAATGCGCTGAAACAACTCGTCAACGTGTCGCACCGCTTCGTGACGACCGGACGAGAATTGTTGATGAACCAACATTTCCTAGACCAGATTCGAGGGTTCACCGGTGCCAAGGCCGTGATGCTCAATTTAGTCGACGATGATGGACAGACGTACTCGACCGTAGCGCTCTCGTGCATTGATGAACTGCTCGAGCGCAGTCTCGATGTGCTAGGCTTCCATCCGGTCGGCCGCAAATGGCCGATGAGCCCGAAACGGTCCAAGTTACTCGAGGCACCGAGCCCAATCGTGTTCGACGACATTTTACCGCTCGTCGACGGGGTGTTGCCGAAACGACTGATCAAAAATATTTTACGGATTTTTGACCTTGGCCAAGTCGTCTTGTTTAAAATCGAGAAGGACGGTGTCTTTTACGGGGATTTGACGATTGTCATGCAAGGAAATAAAGAGGCGAGCCGCCTTGGGCTCGTCGAATTGTATATCGTGCACATCCTCGAACAGATGACGAAAGCGGACCGGCAAATCGGGGATGCGAAAGAGTCGATGTTCGAAGGGTTCGCGACCGTCGACTTGGAGTGCATCATGTCCCTGACCAATCATGAGATTTTCCATTTGAACGTGGCGTGGGAGCGTGTGCTCGGGTTTCCGCTCGAAGAACTCGAGAACATGGACTTCACGAGCCTGATTCATCCCGATGACGTCGAGAAGACGAATGAAGCGTTCGCCTTGCTCGAAGCTGGCCAAGACATCTTCCGTTTCGTCAACCGATACCGGACGATCGATGGAGACTATCGATCAATCGAGTGGCATTCAAAAGTCCAAGGCAACTATATTTACGCCGTCGCCAAAGACGTGACGGAACGCGTCCAACTCGAGGAAGAACTCGCCGAGCGGGACCGATTGCTCACGAAGCTGTCCGATCAAGTGCCCGGTGCCATCTATCAGTTCGAGCGGCGCCGGGACGGCAGCTTCCACTTCCCATTCTTTAGCCGAGGATTCGAGGTGCTGACCGGTATTACGTTCGAGGAGATGAAACAAGACCCGGGTCTCGTGTTCTCAAAAATCCATCCCGAAGATTATCCGAACGTGATGGCGAGCATTGAGACGTCGTACGAGAACTTGACGATTTGGGATGCGGAGTTTCGTGTCCTGACGCCCGACGGCCGGACGACGTGGATCTTAGGATCGTCGCGTCCAGAGAAGCTTGATGAAGGGCATGTCCTTTGGCACGGCTATATCGGTGACGTGACCGAGAAGAAGAAATACGAGATGGAAATCGAGTATTTGAGTTATCACGACCAGTTGACCGGGGTGAAGAATCGCCGTTACTTCGATGAGGCGCTCATCACGTACGACGAGCCGGACTATTATCCGCTCGCCTTGATCGTCGTCGACGTCAACGGGTTGAAGCTGACGAACGACGCGTTCGGTCATCTCGTCGGGGATCGCTTGTTGATCGAGGCGACGTTGACGCTCAAACGTGAGATTCGAGGGAAGGATACGGTCGCTCGAATCGGTGGGGATGAGTTTGTCATCATCATGCCGAATACGTCACTTGAAGAGGCGAACCGATTGTCCGATCGCCTGAGCCAACTGTTCCTCGCCAAATCGATTGAAGGGCTGCCGATTTCGGCATCGTTCGGGGAAGCGGTAAAGGAAGATGACGCGCTCTCCATCGCGGAAGTGTTCAATTTGGCCGAGGATCGGATGTATCACCATAAAGTGTCTGAAAAACAAAGTCGGAGGCATTACTCGATTCAGCTCATCATGCGAACGCTTTATGAGAAAATCCCGCGAGAGGAAGCACATTCGCAACGCGTTGCCGAGCTGTCGCGGCAACTCGGACAGGCGATGGGCTTCACGAGTGCCGATGTGAACGAACTCGTCACGGCGGCGACACTGCATGATATCGGCAAGGTCGCAATCAGCAATGAGATTTTAGATAAGGAAGGAACGTTGACGGAGTCCGAATGGCGTGAAATCAAACGTCATCCCGAAGTGAGCTATAACATCTTGAGTACGGTGCCGGAGTATGGGCCGCTGTCCGAAATTGTACTCGCCCACCATGAACGATGGGACGGGAACGGTTATCCGAAAGGAATCAGCGGAGAGCAGATCCCGCTCGCGTCACGCATCATCTCGATTGCGGACACGTTCGACGTCATGATGACGGGACGCCCATACCGGAAAGCGAAGACGCTCGACGAAGCGCTCGCGGTCATCGCAGAAGAAGCAGGCCGACAGTTCGACCCGGAACTCGTCGAGGTGTTCTTCAAGAAAGTCGTGCCGACGTTACAGAGGTGATTGAAGCATTATAAAAAGGAGAGCCCGCGATGGCTCTCCTTTTTATATGAGCGGCCGTTTCTTCAACGCCGAGGCGCTGAGGAGAAAGACAGCGAGCGCCATCCCGAGCATGATGAGGACGGATTGGAGTGGGAAATGGTCCTCGTACATTTGGGCGACCCCGTAATTGAACCAGTACGTCGGCAAGAAGCGTCCGACGACCTGAAGCGTATCAGGTAGCCACGTCAGACTGATGAAGGCGCCGCCGGTGATGGCAGCGGCCATCGTGACGGACGTCTGCCAAATGTTCGCCTTCTCCCGGTTCGTCGCCAGGATGGCGATGAGCGACCCGATGGCGAGACAGACGAACAAATAGACGATGAACAACAGCGTGAGGACAGGTAGGTGCGCGAGTATGTCTTCTCGATAGAGGACAGCGCTGAAGGCGAGCAACATGAGCACGTAGAGCAGCCCGACCGCGCAAAACGACACGAACAGCGAACCGATGTAACACCGGGGCGTGACCGGGGCCGCAAACAGGCGCGAATAAATCTTCTCGTCCCGGTCGTCGGCGACGAACAACGGGATGAACTGAAGGAACGCCGACATCGTGACGAACGACAAGAGGCCGAGGAACGCCTGCGTCCGCGCCGTCGTCGCCACGCTCTGTTGGAACGGCTCGCTTGAGAGGGTATAGCCGTTTTCCGTCTCACGTTCGGCGAGCTCGGTGAACCGTTCCTCGTCAAACTCACTTGCGATCAATAGTTGTCGCTCACGGGACAAGTGTGAATTGAGCGCTTGTTCAATCAATGCGGCGTCACTCCCTTCGGTCGCACTGAACGACAATCGCGGTGTCTCGCCATCCAAGAGCGCCTCGCTGAATCCGTCCGGAATCACTAAGACGATATCTTGTCCTTGTAGCAACGCCTCATCGGTCTCATCCGTCTCAAGCGGTGTCACCGCTCCGAACCGTCCCGCCTCTTCAATCACGCGACCGGCGAGTGTTCCGCCGTCGCGGTCAAGAACACCAATCGAGGCGTTCAAGGCGGACGTCGAGCTGAGGAACGACAGGATGAGGGCGAACCCGAACACGGAGACGAACGTGAACACCCATAGCCCTTTTTTACGGAGCATACGTTTGGCGACATGTCTAAATAGCACCACGGCGGTTCACCCCTTTCCATAACAACAGGCTGATCCCGGCAAAGACGAATAGATGGATGGCGAGCCAACCGAGACTTTGCCAAAACACGGACGTGTCCCCGCCGCGCAGGAGTACCTGAAGCATCCCTTCCCGCATGAAGATCGGCATGAAGACGTACTTAGCCCACGGCACGACGCTCAGCGTCACTTGGTCGAAACCAGGGACATAGCCGCCAGAGAGAATCATGATGATAGCGACGAACCCGTTGACGATCGCGTCTTTCGTCGCGCGCGAGAGACGGGGTAAGCTTGAGATGAAGAAACCGAATGCCGTACCGTATAAAGCGAGGGCGAGCCAAGAAACGAACAATAGACTGAAGTGAACGTAGTCGAGCGAGAAGCTGCGATAGACGAAGTGACTGAACCAAAACACGAGCACAAGTTGCAGGAAGATGAGCGTGTATCGGCTCAAGCTGCGGGCCAGGCGATATTCGATTCGTTTGACGGGAGCGGCTTGGATCCGAAGGTAGCTTCCGGTCATCGGTTGCTCCTCACTGAGCATGCCGGTGATGTAGAACGCACCGAACAGCGCTGTCATGATGGAAATCGTGACGGTGAAATATTCGAGTGACGTCGGGGTCCTGCCCGACAAATCGACGCTCTCGCTGTCGATGAACGACTCAGGCGTAAACGGGGCGGAGACGCCCGCCTCAGCGAGTGTGATTTGCTGATTGGCGACGTCCGTATATTGCCGGAGCACGGCCTCGAGCACATCGAACTCGATCGTCGACGGTTCCTCGTAAAGCAGACGGACGTCGGGACCGTCCAAATGGAGGATGACGTCGGCGTCACCATCGTTCACGCCGGTTTCCGCAGCGGCGATACTATCGTATGGGACGAGATTGATGAATGCTTTGATGTCGTCGTCGGCGAGGAACGTCTCGAGCGGCACCCGGTAATCATCCGTCGACTGTTCGACGTAGGCGACGTCCGTGACCGGGAGCGAGAAGTTGCTATTGAAGATGGCCGACAGCATCGTCCCGAGCCCGAAGATAAGAATGATTGGGAAGATGAGCATCCAAAACAAGGTCGAGCGGTCCCGCAGTTGCTGTTTGACATCATATTTGATGAACGTCCATAGTTTCATCGTCATCACTCCCTAAGTGTCTTACCGGTCAGCGCCAGGAAGACGGTATTCAAGGACGGACGGTCGACCGTGATTGAGGTGAAGCGAACCCGCTCGTCATGGAGGACGTCGAGCAGCGGGGCGAGCGGGGTGTCTTTCTCGAGTGACACGTCGAGGAAAGGTTCCTCGTAATCGACTTTCTTCACCCGCTCGAGTGATTCGAGTCGTTCCAAGAGGCCCGGAGTGAGGGCGTCGACTTTGATGCGGGCCGTCTCGAGCGTCATGACTTGATCTTTCAGCTCATCTTGCGTGCCCTCGGCGATAATTCGTCCCTCATCGACGATGGCGACACGGTCGCAGAGCATCTCGACTTCCTCCATATAGTGGGACGTATAGATGATCGTCGCCCCGCGTCGATTCAACTCGCGGATATTCTCGAGGATGGTGTTGCGTGACTGCGGGTCGATGGCGACGGTCGGTTCATCCATAAAGATAAGTTCTGGTTCATGCACGATGCCGCAGGCGATGTTGAGACGACGAAGGAGCCCCCCGGACAGTTCCGGCGGACGTTTCTTTTGGTGCGCGGTGAGTTCGACGAAGTCGAGGGCGGCCACGGTCTTTTGTTTGGCCTCGGCCGGTTTGAACCCGTACAGCTCGGCGAAAAATTGAATGTTCTCGAACACCGTCAGCTGGTCGTACAGGGAGACATGCTGCGGGACGATACCGACGCGCCGTTTAATCGTTTGCTCGTCTTTTGGCATCGAATGATCGAAAATACGGATGGTACCGCTGTCGGCAGGATATAAGTTCAGCATGACAGAAATGGCGGTCGTCTTTCCGGCCCCGTTCGGTCCGAGCAAGCCGAACAGTTCACCGGCCTCGACGTGAAGTGAAAAGTCGTTCAAGGCAATTGTCTCACAGAACCGTTTCGTGACATGGTCGAGCGCGATGATAGACACGTGGACGCAACTCCTTTCAAATCAGGAACGTGAAAAAGCATACAATGTTTTGTTCCCGTTTGCAGGAATTTCCGAACCCGTTGCCGAATGAAATATAATAGTCGAATTATTCAGACAATTAATGGAAGTCGAAGTGGGGGATCGCGATGAAAAAGTGGCAGTTTAATAAAGAAGAGTCGAGTGAGAAGTTTCCAGATGAGATGGCGTGGGCGTTGTTTTGTACGGTCGAGCCGAAACGGATGGACACGACACTCCCGTTTTATTACGACGAGTCGGTGTTCCGTTTCTCGAACGGGGCAGAGTCGTTCTACTTCAAAATCTCACCAAGTTATCACGAGTTCGAGGTGAACGTGAAAGACGCGACGGGGGAGTTGCTGTATTATCAGCTTCTCCGCACGGTCGGGAAAGTCGAGGTGCTCGAAGATCGGCGCGACCATGGTGAGCTGTTGATCGTCATGAACGAGGATCGTAACCGCACGGTGACGACGATCGAGCTTACCGTCCGACCGCGTTTCCGGGTGCTCGTCAAAGAGCACTATGTTTGAGTTTTTCTCACAGTGGTATATGAATTAGACATGATATCACGAGGAGGAGATTCACATGAAAGACGGACTTAACAAAAAAGTCGATGGCTTAATCGATAAGGCGGCAGGCAAAGCGAAAGAAGCGGTCGGCAAAGCGTCGGACAATCAATCGCTCAAACGTGAAGGACAAAAAGACCAAGTGAAAGGGACGGCCAAAGAGAAGACCGGCCAGGCCCAACAAAACCTTGAAAGCCTGAAAGACGAACGCCGCTAAAAAAACCGGGAAATCGCGATCAATGCGACTTCCCGGTTTTTCATTTCGTCAAAAAGACTTGGACGTGAATCGTCGACCCTTGTGCGTTCTTGGCGTCGCCGACACCGAGGTGGGTGAAGTTTCCGTTCAAGATGTTGGCGCGATGACCTGTCGAGTTCATCCAGGCACTGACGGCTTGCGTGGGGTCGCTCGACCCCATGTAGATGTTTTCACCCCAACCGCGATAGCTGACGTTATAGGCGTCGAGCGTATTCCCTGGGCTTCCGTTCTCACGGAGCTGGTGGGAGAACTGTCCCGTCCGTGCCATCTCGTCGGCCCGGACCTGGGCGACGCGGTTCGCCTCGCTCGACGCGGAGAGCGCTGACAAACCGGCCGCCTGGCGCTCTTCATTCGTCTCACCCAAGACGCCGCTCGCCGGTGCTCTAAATGTGACGTGCTTCGCTAAGATATAACCCGTCTTCGTGCCGACGTTCACTTTATACCAGCGCGTCGTGCCCGTGTACCGATACGAAATCGTCTCAAGCTTCATCCCTTGGCGCAGGAACACGACGTTCGGCGAGGTCGTGAGCGGACGCGACTTCAAGTAGACGCTCGACGGGGCGACGTACGTTGTCTTCGTGAACGCGACTTCGGATGTCGATAGCTTGACGTATGCGGCCGGAACGTATGCGTAACCTGTGCCCCATTGGATCTTGTACCATCGTGCCCCGTTCGTCGTGAATGACGTCCGGACCATCATCGTGCCATTGCGAACAAGTTTACCTACACTTGTCGCTGAGCTTGATGGTGTTTTCCGGATGTTGATTTGACTGATTCCCGTGACGGAACCTTTCGTATTGACGGCCGTCTCACGATAAGACGCTTCGACCGTCGTCGGATTGACGGTGAGCGGGGACGACGGGGTAAATGTGAACGCGGTCGCCAAGGCGGCAGCGAGCAAGATTGAGGCAGATTTTTTCAAAATGGGAAGCTCCTTTTTCGATCATATAACCGTATAATATATTGAATAGGGCGATAATGGGTAGTAACATTTGATTACAAAAAGAGGCAGACTCCGTTGAGCCTGCCTGGTTGTCATTTGTACAGCAAATACTCTTTCCGAATCGGCAAGAACGCATCGCGCTCGGCGTCGACTTTGTCCATGATCGCCTCGAGCGAATCGCCGGCGAGGATCATGTCTTTCACGTAGGCGTTCCCGGTCAGCTTCGTGATGAAGTCGTTGGCGAGGAACTCGAACTCGTCCGGATACAAGTCATGCGCCGTCTTGACCATGGCAATGCCGGTCTTGACCGCTTCAAACTTCGACGGCTCGGTGACATACACTTCGACGCCGTGCGACAGTTTGCCCGCGTTCTTCGAGAACGTCGGCGTGAACGAGGCAGCGCGGAACGTGACGCCCGGAAGCTCGAGTTCGTTCAACGTCTTGGCGTAGTCATGCGCCTTCACGTAAGGGGCACCGATCAACTGGAACGGCTTCGTCGTGCCGCGTCCTTCCGACAAGTTCGTCCCTTCGAACAAACCGGTCGCCGGATAGACGTTGACCGTGTCCGTCGTCGGCATGTTCGGGGACGGCATGACGAACGGAAGTCCCGTATCTTCATACAGCATCGAGCGCTTCCAGCCCTTCATCTTGACGACTTCGAGGTCGGCCTGAAGCTGATATTCTTTGTTGAACAAGCGTGCCAGCTCACCGACGGTCATGCCGTGCTTGAGTGGGATTGGATAGAGGCCGATGAAGCTCGAGTAGGCCGGGTCGAGCACGGGACCTTCGACGCGAAGGCCGCCTTGCGGGTTCGGCCGGTCGAGGACGACGAACGGGATATCATTCTCGGCTGCGGCTTCCATCGCGTACGCCATCGTATAGATGTACGTATAGAAGCGGGTCCCGACGTTTTGGATATCAAAGACGAGCACATCGACGTCTTTGAGCATCTCGGCCGTCGGTTTTTTCGTCGCCCCGTACAGACTATAGACCGGAAGGCCCGTCACTTCGTCGATATAGGAACTGATCGTCGATCCGGCTTGCGCATCACCGCGGACACCATGCTCCGGTCCGTACAGTGCCGTCAATTCGAAATCATCGGAGTTGTGGAACAAGTCGACGATGCTCGTCATGTTGGCATCGATCCCGGTCGGATTCGTGATCAGTCCGACTCGTTTACCGGCCAAGATTTCAGGACTGTCCATCAACCGGTCGACCCCGAGTTCGACTTTCGGTTTTTTCGGGACGGACTTGGCATCTGCATCGAGCAACATGACAGATGACGTGACGAGCGTGAGGGCGGCGAGGCCGCCAATCCATTTCTACATAAGTATTCCTCCTTCATGAATGTAAGCGCTTTACTACTTACTGGAAAGTGTAGCATTATGTATTTTTAATTCAATACAAAGTAACTGAAATAGGAAATTTTATTTCTATATTTGATTCATTGTACCTAAAAAGCCATCAGATTTCTCTGATGGCTAGATGCTTAGCGTACCGCGAGTGCTTTCCATCCCGTCGCGCCCATGACAGAGCTGACTTGGCTTTTCGGGATGACGAGGCGACCGCGATACGGGTCGTTAATGTAGAGGTTATTCTTGTCATAGCCCGTCGCGAGCATGACATGATAGTTGGCGAAACCGGTGAACTTTTGGTTCGACGCGGTATACCAATTGAAGTGACCGTACGGCTGTTTGAAGTCGACGCTCGCCCAGACGATGACCGGGTTGCCGAGTGACAGCTCGCGCTCGATCGACCCGAGCCCTTGGCCGGACAAGTCTTTCACAGGCCGGTACTTGCTCGAGAAGGTAATCATGCCTTTCGGATAAATCCCATAGTTGCGATATTTGCTGAGCTTGCCTTTCGGATCGCCCGTGAACATGACGTTCGGGTCGACCCAGCGATAGAGCCGGTTCTCATAGCGAGCGTTCCACATGCTTTTCGGCATCTCCCGATACAGCGTCTCGGCGCTGACGACGCGTCCTTTTTTCTCGAGCGCCATCTTGAGCGAGAAGAACTCGCATCCGGACGGGTAGCCCATCTGGAATTGACGATAGAGCGGCACGCTCATCTTGTAGCTGGAGAGCGGGTTGCTATAGGCGCCTCGGGCATCGAACGCGGCGTTACCGATGCGTTTGTTCTTATACATCACGCCCGACGAATCGAAGAAATACCATTTGCCGCTGATGACTTGCCAATCCGTCTTCTTCGTCAAAGTCGGTGCGAAGTATTCGTATTGCGTCGTATACTTCCAACCGGTCTCACGGACGCCGGTCGAGTGGAAGTAGTAATAGCGGGTCCCGACCTTGTGCTTGCCTTGCAGGCGATAACCGTAGACGGGATGGAACCCGTATACCTTACCTTCAATCGTCTGCAGACCGTAGCGACGTTTTCCGTCCGTCCCGAAATAGTAATAGCGAGAGGCGACTTTTTGGACGCCGGCCAACCGATAGCCGTACGTCTCATGGAAACCGTAAACGGTCGTCCCAATCTTTTTCAGCCCGTGCTGGCGTACACCGCTTGTACCGAAGTAGTAGTGGCGCGTGCCGATTTGTTGCCAGCCGGTCGCGACCTGTCCGTCTTTCAAGAGCAAGTATTTCTTGCCGTTAATCGTGTACATGCCCGACCGGATCGTTCCGTTTTCGAATATGTAATGCTTCACGCCGTTGACGGTTTGCCAACCGCTCAACCGTTTCCCTTCAAGAGAGAACAAGTAGCGTTTCCCGTCCACGGTTAAAAAGCCGGTCGCCATGACGCCGTTCGATTTGAAATAATAGAGACCGTCCGTGAGTTGTTGCCAGCCTTTCAGCTGCTTCCCGTCGGCGGCGAACAAGTAGGTCGCCCCGTCAATCGAATAGCGTCCGGTGACGAGCGCACCGTCTGTTTCAAAATAATATGTAGCGCCATCGATGGCCTGCCAACCGACGGCCATCGTCCCATCTGCTGCGAAATAGTACGTCTTGCCATCAATCACTTGCCAGCCGGTCAGCACCGTGCCGTCTTCTGTCGTATAGACTGTTCCCGTCGCTGTCGTTTGAAACCCGGCCGCGGCATAGACATGGTCGTAACTGAGCATGATGCTCATACTGATGGCCAAACCTGCCCCCACATGACTCCACTTCATAGTCGTTCCTCCACAATCGAATTGAAAAATTGGTATTATTTTGTAAATTAAGTATACATGAGAAAAGCCGCCTTGACTCGACGGCTAAAGGACTATTTTGAGAAGGTGCTACATCAGGACGAACGGCTGATGAACAACAACCGTCTCGAGGCGATGAACAACGTGGCGGCGATCAACAAGATGCCGCTGACAATCGGCCAAACGAGTAAGCTCTCGCCCATGAGCACTTCGGCCGATAACGAGCCGAGCCGCCATGGCATCCAATCCCATTCGAGCCAACCAAGGAGGAGCGACATGATGAAGTGGAGACCGAGCGTGATGACGAAGGCGACGAGGCCGCTCTCGAGCAACGCCGCGAACAAGAAGAAAATCGATAGCTGGACGACGAAATGGAGCATGAGCAGCCCGGTCGCGATCAAGAAATCGGTGACGTCGAACGAATCGAACAAGACGATTGTATAGTAGGCGGCGCTCAATTGGGCGAGCCCGATGGCGACGACGGCGAGTAGCGAATAATGTCCCCATTTGCTGAGGACGATGCGCGTGCCTGGAATCTTGAGCGACTTGAGCCAGGCGAGCGTACCGAGCGACCGTTCGTGACTGAACGTATGCATGGCGGATAACAGCACGACGAGCAGGCCGATTTGTCGCAACTGTTCGCTCGCCGACATGAGCACTTCTTCTGGTGACGGGGTCGGAATTTCGATGACCGCCCCGTCCGGCAAGTTGCCGCCCGAGGCCAAGATGTCCGGGAGGAAATAATGCGTGAGCGGTTGCATCGCCGCAAGCAACATCAAGGCGATTGGTACCCAGATGAGTCGCTTATTGCGCCATGACTCTTTCCACTCTTGTTTGAAGATGGCCAGTTTCATCAGGCGTTCACCTCCAAAAAGAGTGACTCGAGCGATGGATGCCCGACATGGAGCGATTGGAGTCTTAGACCGCGCTCCAGCAGCAGCTGCAGCAACGCTCGTTCCGTCACGTCTTTCGCGTCCGTCTCCAGTTCCCATGTCGTCCCGGAGCGGGTGACGTGGCTGACACCCGGGAGCGTTCGCCACTCATCCTTCGTCACGACGTCATTGAACAGACGGACTTGAATCGAGGACTTCGAGCCGAGTAAATCGGTCACGGTCCCTTCCATGAGCAGGCGCCCTTGCCGGAGCAGGAGCACCCAGTCACTCGCTTCCTCGGCGTCAGGGAGCACGTGCGTCGAATAGAGAATCATCCGCTCCCGCTTCAAGTCGCTCAACAGGTCGAGTACTTCCCGGCGGCCGCGCGGGTCGAGCGCCGAGACGGGTTCGTCTAACAACAACAGCTCGGGGTCATGCACGAGCGCCTGGGCGATGCCGAGTCGCTGTCGCATGCCGCCGGACAAGTGCGCTGCTGGTCGATTGACAGGCTCGAGTCCGACCCGTTTCAACAGATGGACCGGGTCGATAGTCGTGACGCCGGTCAACTCGGCCGCATAGCGAATCGTCTCGACAGGGGTGAGCGAGGGATAGAGCGCCGGACGTTGTGGCAGATAACCGATGCGGATGGCATCGTGTCCAACAATTTGTCCGGACGTCGGTGTCGTCACGCGGGCGATCATGTTGAGCAGTGTCGTCTTGCCGGCCCCGTTCTCACCGAGAAGCGAGGTACAGCCAGGGCGGAGCGAGAAGCTGACGTCGTCGAGCGCGGTGAACGTGCCGAACCGTTTCGTCAGTTGAGTGACGTTCATCGCTTCGTCCGTCCCCATAGGAAGTAGACAATTGGGCCGAGGATGTTGATGAATAGGATGACGAGGAGCCATACCCATTTCGGTCCATTCGTTTCTTGCCGTTTGAGCAGGTCAATCAAGGCGACGACGAGCAAGATGAGCTGCAGGACGAGCAACGGCAAAAGGATGAGCAATAAATTTGAGTCATTGGTAATGTCCAATTATGTTCCTCCTTCATAAATGAGTTCACTACTCCATTCCACATATAGGACCTATTTCCTGTATAGAACAGAAAAATGCCCTTTCTCCGTAAAGAAAGGGTGACGATCATTTGACGATGATGACCGGGGCGAGAGCGCGTTTGGCAAGCTTATGGCTGACGCTGCCAAGCACGAACTCTTGGAACGTGTTCAGTCCGCGTGAACCGACGACGACGTACTCGTACGGCTGATGGTTCGCGTATTTGACGAGTTCGACGTCGGGTTCGCCGCGAAGTTCGATATATTCATATTCGAGCCCGGCCGCGACCACTTGGTCGAACAGGGGTTGTAACATCAATTTTCGCTTCGCTTCGAGATCGAGTTTTCCGGTCGAGTTGAGCGCGGCTTCTTTCGATTCTTTGGCGCTGACGACATGGACGATGTCGATCGATGCGTCTGATGCCTTGGCGAGCTGGATCGCTTTCTCAAGCGCTCGCTTCGAGTGGGCAGATCCGTCTGCCGCTAAAAATACCTTTCCCATAAAAACGTCCTCCTCTTTCACACAATCTACTTTTAGTATATGCGATTTTGTAGAGCCATGGATAAAAAAATGGGAGTGAACGCGATTGTCCACTCCCGTAGAGACCAAATCAATGGCCAGCGTTTGCTTCTTGTTGTTTCAAGTGAAGCGCGAGCGTATTGAGCAGTTTCTCTGAATCTTTGTTCAAGTTTAATAGTTCCGGCTCGATCCCGACTTCGCGATACTTGAAGACGACTTTATCGATGGCACCGATGGCCGAGTCGTCCCAAAGATGGGTGTTCGAGAAGTCGATCGTGACGTGTTTGACACCGGCTTCGGCGTCTTCGGTCACATCGAACTGATTGACGAACTCAGACGTCGAGGCGAAGAAGAGCTGACCGTTCACGATGTAACGAGCACGATCGGCGTCTACACTGCGATCGAGTTCGACTTTCGAGATTTTTGCGGCGAAGAGAATCGCTGCCGTCAAGATCCCGGCGAAGACACCGAGTGACAAGTCGTGGGTGACAACCGTGACGAGCACCGTCACGAGCATGACGACCGTATCTGATTTTTGAGCGGTGCGCATCGCCTTAAGCGAGCCCCAGTCAAACGTCGCGTACGAGACGAAGAACATGACACCGACGAGGGCGCCGACAGGGATGAGCATCAATACATCGCTCATCGTTATGATCATGATAAATAACGCGAGTCCGGCGACGAACGTCGACAGTCGGCCGCGAGCACCGGACGAGACGTTGATGACCGATTGACCGATCATCGCACACCCTGGCATCCCGCCGAAGAGACCGGCGATGATGTTGGCGATACCTTGTCCTTTTGATTCTCGGTTCTTGTTCGAATCCGTGCCCGTCATGTCATCGACGATTTGTGCCGTCAACAGCGATTCGATCAATCCGACGAAGGCGAGGGAGATTGAGTAGGGGAGGATGATCATCAACGTCTCAAACGTCAACGGGACGTTCGGGAATAAAAATTCCGGGAGCGTTGCTGAAATCGTACCCATGTCGCTAATGTTTTTCGTCTCGAGCCCGAGCGTGACCGCCAGAATCGTCATGACGACGATGGCGACGAGCGGTGCCGGGATGACTTTGTTGATGCGTGGGAACAAGAAGATGATGGCGAGCGATCCAATGACGAGCGCCCAGATAATCCAGCTCTCACCTTCAAAGTTCGTCAACTGTGCCTGGAAAATCAAAATCGCGAGCGCGTTGACGAAGCCGACCATGACGGCGCGCGGGATGAACTTCATCAAGCGGGCGATGCCGAAATAGCCGAGCGCAATTTGAATGATTCCGGCGAGAATCCCCGCAGCGAGTAAATATTGTAACCCGTAGTCGGCGACGAGCGAGACGATGACGAGCGCCATCGCCCCGGTCGCAGCCGAAATCATGGCCGGACGACCACCGGCAATCGAGATGACCATCGCGATGATGAATGACGCATATAACCCGACCATCGGATCGACTCCAGCGATGAGCGAGAACGCAATCGCCTCAGGGATGAGGGCGAGTGCGACGACGAAGCCGGCTAGGACGTCGGCCCGGACGTTGCCGAGCCAATCTTGTTTGATCGTATTCAATTTTTCCAAAAGAACACACCTCTCTATATATTTTTGACTTTGATCTCCGAGTCTCACGAAGATCAAACGCCGCATTATATGAAAGAAGTCGTTCGACCGACACATGTTTTCACAACGTGTTTCATCATACCGAACTTTTTATGAGAAGACAATTGCTCCGCATGAGAAACTATGGTATTTTCATAACGTAAAGGTTATATAACGGATTTGTTATACAGAGAAGGAGAATGACGATGCATACGGTAGATGATTTAAGTAAAGTGCTCAAAGTGCTCGCCGACCCGACCCGTTTGACGATGCTCAAGCAAATGCAGGCAGGGGAGCAGTGTGCCTGCAGTTTTGTCGACTGTTTTGACATTTCGCAACCGGCAATCAGCCGCCACTTGAAGATGATGCGGCAAGCAGGGCTCCTGTTAGAGCGCCGCGACAAGCAATGGATTCACTATCGGTTGAATGAGACGAGCCCGTTCTATGCGATCGTCGTCGAGTTGCTCGACAACATCGAGACGGTCGAGGCGAATTGTGACTGCGAAACGGACTGTGCGATTTAAGGAGGAGTCAACGATGAAACTTGAAGTATTCGAACCAGCCATGTGCTGCCCGACCGGACTTTGTGGTCCTTCAATCGATCCGGAGCTGACGCGGATTGCGACCATCCATTACGTATTAAAACAACGCGGCTTTGATGTGGCCCGTTATAACCTTGCCTCCGAGCCGAACCGATTCGTCGAGAACGTCCATGTTCAAGTTGAAATCGCGAACGGTCTTGAGACGCTCCCACTTACGGTCGTCGACGGTGCCGTCGTCAAACGAGGCGCTTACATGACGAACGAGGAGATTGCCGAGTTGACAGGACTCCCGGTCGAAGCGTTCGCGAAACAAGATGGCGAAAAGCCGAAAGTCCGCATCACGCTTAAAAAATAAGGAGGCGGGTCATGATGAATCGCTTTGATTTCACGACAATCGAACCAACGCGCTATGTGTTTTTGACCGGTAAAGGCGGTGTCGGCAAGACGTCGACCGCTTCGAGCCTCGCGTTGACGCTTGCTGACCGCGGTAAGCGAGTCTTGCTCGTGTCGACCGACCCTGCGAGCAACCTTCAGGACGTGTTCGAGATGGAGCTCGACGAGACACCACGCCTCGTCCCGGAAACCGGTCTGTTCATCGCGAACTTCGACCCGGAAGAGGCGGCGAAGCATTACATGGAACGCATGGTCGGTCCTTATCGCGGTGTCCTTCCGGACGTGGCCATTCAGTCGATGGAAGAACAGCTGTCCGGCGCCTGTACGGTTGAGATCGCGGCGTTCGACCAGTTTACCGAGTTACTGACGTCTGAGTCGGCACGTGAGACATACGATCACGTCATCTTTGACACGGCACCGACCGGTCACACGCTACGGTTGTTGACGTTGCCAAGTGCGTGGGACGAATTTTTAGAGACGAATACGACCGGCGCGTCTTGCCTTGGTCCGCTTGCTGGTCTGGCCGACAAGCAACAGCAATACAAACGGGCTGTCGAGACGCTCACCGACAGCAGCGAGACGACATTGTTGCTCGTCGCCCGTCCCGAGACATCGACGCTCGTCGAGGCGGCGCGTGCCGCGACCGAGCTTCACGCGATTGGCATCGAGCGGATGCAACTTGTCATCAACGGCGTCGTCGCATCAGACGAAGAGACTGACCGCTATACGAAACGGTTCATCGAGCGTCAACAACAGGCGCTCCGTGAACTTCCGAAAGGTGTCGCCGACCTCGAGACGTTCACGCTGTCATATGCGTACGAGAACCTCGTCGGTGTCCCGGCGCTCCGACGCTGGGTGAACGGGGAGACGGCCACCGTCCCAAATACACGTTATGACACGAGTCATTATGGCTCGATTGACCGACTCGTCGATGAAATCGAGCTGGATGGACCGAGCGTCATTATGACGATGGGGAAAGGCGGTGTCGGCAAGACGACGCTTGCCTCGCTCGTTGCCGTCGCGCTCAGTGAGCGAGGGCACGCCGTCCATTTGACGACGACGGACCCGGCTGCACGTGTGGCTTTCACAATCGGTCTGGACGTCCCGGATACGTTCACCGTCGATGCGATTGACCCGAAAGTCGAGATCGAGAAGTACCGGATGGATGTGTTCCGGGAAGCGGGGGATCTGAACGAGGAGCAGCGCATGATGCTCGAAGAGGACTTGCGTTCGCCGTGTACCGAGGAGATTGCCGTCTTCCGTGCCTTCGCTGATCAAGTGGCGAAAGCGAAAGACCGCTTCGTCGTCATCGATACGGCGCCGACAGGTCATACGCTTCTTTTGTTGGACGCGACCGAGAGTTATCATCGCGAACTCGAACGGTCGACAGGGGTCGTCCCGGAAGCGGTTCGCGACCTGTTGCCGAAACTGCGCGACCCGAAACAGACACACGTCGTCATCACGACGCTTCCTGAAGCGACACCAGTGTATGAAGCCGAGCGGCTCGTCGCTGACTTAGAACGGGCCGAGATTCAACCGTTCGCCTGGGTCGTCAACCAATCGTTCACACCGCTCGACGTGACAAGCAAGTTGCTGACGGCGAAAGTCGCGAGCGAGGCGCCTTGGCTCGAGCGTGTGAGCGCCTATCCGCGCCCGACGTTACTCGCATGGCAAGAACAGCTGCCGGTCGGTTATCCGGCACTGTCACAACTACTCAAGGAGGAAGTTACATGAACATCACGAATGAAGCGATCGACTTTATGAAAGCGGCACTGGCCGAGGAAACGACGAAATCGGTCCGCATCTGTACCGAAGCCGGGTGCTGTGGCCCAACGCTCGGTCTAGTCGTCGCGGCTCCGGAAGCGACAGATGACGTGAAAGACTTCGACGGCCTCAAGTTCGCCGTCGCAAATGACGCAGAAGCGATGGCGAAAAACGTCACGCTCGACGTCGAGTCGACAGAAGACGGCGTCAGCCTCGTGCTTCGCGGCTTACAACAGACGTGCTAAACAAATAGAGAACTATTGGAGGAACTCATTGTGCAGTGGATTGCTAGTATCATCTTTTTGGTGACGCTCTTCCTCATCATTAAGCAACCGAAAGGCCTCGGCATCGGTTACTCGGCGATGGGGATGGCGGTCATCGCCTTACTCACTGGTGTTGTCAATTTGGACGACGTCGGTACCGTTTGGGGCATCATTTGGAACGCGACGTTCACATTTATCGCCATCATCATCATCTCGCTCATCTTGGACGAGATCGGATTTTTTGAATGGGCTGCCTTACATATGGCCCGCATCGCCAAGGGCGGCGGCGTCAAGCTGTTCGTCTATATCACGTTGCTTGGTGCGCTCGTCGCGGCGTTGTTCGCCAACGACGGAGCGGCGCTCATCTTGACACCAATCGTGCTCGCCATGGTGCGAGCGCTCAAGCTTCCGGACGCGGTCGTGTTGGCATACGTCATGGCGTCCGGGTTCATCGCCGATACAGCGAGTCTGCCGTTCGTCGTCTCGAACCTCGTCAACATCGTCTCGGCCGACTTCTTCGGCATCGGTTTCGCCGAATATGCGGCGCGGATGGTGTTCGTCAACGTATTCGCCGTAGCCGGAAGTTTGCTCGTCTTGTATTTGTATTTCAAAAACGACATTCCGAAGCAATACGATTTATCGAAACTCGTCGAGCCGGCCTCGGTCATCAAAGACCATAAAATGTTCCGTTTGTCGTGGGTCGTGCTCGCACTTCTCGTCATCGGATACTTCACGAGTGACGTCATCGGCATCCCGGTCTCGCTCGTCGCAGGCGTCATCTCGTTGTTCTTCCTCATCATGGCGAACCGTTCACCGGCCGTGCCGACCCGGTCCGTCCTACGCGGTGCGCCTTGGGCGATCGTCTTCTTCTCGCTCGGGATGTACATCGTCGTCTACGGTCTGCAAAACGCGGGACTGACGCAAGTGCTCGCCAACTTCATCGACTGGTTCGCCGTGAACGCCTTCAGCGCCACGTTCGGGATGGGCTTCTTGGCCGCCATCTTGTCATCGGTCATGAACAATATGCCGACCGTCATGATTGACGCGCTCGCCATCGATTTGACGAATACGACCGGTCAGATTCGAGAAGCGCTCATCTATGCGAACGTCATCGGGTCCGACCTTGGTCCGAAGATTACACCAATCGGGTCACTCGCGACGTTGCTATGGCTTCACGTGCTTCGTACGAAAGGTCTTAAAATCGGTTGGGGTCAATACTTTAAAGTCGGGATCATCTTGACGATTCCGACGCTCGCCATCACGTTGCTTGGACTCTATATCAGCCTAATACTTTATTAAGGAGTGTTTTTTATGAAATTGGTCATCATCGGTTCAGTCGCCGCCGGTACGTCGGTCGCGGCAAAAGCACGTCGTAACAACGAAGACGCACAGATCACCATTTACGACCGCGACTACGACATCTCGTACTCGGGTTGCGGGATTCCGTACTATGTCGGCGGCGAAGTCGAATCGCGTGACGATTTGACACCTCGTGATGCGGCATTCTTTAAAAAACGCTACCAACTTGACGTCATGACACGCCATAACGTGACGGCAATCGACGCCGACGCACAGACGATCACAGTCGAGAATCTCGAGACGGGTGAATCGTTCACGGACAGCTATGATTCGTTGGTCCTCGCGACAGGCGCCTCGAGCATCATTCCGCCGATACCGGGTGTCGACTCGGACAACGTGTTCCCGATCCGCAACATTCAGAATGCGGAAGCGACGCGAAACTTCGTCGACGCGACGAACCCGAAACACGCGACGATCATCGGTGCCGGCTTTATCGGTCTTGAGATGGCCGAGCAGCTTAAACTGCGCGGCATCGATGTGACGGTCATCGAGCGTTTCCCGCAAGTGATGCCGCCGCTCGACAAAGATATGGCGTGCCGGGTCGAAGATCACCTCGAGAAGAACGGCATCGAGCTCATGCTCGGCGAGACGGTGACGGAACTCATCGGTGACGGCCACGTCGAACGTGTCGTCACGGAGAGCGGCAAGACGATCGACACGGACCTCGTCATCCTGTCGGTCGGCGTCCGTCCGAACACGGAACTCGCGAAGTCAATCGGGGTGACAATCGGGGAGACGGGTGCGATCGCCATCAACGAGCGCATGGAAACGAACGTGAAAAACGTCTATGCGGCCGGCGACGTCGCCGAAAGCTTCTCGCTCGTCACGGGTAAACCGATTTGGCGTCCGCTCGGTTCGACGGCGAACAAGATGGGGCGCGCTCTCGGTGACCTCATCACGGGCGGCGATCTTGAACATCGCGGCATCCTCGGGACGGGCATCTTCAAAGTGTTCGGCCAAGCCGTCGCGCAGACCGGTCTATCGGAACGTGAGGCCCGCGAACTCGGCTACGACATCGAAGTGCTTCATAACACGAAACCGGACAAGCCGGCCTATATGGGCGGGAAAGACATGACAATTAAAGCGATCGGTGACCGGGCGACACGCCGATTGCTCGGCGTTCAAATCGTCGGGTTCGAAGGTGTCGACAAGCGTATCGACGTGTTCGTCACGGCCATCACGTTCAAGGCGAAAGTCGATGACTTGTTCCATCTCGACCTCGCATACGCGCCGCCGTTCTCGACGACGAAAGATCCAGTCATGTACACGGGCATGGCGCTAGCGAACAGTATGGATCAATCGGCGCGACTCATCACGCCGGCCGAGCTGCAGAAGCGGATCGATGCGGGTGAAGACATGCAGATTATCGATACGCGTAAAGCGGCACAGTTCGAGAAAGCGTGTGTCGACTGTGCGGTCAACATCCCGCTCGGTAACTTGCGCGAAGCCGCCAAGGACATGGACAAAGACAAGCCGACCGTCGTGTACTGCAATGGCGGGGTGACGGGGAACGCGGCCCAAAACGTGCTCCGTAACTTCGGTTTCACCGACGTCTACAACTTGTCAGGTGGGAACAAGAATTATCAACTCTTTAAAAAATACGGGAACTAACACAGACGGCGTCCGAACCATTCGGACGCCGTTTTTTGGTATGCTGGATCATGAGGTGAATCAGATGAACTATAAGCTGTTACATGAGAAGTTCGAACGGAGAAAGCAGTGGCTCGTCTTTGAGAAGGAAGAAGTCGTCCGTCGGGTGATGGTCCGCTACAAGGCACGAATCATCCCGAAGACGGACATCATGGATTTGGCGAACGACGACCAGTTGTCGTATGACCATATCTTCTGTTGCTTGACGATTGATGATCCGCGTATACTCGATAAGATTTTTACAGCGAAGGAGAAAAAAGACCACCGTTGGGAACGTGACGATAACGCGCGACGTGGGATGGTGTACAACCATAAGGACGAGGCGCACCGGCGCTACAACCAGTTGATTCTCGATGAGATGGAAGGACGCCGGCTCGACATTATCTTTGAAAGCAAGGACGGAAAGTTCGTGACAGGTTTTTTGACGAGAGATATGTCGACCCAAGTCGCCTCTTATATTTATGCGCATACGGGAGGGGCAAAGTTCACGGGGCTGATCCCGCGCTCGATGTGGCCGCCGGATGTGACGGACGAGGAGTTCAAGCTGAGCTATCGATGGTATTTGGAAGCACTTGACGAATGGAACAAACTGTAATTAGCCCTTGATGCTGCGCGTCAAGGGCTAGTTCGCTTTCTTTTCATTCCACTTGCCGAGTCGGTTCCGTCCGCTCCGCTTGGCGACGTATAGTCCGATATCGGCTTTTTTGACCAATTGGCTTGATGTGACAACTTTCGCTTCTGACGTGCTCGCGATCCCAATCGAGACGGTGACGTCAATGAAGGATCCGTCCGGCAATAAGAACGGCGTTTCGGCGATTTGCCGCAAATAGCGTTTGCCAATGACGAACCCTTGCGACAACGTGCAGTCAGCCAATAAAACCGAGAATTCTTCGCCGCCGTTGCGGCAGACCATGTCATCGGTCCGCGCCGTCTTCGTCAAGCGAGTACCTAATTCGACTAAGATGGCGTCCCCGGCATCATGGCCGTACGTATCGTTAATCGATTTGAAATGATCGATGTCGAGGAAGAGCAAGGCGACGTCTTGCGTTCCATTGATCACTTCTTCGTCGACGCGCTTCATCTCTTCCTCGAAGCGGCGGCGATTGCCAAGTCCGGTCAATGCGTCGGTGAAGGCCGCTTCTTTATATTTCGAGATGAGCCGTTCCGAGCGTTGGATTTTATGGATGCCCCCGTAGACGATATGGAGCAGGAATCCGGCCGAGTACCCGATGGTGATGAAGGCGAGGAGCGTCATCACATACGTTTCGATTTGATTATAATTGCTGACGTTTAACAATGAGAATAACGAGATGAATCCGAGGCTGATCGCATTGACGATTCGGATGTCCCGCGCCGGCTTGATTCGTTCACGGAACCATAGGAAAGCGACAGCGACCGATGCGGCGAGCGTGTAGTCGAGAAACGTGATCAACAAAAGCGTCTCGGTCAAGATGAACGGCAAAACGAGAATGCTCGCGACATATGTGATGCGTACACCCGGCAGGCCGAAGTAGAGCGCCGACATGATGATGGGGACAAACCCGTATTGAAAGTCGGCTTGCGCGTTCCACAACACGCCGTGGAGGGTGATCACAATCGACAGCCCGGCGAGTAAGAAGGAGATGGTGACTTGACGCCGGAGCGGGAGCTTCGTCGTCACGCCCAGCTTCGTGAGGCGCGAGATGATATAGAGGCCGACTAGCAACAGACTGGCGTTGGCGATCAAGTTGTTAATGAGGTTCGTAAGTGACATATATTTAAAATTCCTCCCCTAACTTCTATATACAGTCCAATCGACCAATAATGCAATCGTTTTTCAAATGGAAAATAGAGGGGGTTTCCCAACCGATGGCGCAAAGTGGAAGGGGTTAGGTGTTTGTCTAGAAAAACATTGAATTCCGAAAAGGAAACGTTTACAATTTTTGTGTAAGCGTTTTCCTAAATTAATGCTACAAGGAGGGACCCACATGGTCAACAAGCGATGGAAACAGGCATGGGCAGTTGTGCTAACGTTTGCATTAGTGTTCTCAATGTTTCCGATGTCATCGTCCGCTCTCGATAAAGGCAAGTCGACGCTCGTCGTCG
Organism: Exiguobacterium sp. s21; assembly: GCF_018617975.1. NCBI lineage: Bacteria > Bacillati > Bacillota > Bacilli > Caryophanales > Exiguobacterium > Exiguobacterium sp. s21. Next base: position 253,662 of record NZ_JACSLF010000001.1, on the reverse strand, counting down.
TTCACTATCAAGAGGCCCCGTACAATCAAACGGATTGGAACTTATGGCTTTGGGCGAATAACCCAGATTATTTCCCGAATAAAGCCTTCGCCTTCAACGGCGAGGACGATTTCGGAAAGGTGGCGGCCTACGAATTCCCGGTCGATTCACCTGAAAAGCTCGGTCTCGTCGTCCGTACGGACAACTGGGAGAAAGATAAAGGATCGGAGAACGACCGCTTCATCACGAGCGATATGATCAAAGACGGCGTTGCCGAAGTATGGATCAAGTCAGGGGACTCGAAAATCTATACGTCGAACCCAGACGGGGAGACGGCAGCAACGGACGTAGATATGAAAGTTCATTACTTCCGTTACGACAATACATACACGGACTGGGGTCTTTGGACATGGCCAGACGGTGGCGACGGTCAAAACATCAACTTCGATGAGACGGACGCCTTCGGCGGTGTCGCGAACGTGAAGTTTGCCAACCCGGACGCGAAGAAACTCATCGGACTCGTCACGAAAAAAGGCGAATGGGCCGAAAAAGACGGCACAGACCGTTTCGCGCTCAGCACGGCGAAAGAGATTTGGCTCGTCGAAGGGGATTCGACGATTTACTATTCAGAACCAGAAATCGATCGTTCACCGAAAATCGTCTCATTCGAGGCGGACACGTTCCGTCAAGCGGAGCTCACGCTCAACCGCGTCATCGACAATAAGTTCTTGAGCGAATTGACGGTCGAAGGTGCGACCGTTGAATCGGTTGAGAAGTCAGGCGACAAGTCGGTCACCGTCCGTTTCAGTGCAGACATCGATTTGGCGGCGGTCATCACGGCGAAGCACCCGACGTTCGGAGATAAAGTACTCCAAGCGGGCGACGTCCTTCGGTCACCGGAGTTCGATGCGAAGTATGCCTATGACGGCAAACTCGGCGTGACTTACAAGCAGTCAAAATCACAATTCGTCCTTTGGGCCCCGACGGCACAAGACGTGAAGCTCGAACTATGGAACATGCCGAAAACGCGTCCAGCTTCAGATAAAGACTTGAAGAAGACGATCTCGATGAAGCGTGGCGAGCGCGGCACATGGGTCGCGGACGTCCGTGGCGATTTGGACGGCATCGGCTACACGTACAACGTCAAGCACGCGTCAGACAGCGTCCGCGCGGTCGATCCGTACGCGACAGCAGTCGGTGTGAACGGGGACCAAGGGGTCGTCGTCGACTTGAACGAGACGAAACCGAAACGTTGGAACTCGATGAAGCCGAAATTGGCGAAACGAACAGATGCGATCATCTATGAGACGCACGTCCGCGACTTGTCGATTTTCGACGTCACGTCAGACAAGTACGACTCAGGCATCAAAAACAAAGGCAAATATCTCGGTGTCGTCGAGCCAGGCACACGCCTCCTCGTCAACGGCAAGAAAACGGCCACAAAGACTGGCCTCGACCATATGAAAGACCTCGGTGTCACACACGTCCAGTTCATTCCGGTGTACGACTATAACACGGCCTCGGTCGATGAGACGAAACCGGATGCATCATACAACTGGGGGTATGACCCGAAAAACTATAACGCGCCGGAAGGCTCGTATTCGACGAATCCATATGATGCGAAAGTCCGGATTCGTGAGATGAAACAAATGATTCAAGGGCTCCATGACAACAACTTGCGCGCCGTCATGGACGTCGTCTATAACCACATGTTTGATGCGCAGGCGTCGAACTTGCATAAGATCGTCCCAGGTTACTACTACCGTTACACAGAGGGCGGCGACTTCGCGAACGGAACGGGTGTCGGCAACGACACTGCGTCTGAACGCAAGATGATGCAGAAGCTCATCGTCGACTCGGTCGTCTATTGGGCGCAAGAGTACCATTGGGACGGGTTCCGTTTCGATCTCATGGGCATCCATGACGTCAAGACCATGAACCAAGTCCGTTCGGCGTTGAACAAAGTGGATCCATCCATCCTCGTCTTCGGCGAAGGTTGGGACCTCAGCACGCCACTCGACCCGGCGAAAAAAGCGAACCAGAAGAACGCCTATAAGATGCCAGGCGTCGCACACTTCAACGACAACATCCGCGACGGCTTGAAAGGCAGTGTCTTCGTCGACACGGACAACGGCTTCATCAACGGGAAAGCCGGCCTTGAGAACCGCATCAAGACAGGCATCGTCGGTGAAATCGATTATAGCGCCGACATCAAAGGCTTCACGAAAGAACCGACGCAAGCGATCACGTACGTCGAAGCGCACGACAACCACACGCTCTGGGACAAGCTTGAACTCACGAACCCAGAAACGTCGGAAGCGGACCGTACGAAGATGCACCGTCTCGCGTCGAGCATTCTCTTGACAAGCCAAGGAACGACGTTCATCCATGCCGGTCAAGAGTTCATGCGCACGAAAGAAGGCGACCACAACTCGTACAAATCACCGGATCGCATCAACCAAATGGACTGGAAACGGGCCGCTGACCGTAAGGCGGACGTCCAGTACATGAAGGGCTTGATCGAGATGCGTAAAGACAACCCGGGTCTTCGCATGACGAAAGCGGTGGACGTGAAGAAAAACTTGAAATTCTACAAAGCCGAAGCGAACGTCATCAGCTACTCAATCGATGACAAAGCGCCAGGCCAGAAGAAAGACTTGTTCATCACGCACAACGCCAACGCCAAGACGGTCAAAGTGAAATTGCCGAGCGGGCAATGGAACCTCATCGTCGATGGGAAACAAGCGGGCACGAAGACGATTAAACGCGTCTCGGGCTCGGTCGATGTACCAGCCTACGGCTCGGTCGTCGTGAAACAACGCTAAGTAGTTCACCAGAGGTCAAACGACCTCTGGTTTTTTTTATATGTCCATCCGGTTCGATGTGCGATTCCGAAAAATCATTCCCATGCTTGTTCAATCGAACAGCCCGCACATCGTCCTGCTTTTTTATCGCGTCCGGGTAGAAAACGGGTGTGGTTTCCCTTAAGATGGGAGGGACAGAACGAAAGAGGAGATACATGAGATGGACATTCAGGCAGCCCGACACTTTTTCTCACAACTAAAAGGCGATCAGACGGACCGGCTCGATGAGATTGCGAAAGAAATCGACCGTACGGGAACGTATACGCTCACGACCGACGAGTTGACCGAGGGCGCGAAACTCGCCTGGCGGAACTCAAACCGATGCATCGGCCGTCTGTTTTGGCAGACGCTCACCGTCCGGGATGCCCGCGGCGCGGAGACGTTCGACGATGTGTTCGAAGCACTCATCGACCACTTGCGTTACGCGACGAACGGCGGGAAAATCCGCTCGACGATGACGGTGCTCCCGAACGAGTTCCGTCTCTTGAACACGCAACTCATCCGGTATGCGGCATATGAGACAGAAGACGGCATCATCGGTGATCCACTGTCTTTGACGATGACGCGTCAGGCCGAACGGCTCGGTTGGAGCGGGGCTAGGACTGCGTTTGACATCTTGCCGCTCCTGATCACGGATGGGAGTGACGTTCGGCTCTATGAATTGCCGGACGATGCGGTATTCGAGGTCGACATTCAGCACGAGGCGTACGACTTGTTCGGCGGACGGCCGATTAAATGGCACGCTGTTCCGGCCATCGCCGACATGGAACTGGAAATTGGTGGACTGCGCTTCACCTCGGTCCCGTTCAACGGCTGGTATATGGAGACCGAGATTGGGGCGCGCAACTTGGCCGATACGGACCGTTATGACCTGTTGCCGCTCGTCGGCGCATCGCTCGGGCTCGACACGTCGAAAGAGCGGACGCTTTGGCGCGACCGGACCCTCGTCGAATTGAACGTCGCCGTCTTGCAGTCGTTCGAACGGGCCGGCGTGACGATTGTCGACCACCATACGGCGGCGAAACAGTTCAAACGGTTCGAGAAGAACGAGCAGGACGCCGGGCGCGACGTGACCGGGCAATGGAGCTGGCTCATCCCACCGCTGTCTCCGGCCGCGACGCACGTGTTCCACCGCCACTATGATGACAAAATTGTGACGCCGAACTTGTTCGCGCGCTCGGGTTGTCCGTTTTCGGCGTTTCAAGCGAAGGCAAAAGAGGAATCTAAAGCCTAGAACCGAAACGAGAGGATGATGAACGTGGCAGTCACAATTTGGAAACGTGCCGTCGCCAGTCAAATCGACCAACTCATTCTTCAAACACCAGCGAAACTTGTCGAGAAGACGATTCGGAAGAAGTTGCTTCCTGGAAAAGAAGTGAAACGTTACTATTTACCGACGCTCGTGACGATGGCCGGGGAAGTATACTTCCTGCTCAATAAAAATGGCCAAACAATCGGCGACCAGGTCGTTGGGATTAAAGTCGTCAGTCAAGACGGGCGCTCGCTCTCGCTCGAACAAGTCGTGAAGCGGACGCTATATAAAGACGTCGTCTATCCGGCCACGCTCGGTCTGCCGCTGTTAAAAGCGCTGCAACAGATCAAGTCGGGCAAGAACATGGAATTGCCGCATGATGAGTTTGCTCATACGAAACTGATTTCGACACGATGAGTCGAAGCCGAAGACAGCGCGACGACGAGTCGGGCTGTCTTTTTTCGTGCGAATGAGTCGGAAAGGAACGAATCCGGAAAATAAGGTATAATGAGAAAGGAAAAAATTGAACGACCATTGGAGGATTTTTGTTATGACCAAAATCGCATGGATTACCGATAGTATGGCCAATTTCTCGAAGGAAGAGGCGGCCCGTCTCGGTGTCGATATCGTCCCGATTCAACTGATTGTCGACGGCAGCGGCTATAGCGAAGTCGACTTGTCGCTCGAAGACTTGCACCGCTATATGATCGACCAAAAGAAAGAGGCGAAGACGTCACAGCCGATTTTCGGCGACTTCATCGCCCGCTATGAACGTTTGAAAGAAGAAGGATATGATTGCGCCATCGCCGTCCATTGCTCGAACGGTTTGAGTTCGACCGTGAAGAACTCGAGTGCAGCGGCCGAAGCGGCCGGCTTCAAAGTATATACGGTCGATTCGCACGCAGCGCTCGAGGCGCAGCAAGAACTCGTCCGTCTCGGTCTTGCCGCCGAAGCTGAAGGCAAGTCGGTCGAAGAGATTGTCGCCTTGCTCGAAGCGTGGCGCGATAAGAAGAACTTCTTCATGATTATCGGCAACATGGAAACGATGCGCCGCGGCGGCCGCGTCTCGTCAGGCGAGATGTTCCTCGCCAACATCCTCAACATCAAACCGATTATCACGCTCGATGAGACGGGGAAAGTCATCCCGTTCAAAAAAGCACGTTCGCTTAAAAAAGCATACGCCGAGATGGTGACCGAGCTCGAACGTCGCCACGCCGCGAACGGCATCCACAACAACCGTGTCTTCGTCCAGACGGCGCTCGCTCCGGAGATGCAAGACAATCTCGTCGCGCTCATCCAGGCGAAATTGCCAGACATTGAAGTCGTCAAGACGCGCTTCTGCCCATCAATCGCGGTCCACGCCGGCTTTGAGACGGTCGGGGTGCTTTGGCTCGACGCGTAATCAAAAAAGGAGGGAGTTCGATGGAAGCTGTCACCACACTTTCGGCGTTACACGACCGGATCGCGAATACAGACCAATTGCTCGTCTACGTCTCGCATCCGACCTGTAGCGTCTGCCACTCGCTCAAACCGCAAGTCGAGGAGATGTTGACGGAGTTCCCCGATATCGAGGCGGTCGCCATCGATTCGGATCAGGTGCCGGAGATTGCCGGTGCCTACTCGATTTTCACCGTCCCGGTCGTCCTGTTTTTCCTCGACGGCAGAGAGACGCTCCGCCGGGCCCGGTTCGTCCCAATCGGCGAGCTGACCCATCAACTCGAGCGTCTCCAAGAGATGCGAGGCTAAATCCACAGACACGTGTCTGTGGATTTTTTTGATTGTCGGAGCCGGACACGGAGAATCAGGATAGTAGCTGTGTCACTTGTTCGAAGGAAGAAATGGGGAAACGCTCATGAATCTGATCCGCCACTCCGACTGGGCCGACACGAAGCTCACGCTGCATCTTTTGTCACAGATTCTAGGAAAACTAAAGCTTGCACTCGCCCCGCAAGAACCGCAATGGGCTCACGTCACACTGCCGCTCACCGTGAACGGGTTTTCGACCGGGCCGCTCTGGAGCGGGGAGACGTTGTTCGAGGTGGACATCGATGTCGTGGCCGGAATCATTACGGTGCATGTCGAGTCCAATCGAACGATGTTCTCGCTTGAGGACGGGAAAACGCTCAAAACGTATTACATGGAAATCATCGATACGCTTCAAGCGTCCGGCGTTCGACTCGAGTTCAATCCGAAGACGCAGGAGATGCGAGAACTCAGATACTTGGACCGGGATGAGGCGCCGCTCGCTTACGATGCCGATGCCGCGCTGAAAGGGCTGCGTTTGTTCCAATACGCCGCACGGGAACAAGCGGTGTTTCTTGCCCCGCTCCGGTGCCTGAAAGTGAAACCGGCCTTGTTTTGGGGCACGTTCGACGTCTCGTCGATGATCGTCTACGGGAAGTCCGAGCCGTTCCTGGAAGACAAACTGATTGAGAAGGCGGCGTTCGATGAGCACATGATTGAGTTCGGGTTTTGGCTCGGCGACGAGTCCGTCGACGTGCCGACGTTCTTCATCTTGCCGTATCCGTTTCAATACACCGACCTCGGCTCGGAGCGGCTTCAACCTGTGGACGCCTACTACGACGCCAAGATGAGCGAATGTTTTTTGTCGATTGAGAACGTGAGTCGGGCAGATGACATCCAAGCCTTCTTCCGGACGTCGTTCGACCTGTTGAGTGATCGACTCGGGTGGGAAGGGCGCGCACATTATTTCTTGCCGCTCGATATGCCGGCGCAACCAAAACAAGAGCCCACAGACGAAAGTCTGTGAGCTCTTGTTTAGTTTAACGTACGGTAGCGCGTCGTTCGACCGTTTCCGACACGGGTCACTTTTCGTTCGGCTATCAACTGTTCGATCAGTTTTCGGACAGTCCCTTTGCTTTTATTCAAATAGGCTTCGAGTTCTCTTGTCGTAAATTCGGACTGTTGACTAAGCCATTGTTCGAGTTCGTTTTCGTCAGAGTCTGGTGTCGTTAGCTGTTGTTTAGGCAACGTCACGACAAAGGCGTTCGGACTCGTAGTCCAGAATGGTCGTTCGAGACTTTCTTTGTAGCTTTCTTTGATTCGTTGTAACCCGGTACCATAACTTTCAATCCATTTCAGACGATACAATACATTGGCTAGTTTTGGATTACGGCTCTGAGAAATACCTAAATTGATATCCTCGATCGTTAAGCCCTTCACGAGTCCGCCCACCGAGACGATTTCGATTCGGTTTTGGAATAAATGAATCAAGATGCTACCGCTAAAACTATAATCGCGATGTGTAACGGCATTTACAAGAGCTTCTCGCAAAGCAGGACTAGGATAACTTTCGGTCTCGAGCCGTTTTAGACCGACGAAGCGTGCTGACGTGGCATTGTTCAGACTAAGGTATTCATAAACGGATTCGACTTGCGTGAGAATGGAGCCACTAAATTCTTTACGATCTTGAAATTCAAGCTTGTCGTTCCCTAAATAGCGGGCGCATTTGATTGAGTGTTCGCATTGGTCAGAAAGAAGGAGCCCTAAATTTGTGTAATAGCCATCATCTGTCATCAGGCCAAGTGTACGTTGTTGCTCGACACCAAATTTGATGTTCGTTTGAGCAAAAAAGTGAGAAGCTTCCTCGAAAGTCAGTTCCTGTTTCAAACTACGCATCGTTTCAAAGTTCGTCCCATCTGATTCGATAATCATTTGGCGGATGTTTTCTTCAGAGGCATTTGTGACAGACGTACCGTACCGAATGAAAACACCCGACGATTTCATGCCTTTTCTCTTCAAATGATAAGGGCGTCTCGTTCCGCGGGCCACAGCTATCTTTATGACCTCTTTTTTGTCGAGCTCAACCACTTCTAAATATAAATGGACTAGAATATCTGGTTGGATGTTGTCATGTAGCTTGTTTGATACTGCTTCGAGTTGTTTATGTGCGTTAGGGACACCGAGGACGGTACCATCATCTTCTATACCGATATAAAGAACACCACCTTGCGTGTTGGCGAACGCAATCACTTCGTGAACGACAGCGTCTGTAAGTTCTCGCTTGAACTCAACCGTAGGCGACTCTTTCATATGATTCACCTCTAATCTATTATTTGTATAGATTAATTATAATCGATTATAATCGATTAATCAAAAAAGATCGATTTGGACGGGAGTCCGAATCGATCGCCATGTTCAATCTTCAGTTGTCTGCGGCACGAGGTAAATCAAGCCGAACGGGTTATGGAGCAAGTTGTCGATTGACGTCCGCTCGTCTTCACCCATCTCGACCGTGAACGTCTTGCCATCTTCGAACGTGAAGCTGTCCCCGTCCCCGAACATCGATCCACCCGAGATGAGGTGGAAGTTGAACGAATGGACGACGTGAATCGCGTCTTCAATTTCGAGCGTGGCCGGTACGGCGACGTCGGCGTGACCGAACGCTTTCATGCCCCACGAGACGTAGGCGTCTTCTTCTTCCGTGATGGCTGTGAGAAGCGAGTAATCGAGAGCGAGGTCTTCTTCTTTCGACTCTTGCCATTCGTCTTTCGAGTAGGCGACCCCAGCCGTCTCGACCATGACGCCGAGTCCGCCGGCGTTCAAGATGGCATTGGCCGCACGGCGGGCCGCCGCGATGTCCGTCACGTCATTGACGTCGACGATCAAATAGACGATATGCGTGTGGCGGGTAAGCCCTTTCGCGATTTTCGGCGTGAAACCGCCCGAGCTGGCATGAATCATCGCTTCGGCGAGAGCCGGGTCGCGCTCGACGACTTCGACCGTGAACGCTTTTCCGGTCTCATCTTCTAACAGCAGTAGGCCAGCCATCGTGTAGCCTTCGCTATGTAAACTGATTTGTTCGCTGACTGCCTCGGCCGATGACCAGTTTCCTGGAATGGCGAGCAACACTTGTGTACGGTTCATATAAGAATCATCCTCTTCTTCAAATAGTCAGGCCTCTCACAGGGAGAGGCCTGGTCTCTTCTCTTATTATGCCCTATTTGGCGAAAAATTATTCTTGATACGTCTTCAATACTTCTTGGAGCGGAATCTGATCGATCTTGCGACGGCTGATGAACGTGCTTGCGAAGAAGAGGAGCGTCACCGCACCGAGTGTATAAAGCAGATAAATCCACTCGAACTCGAGCGGCAAGACGAGTCCATAATCTTCCGCGAACACGACGATGATGACCCGCAAGATGACGAGGGCGATCGGGATGCTGAGCAGGGCCGAGATGAGCGCGTAGATGAAGTAGCTATTGAGAATCATCGAGCGGACCTCGCGCCGGTCGTAGCCCATCACTTTCAAGAGCGAGATGACGTAATAATTTTTCTCGACCGTGAGTGCGGTCAAGACGAACAGGATGCTGAAGGCGATCAAGGCCGATCCGCCAATCATGACGTTCATCATCAAGTTCATGTACTCATTGATCGATTGGGACTGCTTAATCAGACCGCTTCGTGAGATGACCGTCGGATAGTCCGTCTCGTCCGGCCGTTCGGTTGCATAAATCCCGTTGAACAAATCACGTGTCGTCCCGCCCGATAATTGTTCGCTGAGCATTGCCCGAGGCAGGTAGACGACATCGCCCGCATATTCGTCGGCGATACCTCCGATCGGGTACGACAACGTCTCGTTGTCGAGTTCGATGTCAAGCGTGTCCCCGGTCTCGAGGCCGAGCTTCAAGGCGAGTGAGGCGTTGACGATGATCTCATCCGCTTTCGGTACCAGTTCGTTCCCGTCTTCGTCTTCGAGAGGATAGAGTGTGTTCGTCGCATCGAGCCCTTTCAACGTGACAAGGTTGTCTTGAGCGAAGGCGAACGGGTAGGTGAGGAACGGCTCTTGTCCATCTTCGAGCACAGGTTGCGTCGTCGTGTACGCCTCATATTCATAGTCGGCCTCGTTCAACTCGCCGACCGTCATCCGGTCGACCGCCCCGTTCATCATGAGGGCGAAGACGATGAGGAGCGTCGAGAATAGGATACCGAAAAAGAAGATGATGAAGCTGCCCGTGCTTTTGACGGCGTATAAATATTTGAATTTCGTCTTGCCGCGGGCGTTCCGGAGCAGACGGCTGACGATGCGGCTCAGTCGATTGAGTGAGGCGTTGTCTCGAGGCGACAGCAAAGCGAGAGCGCTCTCGCCCATGATTTTATAGATGACGGCTCCCGCCACGAGCGCGAAGAACAGGAGCGGGGCGAAGACGGCCGTGAGAAAGACGAGCGGGCTTTGGGCGATGGTGATGGACGGCAATAGATAGAAATCGAGATACAGGTTTTTGAGCGGCTCGGCGAAGTAGAGCCCGAGGAAATAGCCGATGACGAGCATGAGCGTCGCGAACAACAAGATGAAGACTAGGTACGGGACCGCGATTTGGCGGCGGTTGTAGCCAATCGCTTTCAAGAGCCCGATTTGTCCGCGCTCGGCCTCGAGCATGTTCGAAATCAGGATGGCGACGATGATGACGGCAATCGAGACGATGAACAGGCTCAAGCCGAGCGCCATCGCTTTACCAGATGAGATCTCGCTATAGATGGCGCCGCTGCGCATGATGTTTTCCGTTTCCATGACCGAGATGACGAACGGGAGCTCGACGTCGGTCACGACCGTCCCGTCAGTGACACCGGCAAGGCGGAACGATTCGGTTCCAATCACCTCGTCGTAGGCGGCGTCCGTCATTAAAAGGAGTGTCTGCGTGCCGGGATCCAAATTGAAGAAGTTCTCATCAAACAGCGGGAGCGTGTAGTCCGGGAACAAGACGAATCCGCTCACCGTGAAAGGGGTACCGAGGTCGAGCGAATCACCGATTTCAATCCCGTTCTTCTCGGCGTATTTCGCGTTGATGGCGACCTCATCGTTTTGCTCAGGCCGCTTGCCAGCCTCGAGATAAGACACGTTGATCGTGTCCGCTTCTTTCAAGACGAGTCCGCGGTGTTCGCTCGAGCCGAACGGGTAGGTCAATAGCTTCGAGGCGCGGAGCTCAAGCGTCGCGCCGTCCATCTCGCCCTCGACGGCGTCGATGCGTGCCGCGATCAAGTCATCGAACGCCGCCTCGTCGACACGTCGCAAGTCCGAGAGCGTGTAGCGGCCGGAGGCGATGAAGTCCGCCAACTCAGGCAAGGCCGCCTCTTCTTCCGTGACCCGGTTCAGCATCTCGACGGCAAAATCCTCTTGATTCGATGAGGCGAGATACTCCTCGGTCGGCACTTCGATGCCGCTGATGCCATAAAACATCATCGTATACGTGAGCGAGCTCATGACGATGATGACGGCGATGGCAAGGAGCTGCATCCATTTGCCGGCGAGCGTCTTCCATACGTTTTTATACAGCATCTGTCTCACCCCCAGTGGATGTCGCGAGCGGCTTTTCGGACCGGGTTGTGCGTGTACTCCACGATCCGTCCCGAGTTCATTTTGATGACGTCATCGGCCATCTCACTGATGCCCGTGTTGTGCGTGATGACGACGACCGTCTTGTTGTACGTCTCGTTCAAGCGCTCGAGCAGTTCGAGCACCCGTTTTGAATTGTCCTCATCGAGCGAGCCCGTCGGTTCGTCGCAGAAGATGATGGACGGATTTTTGGCGAGACTCCGGGCGACCGAGACGCGTTGTTGCTCGCCGCCCGACAATTGGTACGGGTATTTGTCACGGGCAGCCGCTAACCCGACTTGATCTAACAACTCTTCGATTGGGAGCGGGTCGGTCGATAAATCGGCCCCGATTTGAACGTTCTCGTAGACGGTCAAGTTTTGGAGTAGATTATATTGTTGAAAGATGAAGCCGAGATGATCGCGTCGAAACGCTGTCATCTGTTCGGACGATAAGTCCGTCAAGACGGTGTCACCGAACGTGATCGTCCCGGACGTCACCGTGTCGAGGCCGCTGATGACGTTCAACAGCGTACTCTTGCCGCTCCCGCTCGGGCCGAGGATGACGACGAAGGCCCCGTTATTGATCGTCAAATCGATGTCTTTCAACGCCGCGGTCTCGACGTCCCCGGTCTTATAGACTTTATTGACGTGCTGAATGTGAATCATACCGATTCCTCCTTTGTCCGATGTTATCTTTTACCCGTTTCGAGCGCATCGCGGACGGGAATATGTGAAACTTCATAGGATTTCAATTTTGAAAAAATAGTGAAACCGCTTCACCTGTGATAAAATAATATTACCAGGTACTAATCTTGATTTAAGGAGAATCCTACTATGAAAATTGCTTATATTACGGACAGCACGGTCGTCCTTCCTGATTCGATTCAACACCACCCGGACATCCATATCGTTCCGCTCTACGTCGTCAAAGGCGACCAGCCGTATAAAGACGGGGTCGAGGTCGATGCCAAGACTGTGTACGAATGGATCGACGCAGGTGAACGCGTCTCGACGAGCCAACCGGCCATCGGCGACCTCGTCACTTTGTATGAGAGCATCAAAGATCAATATGATATGGGCATCGCCGTCCACTTGTCGTCGGACTTGAGCGGGACGTATTCGGCATCGGTTCAAGGTGCAGAGATCGCCGAGTTCAAACTGCTCGCTATCGACTCACGGGCCGGCATCTACACGATGGGGCTCATGCTCGAAGAGTTGATTGAACGCGTCGAGCGTGGAGATACGCTCGAGGACGTCGAAGCGTATATGAAACAACGAACCGAGGACGTCCACATCGAATTGATTTTGCAAAACTTGACGCAAATGCAAAAAGGCGGCCGGATCTCGAAGTCGAAAGCGCTCATCGGGAATATGTTGCAATTGAAGCCGGTGCTTCGCTTCGAAGACGGTCTTATCGTTCCGTATCAAACGGTTCGGACGTATAAGAAGGCGCAAGCCCAGTTGTTCGAAGCGCTCCGTCAAGTCATCGATTCGGGTGAATGCACGGACGTCTCGATTTTCCACGGGAACGTGCCAGAACTGGCCGAGTCGTGGAAACGTGAGCTCGGCGACAAAGCCAAAATTCGGGTCGACACACTCGCATCGCTCCTTGGGGCCCACACGGGGTCAGGCTCGATCGGTTTTTCGTTCTTAAAAGCAAAGTGATGACAGGATCGTGACGTGAGTCGCGATCTTTTTTCATTGTCACAACTTTCAAACAACGGCTGGAATCTTCCACCAAAACCCTTCATACTATGTAGGAATGATAATGAAAAGGGGGGAGACGATGCGATTTCGGAAGTACCTCATCAGAAGCTGGTTCTCGTGGTCGCTCGTCTTCATGGGAATCCTCGCCTACATGTGGCTCGGCATCGGTACGTTTGATTGGTCGTTATTTTGGTTCATCTTCACGCTCGGCGCCTTGTTCGTCATGAACCCGCTCAAGCGGCGGCACCTTCACTTTACGTTCCATGAGATGTTCGTCTTCATGACGTTCTTCTTGTACGGCCTGTTGCCGGCCTTGTTGATGGGACAGCTCCTCTTACTCACGTTTCAGGCCCGGACGTTCACGAACAAAGTCGGACGTCGGCGTTTTTTGCATTTCTATCCGCTCAATACGTTGATCGAGGCGATGCTCCTCGTCTTGCCGGGGCTCGTCTATTTGCGGCTCGGCGGACAGATTGGACCGAACGTTCATTTGCTCGAACAAGGTACGGCGCTGATTGGGTTCTTTGCCGTCTTGTTCCTCGTCCTCGGCTTCAGTTTCCTGCTATCGCGGTTCTTGATTGGGGAACGGATCCCGCTCCCGATCATGTGGCGTTTGCTCCGTTTTGACTGGCTCGTCATCTCGCTCGAGCTGTTGTTCACGATGGTCGCCATCGAGGCGTTCCAACTGTTCGGATACACGGGGCTGATGGCGACGTTCCTCATCCTGTCGCTCCTCAAGATGGGCTTATCGAAAGCGACGGAGACCGAAGAGACGCAGTCGAAAATCGATCAAGTCGAACGGTTGAAAGAGCAACTGTACCGCGTCGACAACGAGCAACTGCTCATCGAGAAGTTTTGGAACGGGCTCCGGGAAGTCGTCGAGCTCGAGCGCGGCTGGCTCCAAGTCAATCGGGACGGGCACCGGATGTTTTATGATATCAGCGGCCGTACGTCCACCCCCGTCGCCGACGCCTCCACACTCGAACGGCACCGCGACGCGGAAGAACCGTACTTTGTGTATGATTCGCTTCATGAGTGGCATCCCGACCTGCAGGCACATCAAACCGAGCTCCATCATTCGGCACTCGTCATCCAACCGGTGTCGAGCACGACGAACGCGGTCAGCTGTATGATCTCGACGACGGCGAACGGGGCTTACGACGGGGCGATCGCCGTTGAGCTCCATCGCCTGTTGAAGACACTGTCCTGGTCGCTCGAACGGATCGACGAACGGAACCGTCTCCAACATGAAAGTTTGACCGATCCGATGACGGGACTCCCGAACCAGCGGGCGCTCAAGCGGTGGACGAAAGAGCGGTTGAACGATGTCGCATCGTATCCGTTGTCGGTATTCTTGGTCGACCTCGATCATTTCAAGGCGATCAACGACACGTACGGTCACGCGTTCGGGGATGAGGTGTTGATTGAGGCCGGCGTGTTGTTTACGCGTCTCATCCGGAGTGGGGACCTCGTCACCCGTTACGGCGGCGAAGAGTTCGTCTTCGTCTTCCCACGGATGGATGAGGCCGCGGCCATCGTGACGGGGGAGAAGATTCGTCAAGCGCTCCGCAACCATCCGTTCGGATCGGAAGGGATTCGCGTCCAGGTGACGGCGAGCATCGGCATCGAGACGATTCACGAGTATGAGGACCTCGACACGTTGCTGCGTCACGCAGACCGGGCCATGTACGTCGGTGCGAAATTCAACGGCCGTGACCGTGTCGCCCATTATCGCGACACGTCGACGGAACGGATTCAATGATGAAGGAGAACACCGGCTCATCGGTGTTCTCCTTTTTTGTCTGATCAACATGAACGATGCTTGGGCCGATGCCCTCCGTTCCTGGGGCGATGCGGATGCCTCCGCAGCGCGTGCCGCGCTTTACGGGGTCATCCTTGCATCGCCCTCCCCTAGGAGTTCGGGCACCGGCCTAGGCGCCGTTGAACGAATGTTAAATCGAATTCGATTCGCTCGTCCCTCGGCGCCCCGACTCTTGCAGAACAGCAATCCGACGGAGACCCAGCAGCGTAAGCGATGCGGCTCCGGGATTGCCTGCAGAAAGCGTGGACGCCGAAAGGACGAGCGACAACGGTACACCTACAAAATAAAGGAGGACACCGGATACCCGGCGTCCTCCTTATGAATGAAAGATTATAATTTCTGATTGAAGATTTCTGACTCGACCGCGTGAATCGCAGCCGACCACGAGCCGTAACGATGAAGGATGGCTTTCGTGGATGGTTTGTTGTTTCGTTTTGCCCATTCGCGATACGCTTCAAAGGAAAGAGAGAAGCCCATCTCGTGAATCGCTTCACGGAGTGCGTTCGAGAGCTCGGATTTGGAATAGGTCACACTCGCTTCAAGTCCGGCCTCGGCACACGCATCGTGCCATGAGCCGAACGTCTTGACGATATGGTAATGGCTCGGTGCTTTCGGATGAAGCTTGCGCCATTCCTGATATTTTTTGAGCGTGATAATCGATCCCATGTCACGCGAGTAGAGGGCAAGCGTCTCGATGATATCTTCGCGCGTGTACTTCGGCATTTTATCCGGGAGGTCGACGGTCGCCTCTCCATGCCATTCGTAGCCGGCGATGGCGAGCGCCTCGGCCCATGACCCGAACTGTCGAATAATCGACTCGGGAGATGGCCAGCTTTGTTCCATCGCGAAGCGACGATACACAGAGCGACGTGGACGTTCCTTCAACAAGTCGCCGAGTAGACGGATACAGTGAATCATCCTCTGTTGCTCGGTGGACAAGTGGTGGGATTTAGTGGATAGCGTTTGACTCAATGATGGTTCCTCCTTCCATGGACTCATATCTGAACCGACAAAGATTACGAAATTGCTTCTACAATCATACTATCGGCCAGTTTTTACAATTTATAAGTGCATTTTTCAAGTTTTTCATACCAAATTTGAAACGGGATAGGTCTAAGGTCTGGTATGAAATTAGAAAAAATGGTAACAGTTCTATTAAAAATTTAATATTAAATGGGTTCAATTGTAAACAAAAAGTTTTATGGTGGCTGAAATGTCATATTCTGTACGAAAAAGTACCCAACTGGCCAATGGGGTCATCACCGTTGCACCAGTTGAGTACTCTTCTATAATAAATTTAATTTTCAGACTAATCAATGAAAGTTTTGAAAATAACGAATTTTTTTGAAAGGGTGGTCAGTGGAATAGGCGGTCTGCTAAAATAATGGAATTGATGTAAAAAAGAAAAGAGGATATTACGATATGACAATATGGTTGTTCTACTTACTGCTCGGTTTGATTCAAGGCTTCACGGAGCCGATCCCGATTTCGTCAAGCGGTCACTTGGTCATCTTCCAAGAGCTGTTCGATATCGAACTGCCGGGACTCTCGTTCGAGATATTCGTGAACTTTGCCTCGCTGCTCGCCGTCTTGACGATTTATCGGAAAGACGTCGTCCGTCTCGTCGTCAGTCTGTGGACGTTCTTATTTAAGAAAGATCGCAGTGACGAAACGATGATTGATGTTAAGTTCATCGGGCTCTTGCTCATCGCGACCGTCCCGGCTGGTTTGCTCGGTGTCTTGTTTGGTGATTGGATCGGGGAGACGCTCGGTGGAGTCGCCACGGTCGGTTACACGCTCATCTTGACTGGGCTTGCGCTCTGGTTCATCCGCAACATGCGCGGGAACAAAGGCGACGGCGGCATCACGCTCCGCGACGCGATTTTGATTGGACTTGCTCAAGCGGTCGCACTCATTCCAGGGATCAGCCGCTCCGGCGCCACGATCGTCATGGCGATGCTCCTCGGCATCAAGCAAGAGTCGGCCCTCCGCTTCTCGTTCTTCTTATTCATCCCGGTCAGTCTCGGGACGATGATTTTAGATGGACCGGCGCTGTTCACGAATCCGGAAACGCGTGAACTGTTCGGACCGCTCATCTTGGCGTTCACCGCCTCGTATGCGCTCACGGCCATCTCGCTCAAATGGTTCCAACACATCATGGCAAAAGGCGAACTCAAATATTTCTCGTTCTATTGCTGGATCGTCGGTCTCCTCGTCGTCCTATTCTTGGCATGATTCTGAAGGCGCTGCTCACTCGAGCGGCGCCTTTTTGCGCATTTCGTTTTGCCATCGATTTATTTTTGCGCTAAAGTGGAGACGTACAAACAAATATTCCTTCGGGGTCGGGTGAAAGTCCCAACCGGCGGTGATGGGCGCGAGCCTTAAGTCCGTGACCCGGGCGCACGTGTGCGAACGGTGGATCTAGTGCGATTCTAGAGCCGACAGTATAGTCTGGATGGGAGAAGGAAACATGACAGGTCCACGCGACCTGTAGTTCGTCGTACGTTTTTCTGTAAAGAAAACGCTTATTTGGCTTGCCCAAATGACGACCGACACCTCCCACCGAGACCTTGAGGATCATTCCTTGAGGTCTTTTTGTTTGTGCGAAACAAGGAGGGAGATTATGAATCAGTACATGCAACAAGCCATCCAATTGGCCAAGTTCGCCTCATCGACCGGCATCAACCCGCGCGTCGGCGCCGTCGTCGTCAAGGACGGCCGGGTCGTCGGGTTCGGTGCCCACTTGAAGGCAGGAGAAGCGCACGCCGAGGTGCACGCCATCCGCATGGCCGGCGCTGCCGCGTACGGTGCGACGATTTACGTCACGCTCGAACCGTGCTCGCATTACGGCAAGACGCCACCGTGCGCCGATCTGCTCGTCGAGTCCGGCATCAAGCGTGCCGTCGTCGCGATGGAAGACCCGAACCCGCTCGTGTCAGGGCGCGGCATCGCCCGGTTGAAAGCGGCCGGGATTGACGTCGAGGTCGGGCTACTCGAGCGTGAGGCGCGGGCGCTCAATACGGCGTTCTTGCGTTCACTCGAGACGAAGCGGCCTTATGTCATCTTGAAGACGGCGACGAGCCTCGACGGCAAAGTCGCGCTCGATCACGGTGACAGCAAGTGGGTGACCGGGACAGTAGCGAGACGGGACGTCCATGAACTGCGGGCGACGGTCGACGCCGTTTTGACCGGTGTCGGCACCGTCCTCGCCGACGATCCGGCACTCACCGTCCGGCTCGACCGTGAGACGACACAACTGCTCCGAATCGTGCTCGACCGTGAGTTGCGTACGCCGCTCTCGAGTCAGCTCGTCCGAACGGCGACCGACGTACCGGTGCTTCTGTACACGACTTCGGACGACCAAACAAAACGTGACGCGCTGACAGCGAATGGCGTCGAAATCGCCGACTACACATCGCTCGAAGCTGTCCTGCAAGACGTCTACGCACGCGGCATCGGTCGTATGCTCGTCGAAGCGGGACCGACACTCGTCACTTCACTCTTGGACGGACAGTTCGTCGACGAGTGGGTCATGTACCAGTCGCCACGCGTATTCGGCGGCAAGGGCGGTTTCTACCGCTCGCATCATGATGGGCCGCTCGATGCGGTCGAACGGTATGAGGTTCAATCGGTCGAGACGGTCGGCACCGATATCAAACTGATCATGCGAAAGGAGGAGTCCGATGTTCACGGGAATCGTTGAAGAGATTGGCAGTGTCAAGGCAGTAAAGCGGAACGGTCCGTCTCTCCGGCTCACGCTCGCCGGACAGGTCGTCCTCGAGGATGTGAAGCTCGGTGACAGCATCTCCGTCAACGGCATCTGTCTCACCGTGACGACGTTCGACCGCGACAGTTTCTCGGTCGACGTCATGCCGGAGACGCTCAAGGCGTCGAGTCTCGACGGGGTCCGCCCCGGTACGAGCGTCAACTTGGAGCGGGCCATGCCCGCGAACGGACGCTTCGGCGGCCATTTCGTCTCGGGTCACGTCGACGGGGTCGGACGCATCGTCAAAAAACGGTCGCTCGCGAACGCCGTCTATGTCGACATCAGCTGTGAGCCGTCGCTCCTCCGCTATATCGTCCCGAAAGGTTCGATTTCGGTCGACGGGACGAGCTTGACGGTGTTTGATGTCACCGAACGCGGATTCACGTTGTCGCTTATCCCGCATACGTACAGTGAGACGGTGCTCGGGATGAAACAGGCAGGAGACGCGGTCAATTTGGAATGTGACATGTTAGCTAAATATATGGAAAAACTCGTAAGTCAAAAACCGATGACGCTCGAATCGCTGGCGTCGCAAGGGTATGGAAAGGCGGGATGGTAATGTTCCACACGATTGAAGAAGCAGTCGAAGACTTGAAGATGGGACGACCGATTATCGTCGTCGACGATGAGGACCGTGAGAACGAAGGGGACTTCGTCGTGCTCGCGGATAAAATGACCGCAGAGACGATGAACTTCCTCATCACGGAAGGGAAAGGACTCGTCTGCGCCTCCCTCGCCGAAGAAGTGGCCGTCCGGCTCGACTTGCAGCCGATGGTCGCAAACAGCACCGATCCACACGGGACGGCGTTCACGGTCAGCGTCGATCACATCGATTCGACGACGGGCATCTCGGCGAGCGAACGGGCCCATACAGTGCGCGAACTCGCGAACATCAACGCCCGTCCGGCTGATTTTCAACGTCCGGGACATATCTTCCCGCTCATCGCGAAAAAAGGTGGCGTCTCGGTACGACGTGGACATACGGAAGCGTCGGTCGATTTGGCGCGACTCGCCGGAAGTGAACCGGTCGCCGTCATCTGTGAGATTATCCGCCCGGACGGCGAGATGGCCCGGGTGCCGGACCTTGAACGCGTCGCGGAAGCGCATGGTTTAAAGTTCATCACGATCGAGGCGCTCGTCCGCTATATGGAGACGGACCTCGCCAGTCGAGAGGCGGACGTCTCGCTCCCCTCGGTGAAAGGGGACTTCCGATTGATCGGGTATCGGAACGTCCTCGACCGGGAAGAGCACGTCGCACTCCTGAAAGGTGAACTCGAACATGCGCCGCTCGTCCGCATCCATTCCGAGTGTCTGACCGGCGACGTGTTCGGCTCCTATCGTTGCGATTGCGGGCCACAACTCGACACAGCGATGGCGAAAGTGGAAGCCGAAGGCGGTGTCATCTTGTACATGCGACAAGAAGGGCGCGGCATCGGTCTGCTCAACAAGTTGAAGGCGTACGAACTACAAGAACAAGGGCTTGATACGGTCGAGGCGAACGTCGCGCTCGGTCTGCACGCCGATTTACGCGATTACCGGGTCAGCGCGGCGATGCTTCGTGACCTCGGGATCACGAAAGTCCGGCTCATGACGAACAACCCGGAAAAAGTCGACGCCTTGGAAGCGTGCGGGATCACGGTCATCGAACGTGTCCCGATTATCGTCGGCGCCCATGCAGCGAACGAGAAGTACCGAATGACGAAACAACAAAAAATGAACCACTTTGGAGGAGAAGAATCATGATGCATACATTTGAAGGAAACTTGGTCGGAAAAGGCTTGAAAGTCGGAATCGTCGTCGGACGGTTCAATGATCTCATCACGATGCGCTTGCTGGACGGGGCGAAAGATGCGCTCAAGCGCCACGGCGTCGAACAAGATGACGTCGAGATCGCATTCGTCCCGGGAGCGTTCGAACTCCCCCTCGTCGCCAAAAAGATGGCGATGAGCAAGAAATATGACGCCGTCATCACACTCGGTGCCGTCATCCGCGGGGCGACGCCGCACTTCGACTACGTTTGCAGCGAAGCGGCGAAAGGTGTCGCCCAAGCAAGTTATCAGTCAGAAGTACCGGTCATCTTCGGCGTCTTGACGACCGAGACGATCGAGCAGGCCATCGAGCGCGCCGGCACGAAAGCCGGGAACAAAGGCTGGGAAGCGGCAACGGCGGCCATCGAGATGGCGAACTTGATGCGCGCGTTTTAATAGTATGGAGGAGAGCGAACCGGCTCTCCTCTTTTTTTGTCGTTAGCAACGCGTGTGTCCCGGGAAAAGAATAAGGTGAAAAGGGGGCGACGGTGATGTGGGAATGGGTGGCTCAACTGAGCCCGGCCATGCAGGCACTGCTCGGGACGATGTTCACGTGGGGGATGACCGCGCTTGGGGCGGCCATCGTCTTTATGACGAAGTCGATCAACGCGCGGTTGATGGACAGTATGCTCGGGTTTGCCGGCGGGGCGATGATTTTCGTCGTCGTCGAAGAGGTCATCCCTGGGTCGCAAGAGAACGGGCATAAAGATATGGCATCGATGGCATTGATGCTCGGCTTCACGATCATGATGATTTTAGATGTAGCGCTCGGGTGAGGGCATGACAAAAGGAGCGCTGACGGTTGCGTCGACGCTCCTTTATGTAGTGAACAGCCCGACTCCAATGAGCCGGGCTGATGGATTAAAACGTCTCAGACGTCGTTTTTGCTTGCATGTGGAGCTGGATGTAATCCGGTCCGCCTGCTTTCGAGTCTGTTCCTGACATGTTGAACCCGCCGAACGGCTGATAGCCGACGATGGCGCCTGTGCAGCCACGGTTGAAATACAAGTTGCCGACGTGGAAGTTCTGACGCGCGTACTCTTGGTTTGAGCGGTCACGCGTGAGGACGGCACCCGTCAAGCCGTACTCCGTGTTGTTAGCGATGTCGATCGCTTCTTTGAAATCTTTCGCTTTCGTGAAGGCGACGATCGGTCCAAAGATCTCTTCTTGCATGAGACGTGCTTTCGGTGCGACGTCGGCGACGACCGTCGGCTCGACGAAGTAGCCTGTCGAGTCGTCCGCTTTTCCGCCGGCGACGATCTTGCCTTCTTCTTTGGCGACATCGAAGTATGACGTGATCTTCTTGAACGCGGCCGCATCGATGACCGGTCCCATGAAGTGTTCGTTCTGCTCGGTGTTGCCGACCGAGAGTTCGTTCGTCAATTCGACGACGCGATCGAGCACCCTGTCATACACGCTGTCGACGATGACGGCACGTGAACAAGCCGAACATTTTTGACCTGAGAAACCGAATGCTGATTTGACGATCGATTGGGCCGCGAGTTCGAGGTCCGCTGATTCGTCGACGACGATCGTGTCTTTTCCGCCCATCTCAGCGATGACACGTTTGAGCCAGATTTGGCCGTCGTTCAATTTCGAGGCGCGCTCGTTGATGCGCAAGCCCACGTCACGTGAGCCTGTGAAGCTGATGAAGCGTGTCTTCGGATGGTCGACGAGGTAGTCACCGACTTCAGCGCCTGGTCCCGGGATGAAGTTGAGGACACCTTTCGGCAAGCCTGCTTCTTCCATGACCTCGACGAATTTCGCAGCGACGATCGGTGTCGTCGAAGCTGGTTTCAAGAGGATCGTGTTACCGGCGACGATGGCCGCGACGGCCGTCCCTGCCATGATCGCGAACGGGAAGTTCCAAGGGCTGATGACAATCCCGACCCCGAGTGGGATGTAGTCATAGCGGTTGTATTCGCCCGGACGGCTCTCGACTTTTTTACCTGGTTTGAGCTCGAGCATTTGACGTGCGTAGTACTCCATGAAGTCGATCGCTTCTGCTGTATCTGCGTCTGCTTCGTTCCACGGCTTGCCTGCCTCTTTGACGAGGTAGGCCGAGAACTCGTGCTTGCGTTTGCGGACGATGTTCGCCGCTTTGAACAAGACGTCGGCACGGACGGCCGGGTCGACGTGACGCCATGAGTCGAACGCAGTGAGCGCTTCTTGCATCGCACGCTCCGCGAGCTCTTGGTTCGCTTTCGAGACGTGTCCGATGACTTCTTCTTTGTTAGCTGGGTTGTAAGACGTGATTTTGCTTTCCGTCGTAACTTTTTCCCCACCGATTACGAGCGGATAGTCTTTCCCGAGCTCACCGTTCACCTTCTCGATTGCCGCTTGGATGGCTGCGGCGTTCTCTTTGTTTGTAAAGTCTGTGAATGGTTCATGTTTGTATGGAATCATTCTCGTTCCCCCTTAAAAAGTGATCAAGCAGTTAAGCGCTTACGTCTGTATTGTATCGAAAATCTTGGTGAAATCCTAGTGAAACAATTTTCCAGAAAAGCGTGTCGTTTTCGCTCGAAATCGAGTCGTGGTAGGATGAGGGTACAGGACGACTTGCGAAGGGAATGATTGAATGAACAAGTGGATGATGCCGCTCGCGCTGACCGTGTTGCTCGCGGGATGCGGGACGGCGGACGAAACGCCGACGGAAGAGGCGGCCGAAGAGACGAAAACGCCGCTCCCGGAAGCGGTCGAGACCTTGTATACGTCATACCAACAAGCGCTCGAAAACGGTGATGCGGCGGCACTCAAAGCCATCGACTATGCGGGCGAGTTGACTGACATCCCGGCAACGGGCGCGAAGACGCGCGAGCTCACACCAGGCGATATGTACGAGAGCTGGGTGAACGAGGACGGGGACGTCGCGTTCATCGTCCATGAGATGGAGGACGCGGACGGCAATGAACTGCCGAACCGACTCTCGAAAGTCGCTATCAAAGAAGGGGAGGACTGGAAACTCGTCGTCACCCCGGCTCTTATCCCGGCCGACGTGATTGGGGAAGTTGGCGACATGTTGACGGGAATCGAGGCGAACGAGTACGGCGTGAATGCAGAAGCGAACGCCCGTCTCGCCGAAGTGCCGGAAGACGAGGCTGGCCCGATTTATGACCAAGTGAACGCCCAAACCGACTACGTCGCGCTCGAGGCCGACAATAACGTCTTCTTGCTCATGGCCGAGACGCTCACGGTGCCGGAGAACCAAGACACGATGGCCAACTACTTCGAGGCGTACCGGACGTGGTATACCGACAATGAGGCGGCACTTAAAAAGGCCGCTGCAACAGAAGATCCGGTCGAGTATCTCGAAGTGCTCGAACCGCTCAAACAAAAATTAGAACAAGCGATCGACGGTTATGACGAGAATCTCGTCGACCCGTCGTTCGGATAAGGAGGAAGCAACATGTTAGCACCGACATTCACATTACCGAACCAAAATGGGGACATGATCTCGCTCGAGGACTACCGGGGGCAGAAAGTCGTGCTTTATTTCTACCCGAAGGACGCGACACCGGGTTGTACGACCGAGGCATGTGACTTCCGCGATGCGACACCGCGATTGAACGGGGCCGTCGTCCTCGGCATCTCGGCCGATAGCCAGAAGAAGCACCAAAACTTCATCGCCAAACATGAGCTGCCGTTCGATTTGCTCGTTGACGACACGCATGAGGTGTCGGAGCTATACGGCGTTTGGCAATCGAAAAAGAATTACGGGAAAGAGTACTATGGCATCGTCCGTTCGACGTTCCTCATCAACGAGGACGGCTATATCGAACAGGAATGGCGCAGTGTGAAAGTGAACGGACACGTCGACGAGGTCGTCGCGGCGCTCACGACATGAAACGAGACGGCTTCCAAAACGGGGGCCGTTTTTTTGTGCGCCTCGCATTACAATTTTATTTCAAATACTAAATTCAGAATCAGGGTAAGATAAAGCGCAAAAGTGGTATATTACAAAAATATTACACGACACCGGACCGGATTAATGCCTTGTCAACTTGACGAAGTTGAGAATGTTCTGAAAAATATGAAGGAACAGTGAACACCAGATTTACATAGGGGGCATAAGAGTATGGAGCAATTTGAATCATGGGTGACGAGTCTATCGAATCTCGTCTGGGGCCCACATCTATTGATTTTATTGATTGGGACAGGTGTTTATTTGACGTTCCGGCTCGGCTTTATCCAAGTGACGCGGCTCGGTTTCGGGCTGAAAGAAGCGTTCATCCCGAAACCGAAGACGGGAGCGGAAGCGGAGAAACAGAAAAAACAACGCGGGGACATCTCTCACTTCCAAGCGCTCATGACGGCGCTCGCGGCAACGGTCGGGACCGGGAACATGTCGGTGTCGCGACGGCGGTCGTCCTCGGGGGACCGGGCGCCATTGTCTGGATGTGGCTTTCGGGATGGCGACGAAGTACGCCGAGGCGATCCTCGCCGTCAAATATCGTGTCGTCGATGAGCGGGGCGAGATTGCCGGCGGGCCGATGTATTATTTGGAGCACGGCTTGAAGAAGAAATGGCTCGGGATGACGTTCGCCTTGTTCGCTGCGATCGCTGCGTTCGGCATCGGTAACGGTGTCCAGACGAATTCGATCAGTCTGGCGCTCAACACGTCATTCGGGATTCCGATGCTCGTGACGGGTATCGTGCTCATGGTGCTAACAGGATTCGTCATCCTCGGCGGTGTCAAATCAATCGGGAAAGTCGTCGGCGTATTCGTGCCGGTCATGATTTCCGCGTACGTCGGAGACGGTCTCGTCATTCTCGTCACGAATTACGAGTTGATCCCATCGGCGTTCGCGACCATCTTCTCGAGCACGTTCAGTGCGGAGGCCATCGGTGGCGGGGCGCTCGGTGCGGCCATCCGTTACGGGGTCGCCCGCGGCGTGTTCTCGAACGAGGCGGGTCTCGGCTCGGCACCAATCGCAGCGGCTGCGGCGAAGACCGATTTCCCGGGACGACAGGCACTCGTCTCGATGACGCAAGTATTGATTGATACGCTCATCATCTGTTCGATCACCGGGTTGACGATCGTCATGAGCGGTCAATATACGAGCGGGCTCCAAGGTATCGAGTTGACGCAAGCATCGTTCGCGTACTTCCTCGGGCCGATCGGAGAACTGATCGTCACGATTTCGCTCGTCTTCTTCGCCTTCTCGACGTTGATCGGCTGGTGTTATTACGGGGAACGGTCGGTCCATTACTTGCTCGGGGAAAAAGCGATCATGCCGTATCGTGTCGTCTATATCCTCGTCGCCGGACTCGGCGCGATGACGACGAATTTGAACTTGATTTGGGCCATCTCGGACGTCTTCAACGGGCTGATGGCGATCCCGAACTTGATTGGTCTCTTGTTCTTGTCGGGTGTCGTCGTCGCCGAGACGAAGCGTTTCGAGCTCGAACGGCAAAAAGAACTGCGGCAAGCGGCTTAACCAAAAGGAAGCATCCTCAAGCGAGGACGCTTCCTTTTGCCGATTCATACATGTTTTACGGCTCATCCTTTTTGGCGCCTCCGCTTTCCTAGGGGCGAGCAGGGAGCCGCATCGCTTAACGCTGCTGGGTCTCCCTTCGTCCGCTGGTCCCTCAGGAGTCTTCGGCGCCGTCGGATGAGCCACGCAAACGGTCGTTTTCGGGCGGCCGTTTGTCATGTTCTGAGGCGTCGAGAGACCGTGTTCCAATCATGACTGAAATGCTCACACCTAGACTGAAAAAAGATGCACCGACTCGCTGTTCGCGAATCGATGCATCAACCGTTTACACTTTGAATTGACCGATCAACTCGTTCAATTCATCCATTTTCTGTTGGGAGGCTTCGGTAACGCGGTTCAACTCGCTGAAGCGGTCGACGGACATGGTCACTTTTTCGGCGATTTCTTGTGTGCCAAGCGCCCCGTTGTTGACCGTGACGGCGACATCTTGGATGACCCCGATCATGTTCGACGTCAACTGTTCGAGTTCGACGGCGGCATCGGCGAATTCTGATGCGGTCGTCTCGAATCGGCCGGCGTCCTCACTGTAATGCTCGGCCGCTTCCTCAAGCTGGTCATAGTCTTTCAACACGTTCGTATCGAGGAAACCGAGCATCTCGCTCGACGTGTCATTTAAATGGTCGACGGAGTGGAGCACGGTCGTCGAGATGGCTTGAATCCGTTCGACGGTCGTCCGGCTCGTCTCCGCCAGTTTTCGAATCTCATCGGCGACGACGGCGAACCCGCGTCCCGCTTCACCGGCCCGAGCGGCTTCGATCGAGGCGTTCAAGGACAGGAGATTCGTCTGGGCGGCGATGTCGAGGATGTCATTCGTGAGTGTCGCGATTTCCCGGACGGCTTTGGCATCCTGCATCGCTTTCTCCAAATTGACACGTGTCGATGACAGGACACTGAGTGCGGACGCTTTCGCCTCGACGGCATGGTCACGCAGGGCGACGGCACGGGCATCGATTTGTGCGGCCTCGGCTTTTCGCTCGGCGGCCATCGTCACGATATGGTGGAGCGTCCGTTCCATGTCGGAAGCCGACGCGTTCATCTCTTGGGCACTCGCGGCCGTCTGTTGCATCCCGGCCGTCAAGTCCTCGGTCGTGGCGGCCGTCGTTGTCATGTACGTGTCGAGCTCGCGCAACTCGTCATACATGCGTGCCGACTGTTCGGTCACCCCGTGCGACACACCGTTCACTTGCAAAATCAATTGTCGAAGATTGGCGAGGAACTGGTTGAAGTCGCGGGCGAGTCCCGAGAACTCGTCGCGTCGCTTCACCGGGATGGCGGTCGTCAAATCGCCTTGGCTCGTGGCGAGTTCGCGCATCTTCAGTTTGAACTCTTTGAGCGGTTCGAAGATCGAACGGAAGATGAATACCATCATCAATACTGTAAAGACGACCGCCGCGGCCATGATGACCATGAGCGTGAACTGAACTTGCTCGAACAGCGCCGCACCGGATTCCGTGTCAGACCGAATCGCGTCGCGGTTCAAGTTGACGAGCAGACCGAGCGTGTTCGAGAAGGCATCGGCGGCCGGTGTCGCCGTGTCCCGGATATAGGCATCGGCTGCGGCTTGACCGTCCGCGTTCGAGATGCGGACGAGCTCTTCGATATTCGTTTTAAATGTCGTCCATTGGTCCGTCGCTTGATCGAACAGCTCCTGGTCGGCTTTCGTGATGATGGTCGACTCATAACCGCTCATCTGTTGCTCGAGAATCGTGATGCCCGTGTCGAGGTTCGTTTCGACGTTTTGCTTCGTCACCTCGTCTTCGACCAAGGCGTGACGCATCATCTGTTGGCGAATCTGAAGCAGCTGTTTATCGACTTGATGAATTTGGTCCATCCCCGGCACCCACGAGACGTTCATATCTTGCTGGGCGGCCTTGGACGCGTTCAATGCATAGAATGAGTAGCCGCTCACCCCGAGCAACAACACGAGCAAGACGGTGAAGGCGACGATTAGTTTATTACGGATTGACATAGGAATCCCCCTCGAAAAATAATGCTTCTTTCTAAGCATAATGAGATTAGGGGACGGACCGAATAGGCGTTTTTGGAAACGAGTCAATATTACAGGGACATTCCCTAAGTTTTCAAAAAAGACATCAAGATTGGTGAGATGGGATTTTCTTTTTTGTCTTATAAAAAAGTGGTATGATAATGGACGATGTATTGAAAACTGTTGGAGGTGGAACCTTTGGCTCGAATCACAGAAGCTGAAGTTCGGCACGTCGCCGGACTCGCCCGACTTGCGATCACAGAAGATGAAGTGACGCACTTCACGGAGCAATTGACAAAAATCCTCGAGTTCGCCGAGCAACTCGATGAACTCGATACGACGGGCGTCATCCCGACGACCCATGCCCTAGATTTGAAAAACGTACTACGCAAAGACGAGGTTCGTCCTTCACTTCCACGCGAGGAAGTCGAACGGATGGCACCTGATTGGGAGAACGGCCAAGTCCGTGTCCCAGCGGTCTTTGAATAAGGAGGCCCTTCATGAGTTTATTTGATCACGGTGTAGCCAAGCTGCATACGCTTATAAAAGAAGGCGAAGTCACGGTATCCGACCTCGTCAAAGAATCATTTGACCGCATCGAGGCGACCGACGAGAAAATCGGTGCCTTCTTGACGCTCAACGAAGACGCGTTCGAACAGGCGAAACGGATGGACGAGCTCGCCAAAACCTCGGGCAACCCGCTCTTCGGTTTGCCGATCGGCGTCAAAGACAACATCGTCACGAAAGGGACACGCACGACGTGTGCCTCGAAGTTCCTCGAAAACTTTGTCCCGGCCCATGACGCGACGGTCGTCGAGCGTCTCCATGACGCCGGTGCCGTCACAATCGGGAAGTTGAACATGGACGAGTTCGCGATGGGTTCATCAAACGAGAACTCGGCGTTCAAAGTCGTCCGTAACCCGTGGGACCCAACGCGCGTACCAGGCGGTTCGTCAGGCGGTTCAGCGGCAACGGTCGCGGCCGGCCAAGTCTTATTCAGCCTCGGCTCGGATACGGGTGGCTCGATTCGTCAACCGGCGGCCTATTGTGGCGTCGTCGGGATGAAACCGACGTATGGCCTCGTCTCACGTTACGGCCTCGTCGCATTCGCCTCGTCGCTCGACCAAATCGGTCCGCTCACACGTACGGTCGAAGATAACGCCTACTTGTTGAACGCGATTGCCGGTCATTGCGACATGGACTCGACGTCAGCAACGGTCGACCTTCCGGATTACACGAAATCGCTTCACGGTGATATCAAAGGCATGAAGCTCGCGCTTCCAAAAGAGTTCATGGCCGAAGGCGTGTCAGACGGTGTCCGTAAACAGATTGAACAAGCGGTCGAGACGCTCAAGTCGCTCGGTGCGACGGTCGAGACGGTCTCGCTCCCGACGGTGAAATATGCGCTCCCGACATACTACTTGCTCGCGTCATCGGAAGCATCTTCGAACCTTGCCCGGTTTGACGGCATCCGTTACGGACGCCGCGCCGAGGCCGATGCGCTCGAAGAAGTGTTCACGTACTCGCGCGAACAAGGTTTCGGGGAAGAAGTGAAACGCCGCATCATGCTCGGGACGTATGCACTCAGCTCGGGTTATTACGATGCGTTCTACAAGAAATCACAGCAGGTCCGCACGCTCATGAAGCAAGACTTCGCGAACGTGTTCGCCGACTACGATGCAATCATCGGACCGACTGCGCCGACGGTCGCGTTCAAACTCGGTGACCAGCTCGAAGACCCGCTCACGATGTATGCCAACGATATTATGACGATTCCGGTCAACTTGGCGGGCATTCCGGCCATCTCGGTACCAGCTGGCTTGTCAGAAGGCCTCCCGGTCGGTTTACAAATCATCGGGAACCATTTCAGTGAACCAACACTCTACCGCGTGGCCCATGCTTTTGAACAAGCAAACGGCGGTTTCAAGATGCCACAGCTCTAAGGAGGACGTACGATGAACTTTGAAACGATCATCGGGATCGAGGTGCACGCCGAGCTGAGCACGAAGTCGAAGATTTGGTGTGGCTGCTCGCGCACATACGGTGCCGAAACGAATACACAGACGTGTCCGATTTGTCTCGGACACCCGGGCGTCTTGCCTAAATTGAACGAAGAGGCGGTCAATCTCGCCATTAAGGCCGCGATGGCACTCAACTGCGAAATCGCGACCGACACGAAATTCGACCGCAAGAACTATTTCTATCCAGATACGCCGAAAGCGTATCAAATCTCGCAGTTCGACCAGCCGATTGGTTTCAACGGTCACGTCGACGTCGAAGTCGACGGTGAGATGAAGCGGTTCCGCATCGAACGCGTCCATCTCGAGGAAGATGCCGGGAAGATGAACCACACGGGCGAGAAACACTCGGTCGTCGACTTCAACCGGACCGGGTCACCACTCATCGAGATCGTCAGTGAGGCCGACATGCGTTCACCGAAAGATGCTGTCGCGTACCTCGAGCGCTTGAAAGAAGTGCTCTCGTTCGCGGGCGTCTCGGACGTCAAGATGGAAGAAGGGTCGCTTCGTTGCGACTGTAACATCTCGGTCCGTCCGTTCGGTCAAGAGCCGTTCGGCACGAAGACGGAGCTCAAAAACTTGAACTCGTTCTCGAACGTCTTAAAGGCGCTCGAGTATGAGGAAGAGCGTCACCGCAAACTCCTCATCACGGGCGGCGTCATGCGTCAAGAGACGCTCCGTTTTGATGAGGCGGCGAAGAAGACGATTCTCATGCGTGTCAAAGAAGGGGCGGCCGATTACCGCTACTTCCCAGAGCCGGACCTCGTCCGTCTCGAGATCGATGAGGAATGGAAAGAACGCATCCGCGCCACGCTTCCGGAACTTCCGGTCGCACGTCGCGAACGTTATATGAACAACTACGGCTTGTCGGCTTATGACGCCAAGGCGCTCACGTCGACGCGGGAGTTCTCGGACTTCTTCGAAGCGACGACTGCGGCCGGTGCCGAACCGAAAGCGGCCGCGAACTGGCTCATGGGCGAAGTGCTCGGTCACTTGAACAAATCGGACGATACGATCGAGACGATGAAATTGACGCCGAGCTCGCTTGCGGAGTTGATTCGTTTGATTGGAGAAGGTACAATTTCTTCGAAGATCGCCAAACGCGTGTTCACAGCCATGATCGAAGAAGGCGCCGAGCCGAAGGCGTACGTCGAAGCGAACGGTCTCGCCCAAATCTCGGACGAGAGCTTGCTCCGCGGCTACATCCTCGACTTGTTCGAAGCGCATCCGCAGATGATTGAAGACTTTAAGAACGGGAAAGACCGTGCCAAAGGCTTTATCATCGGGCAGATCATGAAGCAGACGAAAGGGATGGCGAACCCGGCACTCCTCGATGGCTTGTTCCACGAAGAGATTGCCAAACGCTAAACAAGCGGCGAGGCACTTGTGTCTCGCTTTTCGCTCGACTTGAGCATGGGGAGAGAACAGTATGCAACGAAAACGCGCACGGGTCATCTATAACCCGACATCTGGAAAAGAAGTGATCAAACGGGAACTCCCGTACATTTTGAACCGCCTCGAGGATGCGGGTTATGAGACGTCGACGTACGCGACGAAAGCAATCGGCGACGCGACGCTCGAAGCCGTTCGAGCCGCGGAGGCCGAGTTCGACTTGATTATCGCGGCTGGTGGGGACGGGACGCTGAACGAGGTTATCTCGGGACTCGCCCCGCTCGACACGCGTCCGACGATCGGGCTCATCCCAGTCGGAACGACGAACGACTTTGCCCGAGCGATGCGGATTCCGCTCAACGTCGTCGGTGCCCTCGACGTCATCTGTGACGGATTCGAGATGCCGGTCGACCTCGGTGAGATTGAAGGGGAGACAGGGGATATCCACTACTTCATCAATATCGCCGGCGGCGGCATCATGACGGAGCTGTCATACGAGGTGCCGTCGAAACTGAAGACGGCGCTCGGTCAGCTCGCCTATTACGTCAAAGGGATGGAGAAGCTTCCACTCATCAAGCCGACGTATATCGAGCTCGAGCACGACGAGGGCACGTTCAGCGGCGAGGTCATGATTTTCCTCACGTCGAACTCGAACTCGGTCGGTGGCTTTGAGAAGATTTCACCACACGCCTCACTGAACGACGGTCTGTTCGATTTGTTCATCTTGCGCAAGTGTAACTTGTTCGAGTTCATCCACGTCGTCCGTTTGTTGCTCCGTGGTGAGCACTTGTCGAGTCCGCTCGTCGAGCACGTCAAGACGGGACGCGTCAAGATGAAGACGACGACGGAACGGATGAGTCTCAACATCGACGGTGAATACGGCGGCGAATGCACGGGCGAGATGCGAAACTTGTTCCGTCACTTGACGGTGCTCGCACCAAACGCGCGCATCCGTGAGATGGAAGACTTGAACGCCCAGTATGAACGCGAACAGATGATTAAATAGCTGTTCAACGTAGCGAACGAGAAAGCAGAATGATTCGGCTCGGCGTGGCGCACACGCCGAGCTTTTCGTTCGCTTGGAACGGGTATGAACCAATACACACTATTTTTTGAATCGGGAAAGGAGAGACTCATGTTACCAGTCCAAAAGAATGACCGTCTCGATGTCCACATCCACGATCTCACGCATGAGGGCGCGGGCGTGGCACGCGTCGACGGTTATACGCTGTTCGTCCCGAACGCACTTCCGGGAGAGACCGTGGAAATCGTCGTGACGAAGACGAATAAACAGTACGGGTTCGCCCGCTTGCTCGATGTGAAAGAAGCGAGTGCGGACCGCGTCGAGCCACCGTGCCCGATTTTCTATCAGTGCGGGGGCTGTCAGCTCCAACACTTCAGTTACGACGGCCAGCTCCGTCAAAAACGGGACCGTGTCGTCGATGCGTTGAAGCGACTTGGCCAATTCGATGTGCCTGTCCACGAGACAATCGGCATGCCGGAACCATGGCGTTACCGCAACAAGGCACAAGTGCCGTTCAAAGACGAGGCCGGTCGCCTCGTCGCCGGTTTCTATCGTCCACGTTCGCACGATATCGTCGAGATGAAGGAATGTCTCATTCAAGATGAGCGCAACGATGAGGCCGTCCAAGTCGTCCGTGACGTGCTCGCGGCGCACGGCGTGCCGGCATACGATGAGAAGACCGGGCGCGGCGTCATCCGCCACGTCATGGCCCGTTACGGCTACCATTCGGGTGAATTGATGCTCGTCCTCATCACGAAGACGACGAAAATCAAAGGCGTCAACGAGATTGTCGCCGACATCTTGAAACGTCTGCCGGACGTGACGTCGATCATGCAAAACGTCAACCCGGACAAGACGAACGTCATCTTAGGGTCGACGAACAAACTGTTATATGGCCATGAGACGATTGAGGATAAGATCGGTGGATTGACGTTCACGATTTCCCCGCACTCGTTCTTCCAGGTCAACCCGGTCCAGACGGAGAAACTGTACGGCAAGGCGCTCGAATACGCGCAACTCACGGGGACGGAACAAGTCGTCGACGCCTATTGCGGCATCGGGACGATCAGTCTGTTCCTCGCCCGGAAAGCGGCGCACGTGTACGGCGTCGAAGTCGTACCGGAAGCGATCGAGGACGCGAAACAGAACGCGCTTGTCAACGAGATCGACAATGTGACGTACGCGTGTGGCGCGGCAGAAGATGTGTTGCCACAGTGGAAGAAGGATGGCATCAATCCGGACGTCATCGTCGTCGACCCGCCGCGTAAAGGTTGTGCCGAGTCGTTCCTCGAGACGATGGTCGAGATGGCACCGAAGCGGATCGTTTACGTGTCGTGTAACGTCGCGACGCAAGCGCGCGATATGCGTTACCTCGCCGACCGTGGCTACAAATTAGTCGAAGTCACCCCAGTCGACATGTTCCCGCATACGGCGCACGTTGAGACGGTAGTATTGATGTCAAGGGTAGATAAGTAAGGATGTAATAAGATAAGTAAATAAAGGCTTTCCGTGATTTGAGGTCTGGTTCTAAGCCGGAAGGATAATCGCGGATTTTTACTATGAGGGAAGTTATCCAAGATTGGTGAATTTTTCTGAAAACAGACTGTGGTGGCCTTATTGGAGAACGACTTTCTGGATGGTACTGAAAAAAGGAGTGAGCCTTTCTCAAGGAACACATACCATCACCATTTCGCTTGGGGCAAAGGGTGCACAGTTTTATGGATTTAGAGTCTGTTCTTCATTTTCTGAGGAGCCAACAGTTGGTGAAGCAGAATATACCCTTGCTCCTAGACATTTCAAAGATATAAACGGAGATATGGTCGGGCCTGCAACAGGTTTTAAGTTGACATTCGAGATGCTTAGAAGAAAAGCAGATTCAGCCCTTGTGTGGTATGAGGATTTTAGAGATGAGAACCCTCTCCCCCAAAGCTACTGGACAACCTTATCGGGTGAATGGAGTGTTTGGCAAGATACAAGCAGTTCGATGAATAGACCCTATTCCCAACTGGAGGGTAAGGGGCAGTTAGCATGGAACTACAACAATTTTTCAGATATCCACTTAAGGGCGCAGATTATTTTTCCTGAAACCTTTAGTGGCAAGGCAGGTGTTTTTATTGGAACGATTTATTGTTGCTTTAATTATGATAACCAGCGCATTGAACTGTATGAAGGTTCTACTTTAAAAGGTAGTTATGCCACCAGCTTTTCAAAAACATCGGCCGCAAACATTCGATCGAATCCAAGCTTTTATACTCTAGAAATTCGAAAGCGTGGCAATCAAGTGCGGGTCTATTCCTCTGCATCCAATACACTGCGCTTTACAGCCACTTGCTCGGATGTGACAGGGTATGCAGGTATTCGTTCGGATAATAAAGTCCATTGTCAGTTGCTTCGCTTAGGTGATGCCTGGACCTATGAGCCTTATGAACGCTTTGACGTGCTTATGCCCGATGGAACATTTAAATCTTATGGCAGGCTATCAAGAAGTAACTGTTCTTGGGATGATGAGTTTCAAGTGTTTACTTTAACAGCAGACATTGAAGAATCAGCCACAAGAAGTGAAAGCATCTCTCTTGATTATGACTTTTTTCATTCGGATATGATGCCGTCCATCCAGTGCGGAAAGGACTACAGTGTCACCATCATTCCAAGGGATATTAACATCTGGATATCTCGTATTTTCTTAGGTGATGGTGACGGATTTTCCATTCTTTATTATCAGGATGTGGATAGCCTTGTGTACTGGGCAAATGAAGCAGCTTATCGGTGGAAACTTCGAGGCATGTGTATGTGGTCACTAGGGCAGGAGGATTTAAGACTCTGGGAGTGGCTACCAAAACAAATAGAGTAATCAAAGGAACATCTGCAAAAGTAGGTGTTCTTTTTATTTCATCAAAAGGAGGAATTTTAAATGAAAGAAATATGGAACTGGATCCAAGTTGTGATAACAGCAATCGGTGGATTCTTCGGATGGTTTTTAGGAGGAGCAGACGGATTTTTATATGCGCTACTAGTCTTTGTAGTCATCGACTATCTAACAGGTGTCTTATGTGCAATCGCTGATAAGACCCTATCAAGTGAAGTGGGATTTATCGGAATCAGCCGTAAAGTGCTGATTTTTGTTTTAGTGGGTGTGGCCAATATTTTAGATGTCTATGTGATTGGTGATGGGAGCGTACTAAGAACAGCGATTGTTTTCTTCTACTTATCGAATGAGGGGATTTCGCTGTTAGAAAATTCAGCTCACCTTGGACTACCTATCCCAGAGAAACTAAAAGATGTATTAGAACAGCTTCATAACAAGAGCGAGAAGGAGGAATAATCATGAAAACTAAAGGAATCGATATCAGTACGTGGCAAAAGCCAAGTCAGATAAACTATGACATGCTTGCAAAAGAGGTTGGTTTTGTCATTCTACGTGCAGGATACACCGGTCACGGTACAGGAGTGAGTTTACACAAAGATGATGCCTTTGAAAAACACTACAAAGCCTTTCACGAGAGAGGTATTCCTATCGGTGTTTACTGGTACAGCTGTGCGAATACTAATGCCAAAGGCGTAGCAGAAGCGAAGAAATGCCTTGAAATTATCAAAGGCAAGACCATCTCTTATCCCGTTTTTATTGATACAGAGGATAATTATCACCAGCGACCAAGTGGCAAGAAAGCCATTACCGATGCTTTAGTAGGCTTTTGTGAAACCGTAGAAAATGCAGGCTATTATGCCGGTATCTATGCGTCTAGTTCTTGGTTTCAAGATTTGACAGAACTGGATCGTCTAGCACCTTATGATTTCTGGGTCGCTCAGTGGTCGAGTAAAGAACCGACACTTCGTCATGGTATCTGGCAGTATTCAAGCAAAGGTAAACTAAGTGGTTACTCAGGTAACCTAGATATGAACTATGCCTATAAGGATTACAAAACGATTATCCAAAGGGCTGGGCTAAATCATCTTGCTAAAGAAGAAAATGCACCTGCTCCTACAGAAAAGAAATCGATCGAGACGCTGGCCAAGGAAGTCATTCAAGGCTTGTGGGGTAATGGTGAAGAACGAAAGAAACGCTTAACGGATGCAGGCTATGATTATGTGGCAGTGCAATCAAAGGTCAATGAAATGCTATCTAGTAAAAAGTCGATTGATGCCATCGCAAAGGAAGTCATTCGTGGCGATTGGGGTAACGGACAAGATCGAAAAAACAAACTTACAAATGCCGGTTATGACTACATTTCGGTACAAAAAAGGGTCAATGAACTCTTGAAATAAGAACTAGTAAGATTGCCTATCAAGGAGTATTTCTCTTTGGTAGGTATTCTTTTTTTCTAAACCGTCAGATTCTATTACCTCCCGTGGCTACTAGGTAGAGGGCAACAAATAAATCGCCCTTTGGAAAGAGGTGATGGATATGAAACACAATCTCAAAATTAGTGTTTCTAAGAAGCCACAGACAGGCGGACTTGTTACCTACCGTAATGTGTCCGTAAGGGAACGAATTCTTCGCTTTCTTTTAGGGAGTAAACAGCGTGTAACGATTGTGATCCCTGGAGATAGCATCGAGGAACTATCTATCTGTGAAATGACGAAAGGAGGTACTGACCTTGAGCAAAATAAAATTACTGCTTGAAGTGGTAAATGATATGCGAAGTCTTGCTGACAGCATACAGGCGGTTTGTAATGCAATGGCAGAAAGTGATTCTGCTCCCAAAGAAGTGCCTGCCACAAAGACAGAAACAGCAAACGAGCCGGATATCCCACTGGAAAAAGTGCGTATGGTACTTGCTGAAAAGAGCCAGATTGGGTTTACTGCCGAAGTGCGAGGACTCATTCAAAAGTATGGTGCAGACAAGTTAAGTGCGGTTGACAAGGCTTACTACGCTGACATCTTGAAAGATGCGGAGGGTCTTGGAAATGGGTAATCATGCAATATTATCTGCATCCTCATCCCACAGGTGGCTTAACTGCCTACCCTCTGCAAGACTTGAACTGGAGTTTGAAGACCAAAGTGGTGAGGCAGCAAAAGAAGGCACAGCGGCTCATGACCTGTGTGAACACAAACTAAAAAAGGCACTTCATATGAGAAGTCAGCGACCTATCTCTGAGTATAACTCTGATGAGATGGAGGAATGTACAGATGCTTACGTGGACTTTGTTATGGAGCAGGTGGAACTTGCAAGAAAGTCTTGCACAGATCCTATCGTTCTTATTGAACAACGTCTTGACTTCTCTTGTTATGTTCCAGATGGTTTTGGGACAGGAGACAGTGTAATCATTTCAGATGACAGACTTCACATCGTAGACTTTAAATATGGACTGGGTGTGCTAGTTGATGCAGTGGACAATCCACAGATGAAACTGTATGCCCTAGGAGCACTTGGAATCTATGATCACCTGTACGACATTAAAGAAGTGTCCATGACGATCTTTCAGCCAAGAAGAGAAAATGTCAGCACCTGGACAATACCGGTGGAAGAACTAAAAGGCTGGGCGGAAGAGGAACTAAAGCCTAGGGCGGTCAAGGCCTTTAATGGTGAGGGTGAATACATCCCCGGTCCATGGTGTACCTTCTGTAAAGCGGCAAACAGATGTCGGGCCAGAGCCGAAGAAAAGCTAAAACTTGCAGAGAAAGAATTCAAGATGCCACCTCTGCTGACGGATGCTGAGATAGAAGAAATCTTACTTATTCTTCCCGACCTTACCAAGTGGGCGAATGAAATAACAGCCTATGCCACTGATGCAGCAGTCAATCACGGTAAAGAGTGGAACGGTTTTAAAGTTGTGGAAGGTCGCTCGGTTCGTAAGTACAAAGATGAAGGAGCCATTGCAGAAAAAGCCGTGGCAGGTGGATATAAGGATATTTACAGAAAGAGCCTTATTCCACTGACAGAGATGCAAAAACTGATGGGTAAATCCAAGTTTGAGGAACTCCTCGGTGACCTCATTTACAAACCACCGGGTAAGCCGACTCTTGTTCCAAACTCAGATAAAAGACCGGCTATGAACGTAGCAGATGCTAAAAACGAATTTAACGAAATTATGGAGGATTAAATATTATGGCAAATATGCAAAACAAGACAAAAGTTATCACAGGTGTAAACTCAAGATTTTCTTACTTCCACGGTTGGGAGCCTGTATCCATTAATGGTGGTGCGGAAAAGTACAGCGTATCCGTCCTTATTCCAAAGGATGACAAGGAAACCATTAATGCTATCCATGCAGCAGTTGATGCTGCCATAGAGGAAGGTATCGCAAAGTTTGGTGGTAAGAAACCAAATAAGGCAGCCATTAAACTACCGCTGCGTGATGGTGATGTAGAGCGTGATGATGAGGCTTATAAAGGCCATTACTTCATCAATGCGAATAGCAAGACAGCGCCACAGATTGTAGACAAAAGTGTTAAGCCGATACTGGATCGTAGCGAGGTATACAGCGGTTGTTATGGCAGGGTTTCTCTTAACTTCTATGCTTTCAACTCAAATGGTAATAAAGGTGTAGCTTGTGGTCTTGGTAACATTCAAAAAATTAGAGACGGAGAACCTCTAGGCGGTAAGACTTCTGCAGTAGATGATTTTACGACTCTTGTCGATGATGACTTCCTTGCCTAAAAGGAATAGAAAACTTGATGGTGGTGGAGGACTTCCCTCTGCCACTTTTTTCATTTAGGAAAGGTGGTAGCTATGAAGAACTTAGAAATTGATATCGAAACTTATTCATCTACCAATCTACAAAAAAGTGGTGTTTATCGTTACGTAGAAGCAGATGATTTTGAGGTTATGCTGTTTGGTTATGCGGTTGACGGTGATGAAATTAAGGTCATCGATTTGATGAATGGAGAAAAGATTCCAAAAGAAATCCTAGATGCCTTAACCGATGAAACCATTACGAAGTGGGCATTTAATGCTCAGTTTGAGCGAGTATGCCTTTCACGTTATTTGGGCTATCCCACTGGGACTTATCTAAATCCTTCCTCATGGAAATGTTCCATGGTTTGGTCTGCCTATATGGGTTTACCTCTTTCTTTAGAAGGTGTAGGTGCAGTGCTAGGACTTGAAAAGCAAAAGCTGACGGAGGGTAAAGACCTGATACGATATTTTTGTCTTCCATGTACTCCAACAAAAATAAATGGTGGTAGAACCCGTAACCTACCCACTGATGAAATCGATAAATGGCAGCAGTTCAAAGCATATAACAAGCGTGATGTGGAGGCAGAAATACAGATACAACAAAGATTGATCAAGTTTCCAGTGCCAGAGGATATCTGGGATGAGTATCATCTCGACCAAGAAATCAACGATCGAGGCATAAAGGTGGATATGGATTTTGTTAAACAGGCCATCGCCATGGATGACATATCTCATGAAAAACTACTAACCGCCATGCAGCAGATAACGAACCTTGATAACCCAAACTCTGTACAACAGATGAAAGGCTGGCTTTCTGAAAACGGTCTAAAGATGGAGACTCTCGGTAAAAAAGCTGTCGCTGAGAAACTTAAGGAAACCGATGGTGAACTAAATGAAGTTCTTTCGCTACGTCAGCAACTGGCAAAATCCTCGGTAAAGAAATATACAGCGATGGAAAATGCGGTCTGTAGTGATTCTCGCGCCAGAGGAATGTTTCAGTTTTATGGAGCTAACAGAACAGGACGCTTTGCCGGAAGGCTTGTGCAATTACAAAACCTCCCTCAAAACCATATGCCAGACTTAAAAGAGGCGCGAAATATTGTTATAAATGGTGATATTGAAACACTAGAACTGCTCTATGAAGATATACCAGATACCCTCTCACAACTGATTCGTACAGCCTTTGTACCTAGAGTGGGTCATAAGTTTATTGTGGCTGACTTCTCAGCCATTGAGGCTCGTGTGCTTTCATGGCTCGCAGGCGAAACATGGCGAACAAAGGTATTTGCTAGTGGTGGCGATATCTACTGTGCATCTGCCTCCCAGATGTTCAGTGTTCCCGTTGAAAAGCATGGTGTGAACGGTCACTTGAGACAGAAGGGTAAAATTGCTGAATTGGCACTTGGATATGGTGGTTCTGTTGGTGCGCTAAAAGCCATGGGTGCATTAGAAATGGGACTTGAAGAGGAAGAGTTAAAACCGCTTGTGAATGCCTGGAGAATGTCTAATCCCAACATCACACAGTTCTGGTGGGATGTAGATCGGGCGGCTAAACAATGCGTGAAGGAAAACAAATCACAAGAAACCCATGGCATCGAGTTTCATTGTTTTAGTGGCATGCTTTTTATCGTTATTCCCTCCGGCAGAAGGCTTGCCTATGTAAAACCTCGAATCGGTGAGAATCAGTTTGGTGGTGAGTCTGTTACCTATGAAGGAGTAGGTGGAACAAAGAAGTGGGAGCGTCTTGAAAGTTACGGTCCTAAGTTTGTAGAGAATATTGTTCAAGCCATCTCCCGTGATATTTTGATGCACGCAATGAAGATGCTTAGCACTTATCGTATTGTGGCTCATGTCCATGATGAAGTAATTATTGAAGCCGATCCTCAAACATCTGTTACTGAAGTATGTAAACAAATGAGTCAAGTGCCACCTTGGGCAAAAGGGCTGCTCCTTGATGCCGATGGCTATGAATGTGACTTTTATCAAAAAGATTAAAGAAATCATCAGATTTCACCTCCTGCCGTGGCTACTAGGTAGGAGGTGTTTTTCTATGAACATTTATGAAGTAAAAGATGGTTGTCCGTTAAAGGGCAAAACCGATCAGATGACAGAGGAAGAATTACAAAAGGAATATGACTTTCATATAGCCGAGAGTATTGTCGCAAACCTATATAAAGAAGGAAAAATCACAGTGGATGAATTACACAAAATATCAGCCTTGAACAAGCAGAAATTCTCTCCTCGTTTAGCCGAGATTATGTCCTAAAAAGCTTGCTATTAATAGCTTTTAGAGTGATGTATGTAATGGGCGAAAGCGAGGTGAGATGATGAAAAAGATAACAAAAATAGATGAACTGCCCCAGGGACAACTACCTACTACGAAACTTAGGGTTGCCGCTTATGCGAGGGTATCAACCGATAGTGATGAACAGCTTGAAAGCCTTAAAGCACAGCGTGAACACTATGAGCGCTATATTAAGTCTAATCCAGAATGGGTGTTTGCTGGTCTTTATTATGATGAAGGCATTTCCGGTACCAAGATGGAGAAACGAACTGAACTGCTCCGCATGATACGAGATTGTAAGCAAGGTCGGATAGATTTTATTATCACCAAATCAATCAGCCGCTTTGCTCGTAATACAGTAGATTGTTTAGAGTTAGTAAGAAAACTGATTGATATCGGTGTTTATATTTATTTCGAAAAAGAGAATCTAAATACGGGTGATATGGAAAGTGAACTCATGCTTTCTATTCTTTCAGGATTTGCCGCAGAAGAGTCTGCATCTATTTCACAAAACTCAACATGGTCCATTCAAAAGAGATTTCAAAACGGCAGTTATGTAGGTACTCCACCCTATGGATATACCAATATAGATGGTGAAATGGTAATCGTCCCAGAAGAAGCAGAAATCATCAAACGTATTTTTGCAGAGTGCCTTTCAGGGAAAGGTGGAGGTACTATAGCAAGAGGTTTGAACAAAGACAAAATCCCTGCAAGTAGAGGTAATCACTGGAGTGCAGGCACGGTGATAGACATGCTTCGAAATGAAAAATATATGGGTGATGTCCTACTACAAAAGACTTACACCGATAGTAACTACAATCGCCATCCAAATACAGGTGAAAAAGACCAGTACTATTACAAGGACAATCATGAACCTATTATAAGTAGAGAAGACTTTGCTAAGGCACAAGATCTCATTGATGAAAGAGCCAAGATGAAGTGTAAGGGCGTGAAAAAGAACGTTTATCTTAATCGATATGCTTTAAGTGGCAAGATTGTCTGTGGAGAGTGTGGTCGCACTTTTAGGAGGAAGACAAACTACTCAGCTGGTAGGAGTTACATTGCTTGGAGTTGCATCGGTCATATCGAAGACAAAGAGAGTTGCTCCATGTTGTTCTTGCGAGATGGAGAAATAAAAGCCACATTGACAACCATGATGAATAAGCTTGCTTTCAGTCATAAGCTAATCTTAGAACCGCTATTCAAATCAATTAGCCAAATTGATGAAGAAAGCGACCGTGAAAGAATGGATGCTATTGATAAGCGAATGGAGCAACTCATGGAAGAACGCAACACCCTTATTACACTGATGGCCAAGGGTTTCCTTGAGCCAGCTCTTTTTAATCAGGAACGTAATGTCTTGGATAGTGAGATAAAAAATCTTACAACTGAAAAAACAAACCTGGTAACGAACTCTACGAGTGGGGTTTTACGAGCAAACGATATAAAGGACATCATTGATTACGTATCAGCAGATAATTTTAATGGTGACTACACAGAAGAATTATTTGAAGAATTTGTAGAGAACATCATTGTAAATTACAGGGATGAGCTGACATTCAATTTGAAATGCGGTCTTTCCCTGAAAGAAAAGGTGGTGAGATAAATGGCATATATTCCATATGGATACAAAATTCAAGACGGAGTGGTTACTGTCGATGAAAAGGCAGCAGGTCAAGTAAAGGTATTCTTTGAGAAATACATATCAGGACTATCCCTTACAGTGGCTGGCGAACAAGCAGGTATTGATAAGACACACTCTGTGATGGGACGCATTTTGAAAAACGTCAACTACCTTGGAAATGATACGTATCCAGCAATTATTGATAAAGAGATATTTGATAAAGCTGAAGAAGTTAGAGATAAGCGTGCAAAGGATTTAGGACGAGTGGTAGAGCTTGCCGCTTTCACCTCTCCCCCTCCCAAAGAACGATTTAAAATGAGAAAGGCAGATAATAAGATGCCAGTTGATCCTTTTGAACGAGCAGAATACTTATATAGTCTGATAGAAAGCGAGGAATAAAGTGACAGAGAAAAATATAATGGTTATTCCTGCTCGTAAAAGAGTAGGAAGTACAGCCGCAAAAGAAAAGATAAAGAAACTTCGTGTTGCTGCCTATTGCCGTGTTTCTACAGAAACAGAAGAACAAAACTCTAGTTATGAGGTTCAGGTCGCACACTATACAGAGTTTATAAAGAAGAATACTGAGTGGGAGTTTGCTGGCATCTTTGCAGATGATGGTATCTCCGGTACGAACACTAAAAAGCGTGACGAATTTAATCGCATGATTGCAGAGTGTATGGACGGAAACATCGACATGGTTATTACAAAATCCATCAGCCGATTTGCACGTAACACCCTAGACTGCCTTCAGTACATTAGACAGCTCAAGGATAAGAACATATCCGTCTATTTTGAGAAAGAAAACATCAACACAATGGACGCCAAGGGAGAGGTTTTACTAACCATTATGGCCTCTTTAGCACAACAGGAAAGCCAGAGCCTTTCACAAAACGTTAAGCTTGGACTACAGTACCGATATCAACAAGGAAAGGTACAGGTCAACCACAAACGGTTTATGGGCTACACCAAAGATGAAGATGGAAATTTAATCATTGTCCCCGAAGAAGCTGAGATTATCAAACGCATCTACCGAGAATACCTTGAAGGTCAGAGTCTAGTGGGCATTGGTCGAGGCCTTGAAAAGGATGGTATTTTTACAGCAGCGGGAAAACCAAGATGGCGACCAGAATCAGTTAAGAAGATACTTCAAAACGAAAAATACATCGGAGATGCCCTTCTGCAAAAGACTGTCACAGTAGATTTTCTGACCAAGAAACGAGTGAAAAATGAAGGGCATGTTCCCCAATATTATGTTGAAAATAGCCATGAATCGATTATTCCTAAAGAATTATACTTGCAAGTTCAGGAGGAAATTCATCGAAGAAGCAATATCTACACAGGAGCAAGCAAGAACAAACGAATTTATAGTAGCAAGTACGCTTTAAGTGCCATCACCTTCTGTGGAGATTGTGGCGATATTTATAGGAGAACCTATTGGAATATTCATGGCAGAAAAGAATTTGTCTGGCGATGTGTGACTAGAATCGAGCAGGGTCCTGAGGTATGTAAGAACCGAACCGTAAAAGAAGATGAACTCTATGATGCTGTAATGACTGCAATTAATAAACTGCTTGCAGGTGGTAACAATATGATAAAGACACTGGAAGAGAACATTCATGCTGTGATTGGTGAAACGACAGAATACCAAATTTCAGAGATTAACAACTTACTGGAGGAAAAGCAAAAAGAACTTATCAAGCTGGCGAATAAGGGTCAAGACTATGAACACCTAGCAGATGAGATTGATGAGCTGAGAGACAAGCGACAGATCCTTTTAGTAGAAGATGCCTCCCTCAGTGGCGAGAACGAGCGAATCAATGAGCTG
Source organism: Exiguobacterium sp. s21 (assembly GCF_018617975.1). Classification (NCBI taxonomy): domain Bacteria; kingdom Bacillati; phylum Bacillota; class Bacilli; order Caryophanales; genus Exiguobacterium; species Exiguobacterium sp. s21. Next base: position 208,863 of record NZ_JACSLF010000001.1, on the reverse strand, counting down.
ATTGAATTTATCCGCAAGAACAAATTTCGCACCTTAGAATATGATGATAAGCTTGTAAGGAAGATAATCCAGAGCGTTACAGTCTATGAAGACCACTTCGTCATAGCCTTCAAATCTGGCATCGAAATGGAAATATGAGACTCATTCCATAATTTTTATATTGAACATATCATCTTGTTGTGTTATTCTATAAATTGATATAAATAAAGATGTAGGAGGAACCGAAACTATGACAGCCTCAATGCGTTTAAGATAAGCTGGCAATAAAAAAAGCAGAATCTATCCCCGATGATAGGCTTTTTTGTTGTGCTTATTTATACGATATTGAGCATTCATTAGTTACGGTGAGGATATAGGTCATTTAACTATACCTTTATTTAACTATGTCTTTATTATGAATGTTTCCATATTGTATGTATGCAGACCAAAAGCCACATTGTGGATTTAGGCCTGCATTTTTTATTGCCTAGAATGCTATTCAAAATAGAAATTCAAGCAAAATAATATGCAGGAGATAATATAAATGGAAAAATACAACAATTGGAAACTTAAGTTTTATACAATATGGGCAGGGCAGGCAGTATCATTAATCACTAGTGCCATCCTGCAAATGGCGATTATTTTTTACCTTACAGAAAAAACAGGATCTGCGATGGTCTTGTCTATGGCTTCACTTGTAGGTTTTTTACCCTATGCGGTCTTTGGACCAGCCATTGGTGTATTAGTGGATCGTCATGATAGGAAGAAGATAATGATTGGTGCTGATTTAATTATCGCAGCAGCTGGGGCCGTGCTAGCTATTGTTGCATTGTATATGGAGTTACCTATCTGGATGGTTATGGTAGTATTGTTTATCCGTAGCATTGGAACAGCTTTTCATACCCCGGCTCTCAATGCGGTTACTCCACTTTTAGTACCAGAAGAACAGCTTACGAAATGTGCAGGCTATAGTCAGTCTTTGCAGTCTATAAGCTATATTGTTAGTCCGGCGGTTGCAGCATTGTTATATTCTGTTTGGGAATTAAATGCTATTATTGCCATCGATGTATTGGGTGCTGTGATTGCGTCTATTACGGTAGCAATTGTACGTATTCCTAAGCTTGGCGATCAAGTGCAAAGTTTAAAACCAAATTTCATAAAAGAAATGAAAGATGGAATTGTCGTACTGAAACAAAACAAAGGATTATTTGCCTTATTACTTTTAGGCACACTATATACATTTGTTTATATGCCAATTAATGCACTATACCCTTTAATCAGTATGGAATATTTTAATGGGACACCGATGCATATTTCTATCACCGAAATTGCGTTTGCCTCTGGTATGCTGGCAGGAGGCTTGATATTAGGAAGATTGGGAAGTTACGAAAAGCGTGTACTATTAATAACGGGTTCATTTTTTATGATGGGAGCTAGTTTAGCCATTGCAGGATTACTTCCTTCAAATGGATTTGTAATGTTTGTAGTCTGCTGTGCAATAATGGGGCTTTCGGTGCCATTTTATAGCGGTGTGCAAACAGCTCTTTTTCAGGAGAAAATTAAGCCTGAATATTTAGGACGTATATTTTCTTTGACCGGAAGTATTATGTCATTCGCTATGCCGCTTGGCTTAATCCTTTCTGGGTTTTTTGCTGATAGAATCGGTGTAAATCATTGGTTTTTACTATCAGGTATTTTAATTATTGGCATTGCAATAGTTTGCCCGATGATAACTGAGATTAGAAAATTAGATTTAAAATAAACAATATTGGAGGGATATTTATGTATCTTATTTTCATGTAATTCTTCCTGCTTAAATCGCAGGGTTTTCCCTGCGTACAAGCAAATGAAAACATGCGATTATAGACAGGAGGAAAATGTTATGGAATTGATATTAAAAGCAAAAGACATTCGTGTGGAATTTAAAGGACGCGTTGTTTTAGATATAGACGACTTAGAAGTATATGATTATGACCGTATTGGTTTAGTAGGAGCAAATGGTGCAGGAAAAAGCACTTTATTCAAGGTGCTTTTAGGAGAATTAACTCCTCCAGGATGTAAAATGAATCGTCTGGGTGAACTTGCCTATATCCCTCAGTTGGACGAAGTAACCTTGCAGGAGGAAAAAGATTTTGGACTAGTAGGCAAGCTTGGTGTTGATCAATTAGATATTCAGACCATGAGCGGCGGTGAAGAAACAAGGCTTAAAATAGCACAAGCTTTATCGGCACAGGTTCACGGTATTTTAGCGGATGAACCTACGAGTCATTTAGACCGTGAAGGAATTGAGTTTCTAATTGGACAGCTAAAATATTTTACAGGTGCACTGTTAGTTATTAGCCATGACCGCTATTTTCTTGATGAGGTAGTAGATAAAATATGGGAACTGAAAGATGGCAAAATCACTGAGTATTGGGGAAACTATTCTGATTATCTTCGCCAAAAAGAGGAAGAACGCAAGAGCCAGGCTGCAGAATACGAACAATTTATTGCGGAACGTGCCCGATTGGAAAGGGCTGCGGAGGAAAAGCGAAAGCAGGCCCGTAAAATAGAAAAAAAGGCAAAAGGTGCTTCAAAGAAAAAAAGTACTGAAGGCGGAGGGCGTTTAGCTCATCAAAAATCAATGGGAAGTAAGGAAAAAAAGATGCATAATGCCGCTAAGTCCCTAGAACATAGGATTGCTGCCTTAGGGAATGTAGAAACTCCGGAAGACATTCGCAGAATTCGTTTCAGGCAAAGTAAAGCATTGGAGCTTCATAATCCATACCCTATAGTCGGTACGGAAATTAATAAAGTATTTGGGGATAAGGCACTGTTTGAAAATGCATCTTTTCAAATTCCTCTAGGAGCAAAAGTGGCGTTAACTGGTGGTAATGGAACCGGAAAAACAACTTTAATCCAAATGATCTTAAACCATGAAGAAGGAATTTCTATTTCACCTAAGGCAAAAATAGGTTACTTTGCACAGAATGGTTACAAGTACAACAGTAATCAGAATGTCATGGAGTTTATGCAGGAGGATTGTGATTACAATATATCAGAAATTCGTTCAGTGCTAGCATCTATGGGGTTCAAACAGAACGATATTGGAAAAAGCTTATCTGTTTTAAGCGGTGGAGAAATTATAAAATTGTTGCTAGCTAAAATGCTCATGGGTAGATATAACATCCTACTAATGGATGAACCCAGTAACTTCCTTGACATACCAAGTTTAGAGGCTTTGGAAATACTAATGAAGGAGTATGCCGGAACTATCGTGTTTATCACCCACGATAAACGCTTACTCGAAAATGTAGCTGATGTAGTTTATGAAATTAGAGATAAGAAAATAAATCTGAAACATTAAATTTAAGGTAGTCGCTGGTCAGTATAGTCTGTTCTGGCTGGCGGCTCCATTGTTAAAAAGTATAAAAGACTTTATTCTAAAAATATTATTCGTTGAGAATGAGATTGGAAGGTTTATATTGTTTATACGAGTAGTTCCGTACGACCCCTTTTGGGAAGTAGAGTATGAAAATGAATCACAGAAGATAAAGAATATATTGAAGGATATATTGGTGGAGGTTTACCATATTGGCAGTACAGCAGTCAAAGGGTTAGCCGCTAAATCAATCATTGATATAATGCCCGTAGTGACAAATATTAGTTTGGTTGATAAGCATAACAAAGAATTTGTAGCGATTGGTTATGAGTGTATGGGTGAGTTTGGTATTGAAGGACGTAGATATTTCCGCAAAGGCGGCGATAACAGGACACACCAGATTCATATTTTTGAGCAAAGCAATCACAAAGATATTAATAGGCATATAGCAGTAAGGGACTTTCTGCGTACACATCCAGACATCGCTTTAGAGTATGGTGAATTAAAGATGGAGCTGGCTTATCGATTCTCGGAGGATATTGAAGGCTACTGCACTGGTAAGGATGCATTTGTAAAGCAACTAGAAAAGGATGCTTTGCTATGGTATCAAAATAATGAATCATATAAAACACGATAGAAAACATATAAAAGTATGAAAGAGAGGTGTATCCTATGATAGGACCAGATAAGAAAAAACTATATCCAAATGAAAACATAAAAACTGTTTGTTATTTAAGTAACCTACCGAAAAGACCTAATGTTGAGATTGGAGATTATACCTACTATAGTGATCATAAAAATTCACCAGAGAAATTTTATGATAATATAGAGCATCATTATGAGTTTCTTGGAGATAAACTGATAATAGGCAAGTTCTGTGCAATTGCAGAGGGTGTTAAGTTTATTATGAATGGTGCAAATCATAGAATTGATGGAATTACAACCTATCCCTTTAATATCTTTGGCTGTGGTTGGGAGAAGGTAACTCCAACAATAGAGCAGTTACCATTCAAGGGTGATACAGTGATTAGAAATGATGTATGGATTGGACAGAATGTTACCATTATGCCGGGTATTAAAATTGGTGATGGTGCGATTATTGCTGCTAACTCAACAGTAGTAAAAAGCGTTGAACCATACACAATATATGGTGGGAATCCAGCTAAATTTATCAAAAAACGATTTAGTGATGAAAAGGTTGAATTCTTGCTAAAGCTCCAATGGTGGAACTGGGGCGAAGAGGAAATATTTAATAATCTTGAAATGTTAACATCCGAAGAAGGGCTAGAGCAATTAATGAAAAATCATTAGACACGGGGCATTTCTACCACGGCACAAAAGGGGACTTAAATCTGGGGGATTGCTGGAGCCTCGATTTAGTTCTAATTATGGCGAGCAAAAAAAGGCAAACTTCATCTTTAGCATAATAGCTTCGAGATTTATCGCTTATAAATTTTAATTTGAACGGAGGGGTTGCATGGTAAGTAAAACTGATGCCATTGAGATAATAACATACGCTGAAGAAAATGGAATTAACATATGGATTGATGGCGGTTGGGGAGTAGATGCATTATTAGAAGAAGAAACAAGAGCACACAACGACATTGATTTATTTGTGGAAGAAAGTAATAGTAAAAAGTTTATTGAAATATTAAAAGAAAAAGGCTTTGCTGAAGTTACCGAAGCATTTACCACCACATCTCACACGGTTTGGAAGGATAGTAAAGGCAGGATAATTGATCTTCATATATTTAAATTCAACGAACAAGGATACATTGTTTTTGAAGGAGAAGCATATCCTCCAGAAGTGTTTAGCGGCATTGGGAAAATAGGCGATAAAACGGTAAGATGTATTGATGCTGAAAACCAAATATTATTTCACTTGGGCTATGAGTATGATGAAAATGATGTGCATGACGTAAAACTATTGTGTGAGAGATTTAATATTCCTGTTCCGAGTGAATACAGGTAACCAACAGATTCTAATTTAAATAGGCAAAAATTTAAGTTACGAAGGAAAGCATGTGGTCTTCCTAACTAATGGGAAACAGGCAATTGAAAAGCTAAGCATGAATTAGATTTCGTTTCTTAAGTCTCATAAGAAAATATTTTAAATAATAGCCGACTATACTGTGCACAGATTGTCGGATTAGTAAGCACATCCTTTGATAATATTGATGATGAAAGGAGGTTATTCAATGGATTCTTTGAAAAGTATGAATAATGCATTAGCATATATTGAAGAACACTTAACTGAGGAGATTGATTATAGTAAAATTTCTAAAATTGCTTACTGTTCAGAGTATCATTTCAAGCGGATGTTTTCTTTTTTATCAGGTATAAGCTTATCAGAATATATTCGAAGAAGAAGATTAACGCTGGCAGCACTTGATTTGAAAGATAAGGATTTGAGAATAATTGATGTAGCCGTAAAATATGGCTATAATTCGGCTGATTCATTTTCTCGTGCTTTTCATTCCCTGCATGGTATTCTCCCTTCTGAGGCAAGGAGTGAGAATACACAATTAAAAGCTTATCCTCGAATGACCTTTATATTATCAATACAAGGAGGATGCGAAATGAACTATCGTATTGTTGAAAAAGAGGCATTTAAGTTAGTAGGATTTAAGAAGAGAGTTCCAGTTATTTTTAAAGGTGTTAATCCAGAGATTGCAAAAATGACTGAACTTTTAACCCCGGAGGTTATTAAACAATTAAAAGTAATTTCAAATGTAGAACCAACTGGTATTATTAGTGCTTCCACTAATTTCTCGGAAGGAAGAATGGAAGAAAGAGGAGAACTAGATCATTACATCGGTGTAGCAACATCAAGTGATGAGACAGCGGAATTTGATGTATTGAAAATAGATGCTTGTACCTGGGCAATATTTGAATCCATCGGTCCATTCCCAGAAACACTTCAAAATGTATGGGGGAGGATCTATTCAGAGTGGTTTCCATCTTCAGGATATGAAGCAGTTGAAGGTCCTGAAATTTTATGGAATGAGAGTCCAGACACTGGAAATCCAAAGTATCGAAGCGAAATCTGGATTCCAGTAAAGAAAAAAGACTATTAATTACATTAATGTTTATTATTGAGGGCGCTCCTAGTAAGAGTGCCCTTTTCGTAAACGGGTACGATTGGTGAATATGTTCCCGTCTACCGATAGCTCCAAAAACGCAGTGGATATGTTTCCGAGAACGGGCAGGTTCAAATGACATTCATTCTGTCCTCTCGAGCCATGTGGAGACGGTGGCGTGGATGGAGAAAGTATAGGGATGTTTTGATTCTGTATTATATTGAATTAAAAAGCAGATCATGGAACACAACTCGTTCGATGATCTGTTTTTCGTATATACTATACCTTTTATATGTTGAGAAATAGACATTGATAACTGATTCAGCTTATTTGAGAAATGTTATGGGATAATACACTTATCCGTTTATACTTAAATTATACTCTGAGCAATATTCAATCAAAAGGCAGGTGGAAGTACATGTCGAAACTTGAAGAAGTAGTGCAACGATTTAGTGCAACTCCAATCCTATTCGTAGGTTCGGGAATGTCTCGAAGATATTTAAATTTACCCGATTGGAAGGGGTTACTTGAGCGTCTTGCGAAAATCGTAAACGATGATGAATTTACATATAGCTCATATGAAAGTAGAGCAAAAAAGTTTAGAATTGAAAGCGGGTTTAATGCCCAAAGTGGCCGAATTAATTCAAATTGATTTTGATGAGAAGTGGTTTACTAATCCGTCAATTAGAACTGTAGAGAAGCCCGTTTTAGAGAAAATCAAAAGAAATGGGCTCTCACCATTTAAGGCAGAAATTGCAGCTCTTATTCAAAAAGAAACGGAAATTAATCAAGAATATCTAGAGGAAATAAAGAAACTAGCTCAAATCTCTGAAAAAAGTATAGCTGGTGTGATCACTACAAACTATGATTCGTTTCTCGAAGATACGTTAAATGGCTTTACAACATACGTTGGACAGACACAATTGATCTTTTCATCTATTCATGGAATTGCCGAAATTTATAAAATTCACGGGTCTGTTGAAAATCCTGAGAGCATTATCATCAATGAAAAGGATTATTTTATGTTTGAGGAAAAAAGTGCTTATTTAGCTGCAAAATTAATGACGATATTTATGGAATACCCAATTATTTTCATGGGGTATTCAATTGGCGATACAAACATTCAGAAAATTATTAAGTCAATAGTAGACTGCCTAGACGAAGAACAGGTAGCTATACTTGCAGACCGGTTTATTTTTATTGAGTATAAAGAAAATATGAATGGCGTTGAAATAAGTCCATTTACTATGATGATTGATCAGAAACCATTGATCATGAAGAAAATTGTACTTTCTGATTTTATGATGCTATATAATGCATTAAGCAAAAAGAAAACAAAACTTCCTGTGAAAATATTAAGGCGTTTTAAAGAAGAACTTTATAATTACACAGTAACAAATGTTCCAACTGCTAATATAAGAGTAGCTGCTTTAGATGATACAAGAGTAGATGATGAGGAGCTTGTACTTGCTATTGGAAAGGTATCGGACTTAGGTTTAAAAGGTCTGAAAGGAATAGATGGTAACGAATGGTATCGTGACATTGTACTAGACGATTTAGAGTTTACAGCAGATGAAATGTTGGAATACGCCTTTCCGAAAGTTTCACGACAGAACTCTGCAAGACTACCGATCCATAAGTACTTAAAGCGGGTCACTAAAGAATTTCCGGAATGCCGAGAGTTGGCAAATAAATTAAATTTTGATTTGATTATATCCCCTTCATTGAAAAAACAGCGTAAAAGTGGCTGGGAATATACATCCGTAGCGCAGATTTGGAGCCATGAAAAAGGATCTCTTGAAAGAGCTACCAGACTACTCGCTCTTCTTGAAGAAGAACAGTATGACATTAATGAATTAGAGAGCGTACTGAAGGAAATTTTTTCAGAAGACGTTAATGCTCTTCAAAATGCGAGTTCGCCGGAGCGTACAAATATTAGACGATTGATTCTAATATACGACTACTTAAAATGGGGAAAATAAAAAGAGCCTCTTGACTCAAGCGTTTGGAAACAAACACCGTACAAGAAACCCTTTTTTGTCTAAACACACCTCACATACCTAGCATTTATAAATAAACACCTGTCAGTTTAGCGTGATGTTAGTAAGTTTATATACACATTTTAATATAAGTTGTGTGCATTGTACACTACTACATCGTTCTAGATGATGCATTTTCTCCTTTGATAGAATATTCGGTACGGACTTCGTATCGAGGCATCGATTGATTATCATTTGTTTAGACTGTTCTGAAGTAATTTCGTACTTCTCATATTAATTCAGTAATCTTTGTGTGAAATAACTTGGTTTTTCGCCATAGACTGTAGCCATACTGACGACGAATTTACTTGCTTTTAGATGTTTGATATGTAGTTCTTATCTACTTGTAACACTTTTTTATGAGCTGAACATGCTTATTCGTCATCACGGTGTACTGGCGTGTCAACCTATAATTGAAGCGCTATTTAGAGCGTGTTAACCATTAACAGGGTCATACTTTCGATTATGAATGGGGAACCTTGATGATAAAACATGAAAGGAAGGATATGTCGCACTCTTTAAAAAATTCTTCGATTTTGAATTGGAGGATTTTTTTAGGTGTAGATTTTTTACTGCAAAGGAAGAAAAGTGCCCGTTATAGGCTCTTAAACGCTTGAAAGACCGAGTGAGGAGGACACGATCTTTTAAAATGTCTTATTGTTTTGCTAAAGGTGCGGTATGATTTAATATGAAAAGCATGAAACATATTCAAAACAAATAGGAGGAATCATATGACAAACTACATTAAAATAAGTGGTCCTGTCACAGCCACTACAGGACCACTTACTATAATTGATGCAAGCGATTTTTCAATTGTAGCCGAAGCAATTGAATACTCACAAGTTTTGAATACTTCAAATTCAACACCGTCTACATCCCATCTACCTATTCCAGTAGTATTTGCTGAAATGAAGAATTATGTTGAGAATGGCATGAGAATTAATAATTATACTATTTCAGAAGATGGCCGCACAATTTCATGGTAATTAAAAAAGACTAGTTAATTGTTCTTAATTGAACTAGTCTTTTTTAATTTTATATAATTGTATAATTATGAAGAAAGAATTTAATTTATGAAAAAAGATTATAAACATAGAATTTAAATGAAATATAAATTCTGTTACATCGCCCTGTTCGTACTTTATATACTTATTAAACTGTGTAAAATAAGTTTTGAATATTAGAGTGTCTTACAAAATTGCGCTTTACAATCATGACAAAATGATAATAGAAATAATAGATGAATCTGGGATGAAACGAATTGCTAAAATTATAAAATGGTGTAAAAAGGATTAAAATGCAATTAATAAAAACCACTTAGCTATTGTTCCTATGAATTTGTTGAAGGAATTTTTTTTTGTTTGAAGTAGATAGTTTTAGTTGAAGAATTTAAATGTCTAGGTAAATGTATTTCGTTATTTTAATTTAATGAATCAATCCAATGATAAGGCATTTTAGATTTTTTCAGGAAAGATTAAAAAGTTGATACATTACCTGGTCCATAATAGAATAGATGAGTGATTTTGTTGGACTGTATGAATGAAAGGAACTGATTTTTCGATGAATGAGAACTTCTGGCGCGATCTGCCGCGTCCATTCTTTATACTTGCCCCGATGGAAGACGTGACCGATGTCGTCTTCCGCCACGTCGTCGCCCATGCCGGCCGACCTGACGTCTTTTTCACTGAGTTCGCGAACTCGGACAGCTACTGCCACCCGGAAGGGAAAGGTAGCCTGCGCGGACGCTTGACGTTCACCGAGGACGAACAGCCGATGGTCGCCCACATTTGGGGTGACAACCCGGATTACTTCCGTGAGATGAGCATCGGCATGGCCGAGATGGGCTATAAAGGCCTCGACATCAATATGGGTTGCCCGGTCCCGAACGTGGCCAAGCGTGGGAAAGGGAGCGGCCTCATCCTCCGTCCTGACGTCGCAGCCGAACTCATTCAAGCGGCGAAAGCCGGCGGCATCCCGGTCAGCGTCAAGACGCGTCTCGGTTTCGCGAAGCTCGACGAGTGGCGTGACTGGTTGACGCATCTTTTGAAGCAAGACATCGCCAACTTGTCGATTCACTTGCGCACACGCAATGAGATGAGTAAAGTCGACGCGCACTGGGAGATGATCCCGGATATCGTCAAACTGCGTGACGAGATTGCACCGGACACGCTCATCACGATTAACGGTGACATCCTTGACCGTCAAATGGGATTAGAACTCGTCGAGAAATATGGCGTCGACGGCGTCATGATTGGCCGCGGGATTTTCAAGAACCCGTTCGCGTTCGAGAAAGAGCCGCGTGAGCACTCGATGGAAGAGTACCTCGACTTGCTTCGTCTCCAACTCGATTTGCAAGACAAGTTCCAAGAAGAGGTGCCGCGTTCAATCTCGAACTTGCACCGCTTCTTCAAGATTTACGTGAAAGGGTTCCGCGGGGCGAGCGACCTCCGTGTGAAGCTCATGGACACGAAATCGACAGACGAAGTGCGGGCGCACCTTGATGCGTTCGTCGAGAACTATCATAAAGAAGAAGCTGCGCTTGCCGAGGCGGCGTCGACAGTTGAATAAGTTTTTGAAGGGATTCAGTGTATACTGGGTCCCTTTTTTTCTTGTAGTCATCCACCAATTTTTAGGATATACTAATTATATCGGAAGCCGATATATCGTTAGACGAAGTAAAGGGGACAACTATGGCACAATCAGCTGGAAGCATCGCCTTGACGGAAGCGGTTTATTACATTTTACTGTCGCTACAAATTCCTAGACACGGATACGGCATCATGCAGTTTGTACAAGAATTGAGCCACGATCGCGTTCAATTGGCGGCGGGGACCTTGTATGGGGCACTCAGCAGCCTGGTAGAAAAGGGATGGATTGAGGCGGTCGAAGGAGCAAGCGGACGAAAGAAGGAGTATGTCATCACCATAGATGGACAATCAGTGCTCGAAGCCGAACTTGTTCGCCTTGAAGAGCTCCTCGCAAACGGGAAACAGTGGATTGGAGCAAACCGATCATGAAAACAAAAACAGTTTATCGTGTATATGTCGATTATGAAAAAGAAGAGAAATGGTTGAATAAAATGGCGGCACAAGGATGGTTTCTCGAACAATTTAAGTTAGGTCGTTATGAGTTTAGGCAGGGGAATCCGAATGAGTACACGTATCGGATTGAGTTACTTGAAGAATTGCCTAACAGCCCGAAGTCAGATGCTTACTTTGAGTTATTAGAGGAGATGGGAATTACGATTGTGGCGACCTCGTATCGTTGGATTTACTTAAAAAAACGAACCGAGGAAGGTCCGTTCCAGCTCTATTCGGATATTGATTCGAAAATTCGTCATGAAAAACGTATCTATCAACTATATAGTTTTGTGCTGTATCTCAACTTATTTGTGACATTTCTTAATATAGCGAACGATGCCGTCCCGTTCATATGGATTTTGAATTTCACTGTAAGTGTACTGTTTATTGTATTCGTGGTGAAACAATATCGAAAACTAGTAAAGTTGAAAGAAAAACGACAGCTGGTCGAGCGTGATGTATAAATTAAAACATGAGGAGGTTTTTTCATGAGTGAATTCCAATTTATAACGAGCGACCGGCTGCTGAAAGAAGTCGAAAATCCGTACATCAAGTTCTTATCCATCAACGAGGCCATCAAAAAAGGTGTCATCTTGCCTGACATGCTCACAGACGACGAAGACCTCGATCGTGACGAAAAGATATTGATGAACGTCGAGTCGGAAGAGCAGCTCGACGAGATCGAGATCAAGCGAGACTTGTACTATGACGTGGAGAACGTTGAGGCGTACTCGGAAAAACCGCACGTCGTGGAGTTGCGTTGGCGCTATTCCGATGCGAGAGCAGAACAGCTCGTTAAGTATATCGTCGATCATCTCGAGACCGCGGATGAGGTCGAAATCTGGAAAGTGTGGGTCGATGAACAGACGAAACCAAGCGTCAAGACGATCGCGCGCGACGAGTTGACAATTGATGCGCTGCGATTTTTAGGAGACGTCGGATTCGAACGACCGGAGTGTCTTCGGGTGACAAAAGCATAATCTGACCGAACGAGTCCTTTCGTTCGGTTTTTTTGTTTTGTCTCCTCACTTGAAAAAGACTGCTATATTATGAGAAGAAGGGTCAGGAGGGAATACCATGCATATTTTAATCGTCGAAGACGACCGGACGATCGCATCCGGTCTCCAATATTCGCTCGAACAAGAACAATTCACGACGACGTTGTGCCATAATGTGACCGACGCCACACGTTTGATCGAACAGCAGTTACATACGATCGACCTGTGTCTATTCGACTTGTCGCTGCCAGATGGGAGCGGCTATGACTTATGCCGGCTCGTGAAACAAAAACAGGACATACCTGTCATCTTTTTGACAGCGTTCGATGATGAAGTGAACGTCGTCATGGGACTCGATATGGGAGCGGACGACTACATCACGAAACCGTTCCGGGTCCGTGAACTCATCTCGCGGATTCACTCGGTGTTGCGCCGCTACCATAAACAGGTCAGCTCGCCCATTTTGACAATCGGGGCGGTTGAAATCAATACCCAAGACGCGAAAGTCAAAAAAGATGGAAGCGAGATCCTGTTGACGGCGCTTGAATATCGCCTATTGCTCATCTTCGGCAGACATACAGGACAAGTGTTGTCCCGAGCGCAACTACTCGACCAAATTTGGGACATGGGCGGGGACTTTGTGAACGACAATACGTTAACCGTCTACATCAAACGATTACGCGAGAAGCTCGAGGATGACCCGCAGCGGCCGACGTTGATTAAGACGGTTCGCGGGATTGGCTATAAGGTGGAGGGATAATATGCTACGAAATCGAGAAATCCGTCTCTATTTGCTCAGTCTGCTTCTTATAATCGGGTTGGCCTCCATCGTCGCAGCGTTGTTCCTATCGATGGAGGCCGTCGTTCTCGTCCTCCTTTTGTCGATCGCGTTCTTGATCGTGACATATCGGTTCACGACGTGGCGCTATCGGGAAATCAATCAGCTGTCGAGTTACCTGCAAGAGATCAGCAACGGCAATTATAAACTCGATGTCCGCGACAACCGTGAAGGCGAGCTCAGTCTATTGAAGAGCCAAATCTATAAAGTGACGAAGATGCTGTCCGAGCAAGGGACGCATCTCGAAGAGGATAAGCAGAAGTTGACGGATGCCATCTCCGACATCTCCCATCAGCTGAAGACGCCGCTCACATCGATGACCGTCATGGCGGACTTGCTCAGTGACCCAAGGCTGTCAGATGACAAGCGTCAAGAGTTCACGCATAACGTGCAGGTGCAGCTCGAGCGGATGGAGTGGCTCGTCTCGTCACTGCTCAAGCTGTCTAAAATCGATGCCGGGACGATTCAGTTCAAACGGGAACCGGTGTCCGTTCCCGTGCTCGTTAAAGCCGTGACGGAACCGATGCTCGTGCCAATCGATATTAAAATGCAACGGCTCCAAATCGCGGGTGAGGGCGACGTCACGTTCGAAGGCGATTTAAAGTGGACGACCGAGGCGCTCATCAACATCTTAAAGAATTGCGTCGAGCATACACCGGAACAAGGCGAGCTGTTCATCGATTACAGTGAGAACACACTGTATACGGAAATCGTCATTCGCGATACGGGGAATGGCATCGCCAAGCAAGACATCCCGTATATTTTCCAACGTTTTTATAAGGGTATGAATGCGAGTGACGACAGCGTCGGCATCGGGCTCGCCATGGCCCACAGCATCATCACAAGCCAACAAGGTGAACTGAACGTACGTAGTGAACGCGGAGCTGGGACTGCGTTTCAAATTCGATTCTACAAAGCAATCGTCTAAGTGACGAAACAGTCACTTTCGAGTCACGGACGTGTCACACTCGCTCGGTACACTCAAAGTAGATCAAGTACTGGAGGGTGCAACCATGAATATATTAGAAGTGCAAAATTTATCAAAAGTATACGGGAAAGACGAGATGGAAGTGCGGGCGCTCGATGACGTGTCGTTCACGGTCAAAAAAGGCGAGTTCGTCTGTATCGTCGGACCGTCGGGCTCGGGAAAGTCGACGTTGTTACATTTGCTCGGCGGTGTCGATGTCCCGACGAGTGGACAGGTGTTGATCGACAATACGGATATTTATAAATTGGACGAGACGCAGCTCGCCATCTTCCGTCGTCGTCAAATCGGTTTGATTTATCAATTTTACAACTTGATTCCGATTTTGACGGTCGAGGAGAACATCACACTACCGATGTTGTTGGACGAACAAAAAGTCGACGCCGCCCATTTAGAGCGCATCATTGGCATCCTTGGGCTGTCGAACCGGATGACGCACCTGCCGAACCAACTGTCTGGCGGGCAGCAACAACGCGTCTCCATCGGCCGGGCACTCATCAGCAACCCGGCCATTATCTTGGCCGATGAGCCAACGGGGAACTTGGACAGTCAAAATAGTGAAGAAATCATGAGCCTCTTGAAACTGTTCAACAAAAAGTTCAATCAGACGCTCATTATCATCACGCATGACGAACGAATCGCCTTGCAGGCCGACCGGATCATCTCGATCGAGGATGGGAAGATTGCAAAGAACGAGGTCGTCCGCGCATGAACATCATCCATAAAATGACGCTTCGACACTTGCGTGAAAACAAGCGGCGCTCGCTCGTCACCATCATCGGGGTCATCATCTCGGTGGCGATGATCACGGCTGTGACGACACTCGGTTCGTCGTTCCTGGACTTGATGATTCGTCAAGACATCGCGGACAACGGGGAGTGGCACGTCCAATATGTCAACACGAACGAAGACCAGGTCGAGGCGATCCGGAATGACGCGGCCACGAAGGATGTTATCCTATCGAGTGACGGCTATGCAGAATTAAAGGATTCACAGAATGCCTATAAACCGTACTTATACGTCCGGAACTATAATACGTCGGGACTGAAGAACTTTCCCGTCGACTTGACGGAGGGACGCTTGCCAAACAAAGAAGGAGAAGTCGTCATTTCAGAGGCCATCCGTCAAAATGCGCAAGTCACGTACAATATCGGGGATGAATTGACGCTTGAGATCGGCGAGCGTATGGACGAGTCGTCCGGTCGGGTGTTGACCCAAAACGATGGTTTGGTCCGCGACAGGGAGACGATGCTTGAACAGTTGAACATCGAGGAGACAGTGACGTTGACCGTCGTCGGCACGATGACGCGCCCAGCCTGGGAGCCGACTTGGTCGCCGGGTTACACGGTCGTCGGATACATTGACGACAGAGCATTGAATGGTGCGACCGTCGATACGTTCGTCGCCTTGAACGACGTGAACGGTTCAATTTATGAAGATACGAAACAACTGATGCGCGAACAACAGATTGAAGGCATCGCGTATAACTCATCGTTGCTCCGCTATTATGGGGTGACGGATGATGACGGCTTGCGCAAGACGCTGTACGGGTTCGGTGGCATCATCATGGCGGTCATCGTCATCGGCTCGATTTCGCTCATCTATAACGCCTTTGCCATCAGTGTATCCGAGCGTTCGCGTTATCTCGGGATGCTCGCGAGTGTCGGGGCGACGAAACGGCAAAAACGGAACTCGGTCTTCTTTGAAGGATTGATTATCGGTGGGATTAGCATCCCGATTGGTATCATCGCCGGGGTGACCGGGATTGGGGTCACGTTCCTGTTCATCAACGCCTTTGCTGAGAAAGCGCTCAATGTGACCGAGAAGTTTGAGGTTGTCGTCACACCGGTCACGCTCCTGTTGACGATTTTGATTTCGAGCGTAACGATTTTCATCTCGTGTTATCTGCCGGCGCGCCGCGCTTCCAAAATTTCTGCGATTGACGCGATTCGTCAAACCCAAGATGTTCGACTGACGTCGAAGAACGTCAAGACGTCAAAGCTCGTTCGACGGATCTTCGGTTTGGAAGCGGAGATCGGGCTGAAAAATACGAAACGCAACCGGAAACGGTATTTGGCGACGGTGTTCTCGCTCGTCATCAGTATCGTGCTGTTTTTAGTCGTCAGCTACTTCACAGACCGGCTCGGACAGTCACTCGAGATGTCACAAGGCACGTACGAGTTTGACATTCTCGTGAACGGGTCGAATCTCAGTAAAGATGACTTACGTCGCTATGAGACGTTGGACCATGTGACGAGCGGGACGTACTTCGAGAACACGACTGTGCAGACGATGGTCGACGAAGCACGGTTACCGAGCGCAGTCACCGAGAACGAAGACTTGGCATTCAACTTCGGTGATGGGAAATTCATGTATTACGTCTGCCTTTATCAATTGGATGACGCCAGCTTCGATGCGTACTTGAAGCAAATCGGGGCAGACGCTAGCAACTTTGAAGACGGAGAGATGCCCGGTGCCGTCTTGATTGATGAAATTTCATATCAAGACGTCGACAAGAAAAAGTTCGTCAACTCGAAGACGATTGAGACCGAAATTGGTGATACGCTCGAACTCCAAAACGAGAACGCAACGGACGGCACGACACCGCTCAAAACAATCAAAATCGCGGCCATGACCGACGTCGCTCCGACCGGTGTGATGACGAAGTCACTCGGGTGGCTCGATGTGATTGTTCGAGAAGGGACGTTTGAAGACGATGCGATTGGTAAATTGATGCAACAATCGAGCCCGTCGATCGCCTTGAACACAAGCAATCCTGATGCAACGCAACAAGTGATTGAGGCGGAACAGAACATGGACCAATACATCTTCAACGTGTCGGAGCAACGTGAACAACAAGAGCAAGTGTTGTTGCTGTTGTCGATTTTCGTCTACGGGTTCATCGTCTTGATCTCGCTCATCTCAGTGGCAAACATCTTCAATACGATCTCGACGAGCGTCTCGCTACGGCGCCGCGAATTCGCGATGCTCCGTTCGGTCGGGATGACACCGAAAGGGTTCAACAAGATGGTGTACTATGAGAGCATTTTCTACGGCGTGAAAGCATTGGCGTATGGAATCCCGGTCAGTATTCTCATCATGTACCTCATTTACCGGGCACAGATCAACACGTTCGAAGCAGCGTTCACGTTGCCGTGGGGCGACATCTTGTTCGTCACGGTCGTAATTTTCCTCATCGTTGGTTCTTCGATGCTGTACGCGATTTCGAAAGTGAAGTCGGATAATATTATCGACCGATTGAAGCAAGAGAACAATTGATGATTGGCGCACAGTCGCTCAAAAATAGATGTAACGGGATTCAGTGTCTACTGAGTCCCTTTTTTTGTAAAACGAGTACGAAGAAAGAGGTAGGAGAGTGGACATCGGAGAATTTATAAGTGTTCAGAATTTGTGCACAGTCGATTACGTAGATGCGATGGAGAAAATGACGTGCCAAC
Organism: Exiguobacterium sp. s21; assembly: GCF_018617975.1. Lineage (NCBI taxonomy): Bacteria > Bacillati > Bacillota > Bacilli > Caryophanales > Exiguobacterium > Exiguobacterium sp. s21. Next base: position 191,045 of record NZ_JACSLF010000001.1, on the reverse strand, counting down.
ATCCGGAGATTTAAGCGTATCAAACGTCCCTGTTCCAGCAACTGTATCGTGCCACCCAACAAGAAGTGAGGTAACACTTAGCCCAGTTGATAACAAGACGGAAGCATTCATGATGGAACGGTTCCGTTAACGGGAAGGGATAAAAAAGAGAGGAGGACTACGATGACAGAGCAGAATTGGCGAGCGTCGGGTGTAGGACTCGGACTGGTGTTTGGAGCCGGAATGGGCTTCATCGGATCGCTCCTATTTGATTTTGAACTGGTGTATGGGATTGCGGCAGGTGCGGCACTCGGCTATCTCATTGGACTCGTGATCTCATTGGCCGGAAAGAGATAACTAAATAATAGGAGTGACGAGGATGATCACAAAGAAAATTAGGCAGTGGTTTCGAACAAAAAAAGTTCACGAGGAGAGGGAAGAAGTACTTGAAATCACATTCCGAGTAGGAGGATTCGGAATTGCAAACGAATCCAAACTGACATTTTTTCCAAACGGGACGGCTGTCCGATCTATTGACCGGCAAGAATATGAACTTCAGCCAGGCGATACGTTCGTCAGATATAAGGAAGCAGAAGCACAAGGTGTATACGCGGCGTTTATAGCGTTAGGGACGGAGGAGTGGCCGTCTACGTTTGAAGACGAAGACGAGTGGCTGACCCGCGACGGGACACAATGGAGCTTGACCATTACACAGCCAGACAGCACCACACGGACATACGACGGCAGCAACGCTTATCCGGATAACTGGGAGGACGTCATAAAACTGTTCGGCATTTCGTGAATCAAAAGGAGGAAATCATATGGACCGCACGATCACCGTCAAAGGTACAGGAAAAGTATCGGCTAAGCCCGATTTGATTGTCGTGAGAATGGATTTAACATCAAGAGCCGTTCGTTATGAGGAGACGATGAACGGGGCGGCGATTGCCGTCACGCGGCTGCAAAAAGCGATTGAGCAGGCGGGCTTCGCGAAGACGGATTTAAAGACGACCGACTTCTCGATTGACACGGACTATGAGAGCTACCGGGACAAACAAGGCAATTACAAGTCTCGGTTCCGAGGTTACGTCTGTCAGCAGAAGACGAAACTCGAGTTTCCGCTCGATACCAAACAGTTGTCCTCGGTCATCGAACACGTCAGCAATTCGCTAGCCGAACCGAAGCTGTCCATCTCGTTCACGATCAAGGATGCGGATGCCGTTCAAGACGAACTGCTTGCGAGTGCGGCGGCGAACGCGCGCCATCGGGCCGAACTGTTGGCAAAGGGCGCCGGGGCGACGCTCGGCGATTTGCTTCAAATCGACTATACGTGGGGCGAGCTCCATCTTTATTCGCCGACGCGTCTCACGCTTCATGACGAGGTACTCTTCTCGGAGGCGGCGATGCCGGAACTTGAACCGGACGAGATTGACTTGAGTGACTCGGCGACGTTCGTGTGGGCGATTCGATGAGGCGCGTCATCGGATTGGTGTTGCTGCTTCTGTCTGTCTCTTTGTCGGCTCAAGCCTTATCGTGGGCGTATGCGTTCGTCGTGTTGGACGGACGAGTATATGAAGTGATGGATGTTGCCGTATTGGAGGCTGATTTGGGTGAAGTCGTCGGCGAGGTGAAGACGATGGCCGACGATATGGATGGCAGCTATTACGGGGATGCCTCGAACATGTATCCGATTGGGACGACCTATCGAGAAGTGAACGGGGAAGCGATAGAGGATGTACTCGCGGTCGAGGACGAGTCGGGATGGAAGCGGGCCGAGTATCGGCATGATGCCCCGTTCAGCATGCGTGACCATCTGGATAAGGTGGCGTATGGATTCGTCGGACTCGGCCTCGTGGTTTTCGTCATGTATCGATTTAGGAGGACAAGATGAATCTATTCGAGTTTGAAAGATATGTATCACGGCGAATCGAGGACCGTGGCTGCAGTTACTATATGAGCGGGAACCTCGAATTAGTGTCACAAACTCGAAATACGTACTTGTTTGATGTAAATGGCAGTATCGTTTATCGAGTGGAGGTTACATGTGCGAATGAGTGGATGATTCAATCGTCATGCGATTGCCCTTATAATCAAGGCACGTGTAAACATGAAGTCGCAGTTTATTATTGGTTACGCGATCGGCTTACACCGGGGTCACCGTTTGATTTAGCAAAAGAACTCGGTAAGTTGAAAAAGGTCGAGCTCATCGATGTGATTTTGAAGCTGGCGCATGACTCGGATATTCACCATCGATTGGCACACGACTTCGCACCGCCATCAAGCAATCCAGAAACATTCGTTCAAGTATGTGAGCGAGAAATTGTCGGAAAGTTTTCAAATGGCACGATTCATCAACAGGAAATGAAGACCTTGAAACGTTATCTGTTTCGTAAAATAAATGTGATTCAGTCAGACGAAAATCCTATATCACGCTTATTCAATAGTATTTCATTTCTTGATATCGTCACTCCGACAATCATGAGATGTGATACGTTTATCCATCTGTTGTTCGCTGTGCGAGACGAGATCACTGATTTGATGGTGTCAGCCATTGAGGAAATCCCGAAGGCGGAACGAGACATGGTTCTTCAACGTTTCATTTTGATGTGGCATGAACTGCATCTGGCCGTTTACAATGACGTTCATGTTCAATTGTTGAAAGGGATTGTCCCCATCTATGAAGGGGATAAGACGTTTCTCATTGACCAAATCGATCGGTTCAGAAACACGCACGCCGAGGCTAGTGACTTGGAGCACCTGGACGAGTTCACGAAAGTGTTAACAGAAGAAAGTTGATAGGGTGATAATCAAGTATGGAAATAGGGAACAGACTCATGTAGGGGTCACCCAGTCTTGGAGAGAGAAGGGACAGACATGAAAATCCTCATCATCTTTGACTCGATGTACGGGTGTACCGAAAAAGTCGCATATGCCATCAAGGACGGGTTCGGCGACTTACACCGCGTCGACATCATGCAGATCAGCCACGTCGGATACGGCGACCTCGCCAACCTTGATTTGTTCATCGTTGGTTCGCCGACGCATGGCGGGCGCGAGACTGAGGACGTGAAAACCTTTTTAGACGGCCTGTCGGACCATGCGCTCCGAGGCATCCGTGCTGCGGCGTTTGATACGAGCATGGCTGAAGAAGACCAAGGCTTTTTCGTCGGGAAAATCGTCAAATGGTTCGGTCACGCCTCGACCCGCATGGAGCAGTTACTGCTCGAAAAAGGAGCGGAACCGGTGTTGAAAGAGTCGTTCATCGTCCTTGATAAAGAAGGTCCACTCAAAGACGGAGAGCTCGAGCGGGCGACCAAATGGGCTCGTCACTTGATGGACAAATAATCTGGCGTGTTCCTTACGGGACGCGTCTTTTTTGACGCATAATTGTCCGAAGCGTTCGCAAAACGGGTAAATATAAGGGGAGCTCTTTTGTGTGGAACGGAGGGAGAACAATGAAAAAATGGGAACGTGACGTCCTCATCGGTTGGATTGTCGTCTTGTTGGTACTCGTCGCGCATTATGTGATCACGGTATCACTCGGCAACACGTATTTTGCCGAGTCCACGATGAACCGGATGCTTTGGCTCAGTAGCTTCCCGGCCATTTTGATCGCCTTTCTCGCGGCCCTCTTCCAAAAAACGAACACGCTCACGCTCGCTGTTCGTCGTAGTGTCATTTGGACGGCCGAACTCGTCGTCGGCCTCTCGCTCGTCGCCTGGTTTTTCCGGGCGTTCGAGATGTTGTTTGTGAGCCCGGGCGCGTATTGGGTGTTCGGCGCCGTTCTGCTCGCTCCGCTCGTCTACTTGTTCGAGTTCCGGCGTCAAAACCGTGGGACGAAAGCCGGGGCCCACTAAATTTAGAAAACGTCTCCGGCATGGAGGCGTTTTTAGTCTGGTCTGGAATGGGAATGGGGTACAGAAGATTAGAATGGAGGGAATCACCATGAGTCATTATTTTTCATCATCATACGAAGAGTCGCGTGAGAAGTTTCTCGCCTTACTCGACAACGTTAAAACCTATTATCCGACGGCCCGCGTGATGTCCCACTCGATCGGCGAGGACACGATCGACTTGATCATCGGTGAGCCGGCGGGGTCACGCGAGGCGGTGCTCCTCATGACAATCGGCGAGCATGGCATCGAAGGGTATGCCGGTGCCGCTGTGACGCATCAGTTCGTCGAGACGCAACTCGAAAACCTTCGGCACGAGTCGACAGGGATCTGTCTCATCCATGCGGTCAATCCGTGGGGGATGAAGCACTTCCGCCGCGTCAATGAACATAACGTCGACTTGAACCGGAACTACGTCATCGACCGGGAATCACTCCCGCGTAACGTCAATAAAGAGTATGAAGTCATGCGGCACTTGTTCGTCCCGGACGGCGTCATCGATGACTACCATGAATCGCGCGAACATATCTACTCGTTCCTCGGTTCTGGTATCAAGCTCGACGGCTTCGAGGCGATGACCGAGGCGAAAGGGATGGGACAATATCAGTTCCCGAAAGGCGTCTATTATGGCGGTGAGTCGGATGAGCCGTCCGCCATCTTTTTGAAGGAGATTCAACATGACCTGCTCGATCGCTATCACCGCGTCGTCCACATGGATTGGCATACGGCGCTCGGTCCGACGAACGAAGTGACGATGGTCATCAGTGAACGGGACGGGCGTGATGCGGACGAACTGAAGCGGACATACGGACTGAAAAATATCCAGACGTATGACCCGACCGACGTCCTCGGAGACTCGACGAACCATTTCTATTACGTACGGGACACGCACTATCCGGACAAACAACTCGTCTCGGCGTTGTTCGAGTTCGGGACGTTCGGGACGTCGACGAAAGCGACGATTCGCGAGTTCTTGACGATCATCCTCGAGAACCGGCTCTACTTTGAAGGAACGAAAGACCCGGAAGCCCGCAACGGCATTCGAAAAGAGTTCATGGCGATGTTTTATCCGGAAGACGAGTCGTGGCGGACGTCCGTATTACGCGAGGGAGCGGCGGCGATTGAGCATGTCTTGAAAGGCGAATCGCTTTGGCGCGACAGTTGATAGGTTTCCACTTCGGTCAAACGGGAAAAGTTGGGTTGTGGGCAAACAAGCATGCCGCTCAACAATCCAACTGGGGGTTTTGACCAATGGGGAATTATATTACCGCACATGACGGAACGAGTATTTACGTGGAAGACGTCGGGACAGGCGATGCCGTCGTCTTCTTGCACGGCTGGCCGGCAAACAACAACATGTTCGAGTATCAAAAGAATGCGTTGCTCGAAGCAGGCTATCGCTACGTCGGGATCGACTATCGTGGCTACGGCAAGTCCGATGCACCGGCGACAGGTTATGACTATGCGACGATGGCGTCGGACGTGCACATGGTCGTTGACGGGCTTGGCATCAAAGATTTCACGCTCGTCGGCTTCTCGATGGGCGGGGCCATCGCCATCCGTTACGCCGTCGATTTCCCGGATGACGGGTTGAAGAAACTCGTCCTCTCAGGCGCAGCGGCACCAGTGTTCACGCAACGTCCGGACTATCCGTACGGGATGACGCAAGCCGAGGTCGACGCGTTGATTGAGGATACGCTGAAAGACCGTCCGAAGATGCTCGAAGGGTTCGGTGAGATTTTCTTCGAGAAAGAACATTCGAAACCGATGCAAAACTGGTTCCATCATCTGTCGCTCGTCGCGTCGAGTCACGGGACGATTGCTTCGGCGAAAGCACTCCGTGATGAGGATTTGCGCGAGGACTTGCCGAAAGTCAATGTCGAGACGCTTATCATCCATGGCGTCCATGACAAGATTTGTCCGTTCGAGTTCGCGCTCGAAATGGAAAAAGACATCCCGAACGCTCGTATCGAACGGTTCGAGGAGAGCGGTCACGGTACCGTCCTCGACGAGATGGACAAGTTCAACAAGACGTTGCTCGGATTTATTTGACTGTGTGACAAGCCTAGGACGTTCCTAGGCTTTTTTTGATGCTCATCTGTAGCACGTTTGTTACGGATTTTGAGGCTAGAACGACTTGTACACGGGTATAGCTAAAATGAAGCACTTTGTTCGAGTTGAGATTGAACAAGTTTGCTGTATGTCGAGGTTTTGACATAGAGTCGTTGGTGTTCGTCACACGGTCAAGGATGGCTATGGAAAAGCCGCTCGGGACAGTGCCTATTTTTGTGTTCTCACACAATTCGAACAGCTCGTCTGGAAACGCTTCACAAGAAAAAAGAAATAAGCCTCCTTTTGCTAGAACGGATGACATTTAGATGGTCAATTTGTGCTGACTAGACCTTAATACATGGTACAATGGAGAGGTGGATTTTTAGATTGAGGAGAGATTGTACATGAATATCGCTTTCTTTTTATATCCGAAAGAAGACGTCAAATATTTAGACCCGGAATCGACGGTGCGTCAAGCGCTCGAGAAGATGAAACATCATCGCTTCACCTCGGTGCCGCTCGTATCCGAGAACGGCTTTTACGCCGGGACGATGACAGAAGGGGATTTGCTCTGGGCACTCGCCGAACAGCTTCGCGGGGAAGAAGACTACGAAAAAGTGCTCCGGACACCCCTGAAAGACATCAAGCAACGCGTACGGTATAAGCCGGTCGCCATCACGGCGCAAATCGAGGAGCTCGTCGATGCGATCACCGATCAAAACTTCGTGCCGGTCGTCGATGACGGGAAATATTTCATCGGTATCATCCGGCGCCGCGACATCATCGAGTACTATTCGACGAAGTTGCAACAGCTCGAGAATAAAGTGAACTGAACGAACGGACCAACCTGTGAAAGCGGGTTGGTTTTTGTATGCGTTAGTACAAGCAACGGGGAGGCGGACTATAGATGGAAGCACGAGTCATTGAATCGATTGAGCTATGGTTTCAAGAGGCAGGGTCTGAGGAAGCGGTGAACTTCATCGATTTCATGCTGTTTATGAATGAATCGGCTTGTTCTTTGCTTCACCGAGACACGTTACATGGCATCTTCACCTATCAGGTCCGCTACCAAGACGGGACCACTCAGTCCGTTTCGTACGATAAAGACGAGTGGGTCGCCTATGAACGGAATGAATGGCAAACCGGTATGAACGGCGGTGAGTGGGTATGGTGGTTCGTCGAGCGATGGCGTTTTGTCGTGGAGTGGTGGAGCGGTCGGGACTTCCGGACGGGTGACGAGATCGAGGAAAACTTCTATGGAATAATCCCATACGGTGAAATTCAAGACCTCGATATTCTGCTATATACAATTATTGAAAATGATGCCCTCAACACAAAAGCATTGATCAAAGAAGGTTATTACCACGACCCGCTGCTGAATGAATGGATTGTCATTCCCGATTCGACGGACAGCCTACGACCGCTCGTCTTGGCCGTCTGTTACAACGAAGGAATCATTGAGACACCCCGAACCATCGAGCGGATTGAGGTGACGTTCACCGATTTGACGACAGGAGCGGTCCAATCACTTGCGAGTGCACTCGAAGCGTATGAGAAACCGGCAGATCTCGATTTAGATGATATGAGGTATCGCCATGACATGTTTTATCGCGACGAGTCCATTCAAGGGACGATTCGTTATGAGGTGACGTATCAAGGCGGAAGGGTCCAATTCGTCGAGCATGACAAATCAGAAATGTTCATGGATTGGGACATGGCGTTGATCAATTGGTTTTTCGAGCATTGGCGAAAACTGTACGAAGCTTATGCCGAAAAATCGTTTCCATCAGGCCGACCGTTGCAACGCTTTGAATCGGGCTATGATTATTGGAAAGCCAGACTGTCACCGGAAGCGTGGGACGAGCTCATTCATTCAACAGACCCTTTTGACCAGCGGCGTTTAACTGATCGGGAACCGCATGACGAGATTCAAAGAGCAAAAGAGCAGTTTGAAATGATGTTCAATCAAACAGCGGAACTCCATCTCGAAGATTTACGTCACGGATTCTATGGAGACCAACTGTTGGAACAACGCATCGACGTCGAAAGCTCGTTCGATGCCGTGATTGCGCTTTACAAAGAAATATCCGAGGCAGAGCAGAAAAGGCGAACGAGGGAGCAACTGCTTTATGGGGAAAAGGATGAAAGCAACGCTAATTGATTGAATAAAGACTATGGAAAAATAGGGACATTCCTTATACTTATACGTATAGAGTCAAGACATACAAGGAAGGAGTGACAATGAATGGCGATGCCCGATCTGCATATGTTGCGTGAATCGCTCAAACCGGATTGTGCGAATTGTTTCGGTCTCTGTTGTGTGGCGTTCCACTACTTGAAGTCTGAGGATTTCCCGATTGATAAACCCGCAGGACAGCCGTGTGTCCATTTGGCAGATTCGTATGCCTGCAACATCCATTCCGAACTGCGTGAGCGGGGCTTCAAAGGATGTACGGTGTACGACTGTCTCGGGGCCGGGCAGTTCGTGTCACAAGTGACGTTTCACGGACAAAGCTGGCGGGAGGCGTATGTCGACGATACGCGTATGTTCACGGTGCTACCAATCATGAGTCAAGTCCATGAGCTGCTGCTCTACATAAGCGACATCCTGAGCCGAGTAATCCCAAAGCACGATGCACGATTACTCGAGACGTTATTGGAAGACCTACTGGCTTTCCGTGAGTTACCGCCTGAACAGTTGAGCGGTACGGCACTGATGGCATTCCGACAACGGGCCCGCCCATTGTTCGTCCGACTCAGTCGGCACATTCGAGCGGAAGGGTTGAAACATAACGGCCTGACGTTGACGTCACGCCACGAGCAAGACCGGGCCGATTTGATTGGTCGAAACGTGAGTCAGCATGACGTGAGAGGGACGTGTTATCGAGGCGCCTTGTTGATTGGTGCTAACTTACGTGGGCAAGACCTGTCCTATGTCGATTTCATGGGGGCCGACGTACGAGATTTGGATGTGCGAGGAGCAACGTTGACCGACAGTCTGTTTTTGACACAGATGCAAGTGAACGCGATGAACGGGGACCGGCAGACGAGACTGGCGCCCGTGTACACGCGGCCGAGCCATTGGCTGTAACGCAAGTGACGACTTCCACAATGGAAAGTGTCTTTTTGATGTGCTTGTGTTACGAGAGCGGCGAGAAATGATTCACCGAGCTCCTCGATGACCTCGTCTGGGTCATACCCCAAATTGAAATTGAGTCTGACCTGAATCGTGCCAATCACTGAGCACTTGTTGCTGGGAAAATGGGGACTGGGATAATACTTCCAACCGATTTTGAATATGATGTGTGCCTGGGGAAGACGTGATTTCCTGACGAAACGGTTGCTCGTGCCGAGCAGCCGTTTTTTGTTGCCTCATGTCGGGTACAGTCACAAGAGACAAAGGAGGGGACAACCATGGATGTGAAAACATACCGATTTGAAGATGATGGGTCAATCCCGAACAATCCAGATTTTCCGGTGCTGTTGTACCGGGGCGTATTTGATGAGACGGACGGCATGCAGGCGACGTTCGAACATAACGGTTGGGGCAACAGTTGGGTCAACGGGGTGTTCGATTATCACCATTACCATAGCAATACGCATGAAGTGCTCGGCGTGAAGTCGGGCCGGACGACCGTCCAACTTGGCGGTGCGACCGGGGACCTCGTCTCGCTTCAAGCAGGAGACGTCTTGATTTTGCCGGCCGGGACGGGACATCGCAGTCTCGAGGCGAGTGAAGACTTTGCCATCGTCGGTGCCTATCCGGAAGGACGCGATTATGACACGTTGACAGGGAAACCGGAAGAACGACCGGACAGTGTGCAACGGATCGAACGAGTCGACAAACCGGCGACTGATCCCGTCTTTGGGACGACCGGACCGTTACATGAACAATGGACGAAGGAGGAGATGGCATGAACCGCATTCCACATACATTAATTTTGGCGGCACTGAAACAACACGTGGCTGAATTGCCAGACGGGCGTGAAATGAGGGCCCTCGGGCAAGGCACATGGCGCATGGGAGAAGACGAATCGAAACGGGAAGCCGAGATCGAGGCACTCCGGACGGGACTCGACTGCGGGTTGCACGTCATCGATACGGCGGAGATGTACGGGGAAGGGAAATCGGAGTCGCTCGTCGGTGAAGCGATCCAAGACCGGCGGGAAGACGTATTCCTCGTCTCGAAAGTGTATCCGCATAACGCCGGGGGCGACAAACTCGTCCAAGCTTGTGACGCGACGCTCGAACGGCTCGGTACGGACTACCTCGACTTATATCTCCTGCATTGGCGCGGGAACATCCCGCTCGAGGAGACGGTCGACGGGCTCGAACAGTTGAAGGAGGACGGTAAGATCCGAGCGTGGGGTGTCTCGAACTTTGATGTCGACGACATGAAAGAACTGCTCGCCTTGCCGAAGGGGAAACATTGCGCGGTCAACCAAGTGCTCTATCATCTCGGCAGCCGCGGCGTCGAATACGACTTGTTGCCATTTTTACAGGAGCAAGGAATCCCGATGATGGCTTACGCCCCGCTCGCCGAAGGAAGCGACGTGAAAGAGAAAGTCTTCAACGACGAGACGGTGAACCGGATCGCCGAGGCGTACAGTGCGACGCCGGCCCAAATCTTGCTTGCGTGGACGGTGCGGAGCGGAAACGTCATCGCCATCCCGAAAGCGGGGCAGAAAGCGCACGTCGAAGAGAACGGCGCGGCGTTGCTCCTCAACTTGACCGAGGACGACTTCAATGCGCTCGACGAGGCGTTCCCGCCACCGAGCCAAAAAGAACCATTAGATGTGATTTGAAGACACAGGTGGGCTCACGGGCTCACCTGTTGTTGCGTCTTGACCTCGGAGAAGATGAAATGTGTAACGGTCTGGGCGTAAGGGATGGCCGCATCGATGAACTGCTCGGCCTCGGCGAACGTCGCAAATTGCATCTTCAGCATATAGCAGGCGCTCCCGGAGATGCGATAACAGAATGACACGTTCGACTGCTGACCCAAAAACTGAGTGAACGCCTCATAGTTCCCGTTCTTCACGGTCGCCTCGATGAGACATTGAATCGGTCGACCAAGCAATTCATGATCGATATCAATCGTGTAGCCTTTGATGAAGTCAAATGACTCGAGTCGGCGGACGCGTTCGCCGACGGACGGAGCCGATAAATTGATGCGGCGCCCGAGTTCGCTCATCGAGGGGCGGCTGTCGTTTGTTAGTTCATGTAAGAGGAGACGGTCGATATCGTCGATTTTTAGCATGAAATGAATTCTCCTTTTTTTTCGTATTATATGGCATGTATTGTATCTGGATTCCGTTATGAATGAAATGGGAAACACTGTAATCACCTTCTATACTTATATACAGGAGGTGTTGAAATGAGTCGAATCCAACCAGCTGTCATCGGAAAGACACCGTTCGAACGATTGATTGGGCATGACGAGGGCGTGATGCGACAGTGGTCAGCGCTCGGAGACACGTTAACGGGCGAGGGGAGACTGTCCGCCGAGTTGAAAGAACAGGTACGACGGACGCTCGCCCAACAAAACGGCTGTGACTACTGCCAGGCGAAAGGAAAGCCTGAACCGCATATGTTCGACGAACGGACGGCACTCGCCGTAGGGTTCGCCGATGTGTTTTTACAACTGAAAGGCGACACGCCGGCCTCATCAATTCGTGTGCTGCAAGACGTCTTCACGGATGCCGAGATCAGTGAACTTTGCGCTTTTATCGCCTTCATGACGGCCTCGCAATACGTCGGCGCCATGCTCGGGCTGGAACGAGAAAACCCACTCACGCTGACGTGAGTGGGTTCGTTTTAGTGCGCGAGCGGGTGTTTCAATAGATAGTCTTCAATCTGTCCGACCGTCTGTTTCAACACGCCGTCCTCGAACGGCGACTTGAGACCGGCCAATTCGACGAGCTCGAGGAACGAGCGGCTGCCGCCGGCTTGGCAGAGCGTGAGGTAATCGCTCCACGCCGCCTCACGGTCCTCATGCATGCGCACCCAGAACTGGAAGGCGCACACTTGCGCGAGCGTGTAGTCGATATAGTAGAACGGGCTCTGGAAGATGTGTCCTTGTTGGTGCCACCAAGCGCCTGTCTCGAGGTAGTCGTTCGTCTCATAGTCACGGTGCGGCAAGTACACCTTCTCAAGGTCACGCCATGCCTGGCGACGCTCAGCGACCGTCATGTCAGGGTTGCGGTAGACGACGTGCTGGAACTCGTCGACGAGGACGCCGTACGGGAGGAACGTGATGCTTCCTGCCAAGTGATTGAACTTGTACTTGTCGACTTGGTCGCCGAAGAACAGTTCCATCCATGGCCAGCAGAAGAACTCCATCGACATCGAGTGAATCTCACACGCCTCGTAAGTCGGGAACGCATATTCCGGCGTCGTCAAATGACGGCTCTCGTACACTTGGAAGGCGTGACCGACCTCGTGCGTGAGCACGTCGATATCGCCGGCCGTCCCGTTGAAGTTCGAGAAGATGAACGGCAGACCTTCCGACGGGAGGTACGTGCAGTAACCGCCGCCGGCCTTGCCCGGTTTCGCCGTCAAGTCGAGGGCGCCGCGCTGTTGCATGAACTGGAAGAACTCGTCCGTCTCTTTTGAGAGTTCACGATACATCGTGTTGCCGCCTTCGATGATGAACGCCTCGTCGCCCTGTGGCGTCGCGTTGCCGTCTGGGAAGACGAACGACTCGTCGTAGTACGTGAGCGAATCGACATCGATCCGCTTCGCTTGCTTCTCTTTTAACGTCGTCGCGAGCGGGACGATGACGTCGCGCACTTGTTTGCGGAAGTTGTCGACGTTCGACTCGTCATAGCCGACGCGTTGCATACGGGCGTAACCGAGCTCGACGAACGACGGGAAGCCGAGCGCGTGCGCGATGTCGGTCCGGACGCGGACGAGTTCGCCGTAGATGCGGTCGAGTTCGTCCCCGTTGTCGGCGAGATATGTATAACGGGCCTCGGATGCCGCTTTTCGTACCGAACGGTCAGGGGACTGAAGATACGGGCCGAACTGGGACAAGTTGAGCGTTTTGCCATCGAATTCGATTTGGGCCGCCGACATGACTTTCTGATAGGCGGTCGTCAATCGGTTCTCTTCCTGCAGTTTCGGGATGAGCGATTCTTCGAACGTCTTGAGCGCGCGCTCGGCGAGTTCGAACAACTGGCTGCCCCATTCCTGTTCGAGTTGGCTGCGCAGGTCGTGCTCGGTCAAGACGCGGTAATACGCTTGGACCTCTTTCTCGTACACCGGCAACGCATCGTCAAAAAATGTCTGCTCGGCCTCGTAGAACGCATCACGCGTATCGATCGAGTGGCGGATTGCGACGAGTTGACTTTGCGTCTCGAACGCGTTCCGTTCCTGGTTGATTTGGCGAATCAATTCGTTCGCTTCTTCGAGTGTGCTCGCTTGTTGCAATTCGACTGAATAGTCCGACAATCGGCTGTTCAAAACGTCCAAATCGGGCCGTTCATATGACAATTTTGTGAAAGTCGTCATTGTAAGCGCCTCCATCATGTGAAATTTTTATAAAGTGTAAAAAGGGCTTGCAAAAGCGATTGCACACTCGTATTCTTACGATGTGTAAACGAATTCGCACTACCTTATTACAACTATACCGTTTATAGGGTAGGGATTGAAGAGGAAGCTTTTCGGGTATAAAAGCTAAGACTTTGATTAACAGAACATGTTGGAGGGATTAAGCTATGGGATTCTTTAAAAAACTATTTGGTGGTAAAGAAGAACAACTTAACGCGGTTTCACCGCTTACAGGGAAGGTCATTGACATCACGAACGTTCCTGACCAAGTGTTCTCGCAAAAAATGATGGGTGACGGCATCGCCGTCGAACCGACAGACGGCAAAGTCGTCTCGCCGGTCAACGGTACAATCGCGACTGTCTTCCCGACAAAACACGCGATTGGAATCAACGCTGACAACGGTGCCGAGTACTTGATTCACATCGGTCTCGACACGGTCAATCTTAAAGGTGAAGGCTTCGAAACGCACGTGACAGAAGGTCAAGCCGTCAAAGCTGGCGACACGCTCGTCACGTTCGACCTCGACTTCATCAAAGCGAACGCGCCTTCGACGATCACACCGGTGATCGTCACGAACCACGACAGCTTCGGCGTGAACAAACTCGTTGCTGAAGGCGACACGGTCACAGCCGGTTCTACAGAAGTCGTCGAATTGACGAAAAAATAAGTTGAACATTTTACTCGGAGGCGTATGCTTCCGAGTATTTTTTTATGGATTCGGGAACTATACTAAGAAGAGAGGGGGAGAGAGACATGGATGGAAAAAACGCACCGTACCGGGGTTATGGGGATCGGATTCGAATATTACGTGAGCGGGCTGGCATCTCGGTCGAGGCACTCGCCGACCGCATCGGCGTCGCCCCGTACTTTATTCGCCGGACCGAACTGAGTGAAGTCTACCCGACGATGCCTTACATAGAGGCGCTCGCCGAGGCGCTCAAGATCGACGCGAACTATTTGGCCCGCCATATTTGGACAGGCGAGTCGCTCAAAGTGCTCATGAAAGGGACGGTCCCTGAGCTCGAACAGATGAAGCTCGCCTACGATGAGGCGATGCACGGCAAGTCGACCGAGGACATGCAGCGGCAGCTCGAGGCACGCATGCGCATCTTCGACCTGATGCATGAGGAAGAACTCCGTCGCATCTTCGCCGAGGACGAGGAACCGACGACACATCATGCGCTCGAGGCGCTCGTCGATGCTGTGCTCGACCTGGGACGCTCGCACGAACCGACGCATCGGATCGTGCCGTTCGCTCGCTATATCGAGCAGCTCGTACCGGACCAGTTCGTCGACAACTCGTTCCAATATACAGAGTTCGGGGTCGTCGCTAAATCGTATAAATTGCAGTGAAGGCCGTGGGGGACCACGGTTTTTCATTATGGATGAAAGGAACAATGTGATGATTGCTGTTCAAGTACTGAAACGACGATTGGTGAACAACCGGCTCGATGTCCAGTTAGAAGAAGGATACGTGAATCAACTGACATTCTCCTTCAACGGTCCAGCTACTGCGACGGAGTTAGAGCGGTTGCCGAAAGAAACACCGGCAGCGGTCCGTGCATGGTTAACCGAACAGAACGGTGCCAAACTGTTCGAAGACCCGGAATACGGCGGAGCAATCGAATTGTTCTCGATCGAGGACATCCTTGAGCACCAACAATTATGGAACTGTCCGGCGCGTTTTCTACCGATAGGGGCGGGGCGTGACGGAGAATGGATGGTTTGTGAATACATAAGTGAGACGGACAATCGGATGTGGATTGGAGAATTTTTGAGCTTTGACGAAGAGGACGCTAAATTGAACCGCTTGCCGTTCAACTTTTCACAATGGTTGGACTATGTGATTGTGGCACAAGGTGCTTCATTTTGGGATTGGTATCGAGCATAAAAAAGAACGGCCGCCCATTTGGGTGGCCGTTCTGTCGTTCAGCGCACAGAACGTGCGTCATATCTTACTTTCGGTCGTGTCCCGGCAAGTAGGAAGCCGAGCACGATGTTGAGGATCGTGAGCACCCAACCGACGTAACCGAACGTGTAGGCGAGGCTCGCGAGCATCGTCTGCCAGTCGAGTAAGGACGCGGCGTCACCGCGAACGGTGAAGCGGATCACGGTGAATCCGATGAGCGTCGTCGTCGTGATCAAGATGCCGATCCACGCGCCGCCGAACCGCGACGTCTCTGGACGCCGGCTGACCGGATACCAAAAAGCGAGCGTCCCGAGGAACGTGCTTCCCGCATATGCGAGCAAGATTTGCCACAGCGCATCAGCGTCCAAGAAGACGGTATAACAGATGAACGTCGTGAGCGTCGTCATGAAAGTAAAGATTAAAGCTGCGAGTAATCGTGATCGCATTGTTCGTTTCCTCCTCATTTTGCACATTCTTTAGAGTATACGAAAACGAAAATGCTGTAAACGTTATTGTCGATTCTGTAATATTTGTCGCCATTGTTTAATCGCGTTGTTGCCGTAGAATAGGACGCCGCCGCGATAAAATTTCGAGCCGACCCACAAAATCACACCGATCGTGGCAATCATGATGCCGATTGACAACGCGACTTCCCATACCGGCACATCGACGAGCATGACACGAAGGAACATGAGCATCGGCGTGAAGAACGGGACGTACGACAAAATCGTGACGATCGGTGCTTCTGGGTTGTTCAAGCCGAACATGGCGGCGAGGAACCCGGCGACAAGGAGCATGATGACCGGCATCGTCATCTGTTGCGATTCTTCGACCCGGCTGACGAGTGAGCCGAGTACGGCGAACATGGCCGCATAGAGCAGGTAGCCGAGCGTGAAGAACGTCAACAGGTAGACGACGGCCCGGACGTTGCCGGCGTTATCGATGACCGACTGGGCCATCTCGTTGCTGCGGGCGCTGAAGTACCCGAAGCCGAGGAAAATCGCGATTTGAAGTAACGCGAGCGTCCCGATGGCCGAGATTTTGGCGAGCATGTGCGTCACCGGATGCGTCGTCGAGATGATCAGCTCCATGACGCGCGACGACTTCTCGGTCGTGACCTCGGTCGAAATCATCGAGCCGTACGTGATGATTGAGACGTAGAGCAACATGAGCATGACATAGACGAACGCGAACGACGAGAACAGCTCGTCCGAGTTCTCACCGCCGCGGCCGAGGTACGATTCTTCGACCGTGACAGGCTCATTCAATGCCGCGAGGACGGCCGGGTCGATGTTCGACGTCTCGATCAGTTCGGCGTTCCGGATTTCGCGGAGTGCCGTCTGGAGGACCGTCGTGAAGTCCGGTTCTGGCCGTTCCGATAGAACGCGGGCCGAATCCCCCTCGATGAAGGCGACGATCTCATAATCCCCGTTGTCGAGACCAGTACGCGCCTCGGACTCGGAGATCGCGGCCGATTCGATGTCTTCATAACCGAGCGACTGCATGAGCGTCGTCAGTTCATTATTGTCGGTGACGAGGATAGCTTGGGCCTGGTCGGTGTCCTCGAAATTCGCGAGCAATCGGTCGATGTTCGTGAAACCGAAGATGAACAGGATCGTCAACAACGTCGAGATGAGGAACGCCTTTGAGCGCAGCTTCGAGCGTAACGTGAACGAGTAAAGTGGTCCGAAGTTATGAAACATGTTGGCCGACCTCCTTGATGAAGATGTCGTTTAATGAGACGGGCTGGCGCATGAATGTCGTGATGGCGGCACCGTTCGAGACGAGGGCACCGAGCACCGCATCGCTGTCGTCGAACGAGTCGAGCCGGACGAAGTGGCCATCCTTATGTGGTTCGACCGCCCGGACGACCGGGAGGGCTTGGAGCACGTCAGGTCGGTCCGTCTCGATAAAGAGCACCGGTTCAGCGTAACGTTCCTTGATCGTCGGCACGTCGCCGCTGACGACCGCGCGGCCGCCTTTCAAGATGCCGATGTGTTGGCACAGCTCCTCGACGTGCTCCATCCGGTGGCTCGAGAAGACGATCGTCGTCCCGGCGTCGCGGAGGGCGAGCACTTCACGTTTCAAGATCTCGACGTTGACCGGGTCGAGCCCGCTGAACGGTTCATCGAGGATGAGCAGCTCCGGGTTGTGGAGCAGGGCGGCCACGAGTTGAATCTTCTGCTGGTTCCCTTTGGACAGTTGTTCGACGCGCATCGTCTCATACTGCGGGATTTCGAGTCGTTCGAGCCATGACTTGACCGCCCGTTTCGCCTCGGCTTGGCGCATTCCTTTCAAGCTTGCTAGAAAGACGAGCTGGTCCCGGACGGGTGACTTCGGATAGAGGCCCCGTTCTTCCGGCAGATAGCCGACGATGCGGTGGTCGACTTTTCGGCCGTCCCAGAGGATCGTCCCGTCACTCGGTTTTAGAATGTCGAGAATCATGCGGAACGTCGTCGTCTTCCCAGCCCCGTTCGCTCCGAGCAGGCCAAACATTTCGCCTTTCGGGACGTGGAAGCTCAAGTCGTCGACAGCGGTGAAGTCACCGAACTGTTTTGACACACGATCGATTTGTAACGTCATATATGTACCTCCTTATAGGTGTCTACTATTAGCGTACGCCATATTGAGCAAAAAGTTTCACATTTCTTCGAAAATGATTTATCTTGAAATCAAGATAATAAAAAGGAGGACATGAGATGACGAAGCAATCAGCGGGTATCCATCACATCTCGGCGATGGTGAAAGACCCACAACGCACATTAGACTTTTACGGGAATGTCCTCGGACTCCGGTTCGTCAAACAGACGGTCAACTTCGATGACCCGGGCACGTACCATTTCTACTTTGGGGACGAGCAAGGGTCACCGGGGACGGTCATCACGTTCTTCCCGATTCCAGGGATCGGCAAAGGCAGCGTCGGCAGCGGACAAGTCGGGGTCACGGCTTATCTCGTCCCGGAAGGCAGTCTCTTATTTTGGGAGAAACGATTGAACGACCATGGCGTCGGCACGGTCGCGACCGAACGGTTCGGCGAGCCGTCGCTCTTGTTTGAAGACCCGGACGGACTCGTCGTCGAGCTCGTCGCCCGGGCGAGTTCGAAACAGACGAGTTGGGTCGTGCCGGGCGTGACATCAGCTGAAGCAATCACCGGTTTTGCCGGGGCGACGCTGTTGTCGAAAGACCCTGAGGCGACGGTCCGCTTGTTGACGGGACTGTTTGGCTTTGAGACGGTAGGGGAAGATTCAGAATGGATTCGCCTACAAGCCTCGGCCGACTACGGCAACGTCATCGACGTGAAAAAGACCATCCTGCCGAACGGGGTGCCCGGTTCGGGGACGGTCCATCATATCGCCTGGCGCGTCAATGACGGGGAAGACTACACGATGTGGCAAGACGCCATCTTCGAGCTCGGGCTCCGTCCGACCGAAGTGAAAGAGCGCCATTACTTCCGCTCGGTCTACTTCCATGACGCCGGCCGAATTCTCCATGAACTGGCGACCGATGCGCCCGGCTTTTTGATCGATGAGAGTTTGGAGGGCCTCGGCTCGACGCTCAAGCTCCCGGCATGGTTTGAACAAGACCGTGACGCGATCACCCGTACGTTACCGACGATTACAATCCCGAGAGGAGATATGACATGATACATCAATTCATTCAAGGCACGACCGAGACGACACTCGTCTTATTGCACGGCACAGGAGGGACGGAGCAGGACTTAATCCCGCTCGCACGAAGACTCGCTCCCGAGGCGAACATTTTGACGCTCCGCGGGGACGTGCTCGAGAACGGCATGTCTCGCTTCTTCCGCCGTCACGCGGAAGGGGTCCTTGACCTCGATGACTTGAAGCAGCAGACGGAACGGTTCTTGACGTTCTTGGATGATGCGGCGGCGGAATATGGCATCGACCGCGACCAGATGATCCCGCTCGGCTATTCGAACGGGGCCAACTTGATCGGATCGGCGCTTTACCGGAAGAATGCGTTCCACGCATCACTTTTGTTCCACCCGATGGTGCCCGACCGTTCACTCACGTTGCCAGACCTTACGGGGGCGAACGTGTTCATCTCGGCCGGGGAGCGTGACCCGATTTGCCCGAAAACAGAAACAGAAGAGCTCACATCGACGCTCCGAAGTGCCGGAGCGGACGTTGAACTCTTCTATCACGAAGGCGGGCACGAGCTGCGTATGGAAGAAGTCGAGGCAGCACAGACCTGGCTGGCGCCGTATCTCGGTTAAGCCATCTTCTTCGGTTTCGATGGTCTCGAGTAGACGACGAGCACACCACGATCAATCAAATAGGCGGCGAACAGACGCTTCGCCTCTTCAGAACGGACAGTTCGGTCGATTTGGATATACAATCGGCCGAGCTTTTTTTGTGACGTGCGGGTCAATAACCAGATGGAGTCGAGCGTGTACTGCCAGCTACGGAGCGTGTTGGCCCCGATGTACATGTATCGGTTCGATGTGCGTTCGAGCAGGTAGTTGAGCCACCAGACGTCACGCGCGAGTTTCATGGCGACGCCGATGAAGAACGAAAGGAACACAAAGGACAGCACGGACAGAATCGGATGGATGGCGGTGAATCGTTCCCGGATCGGTTCGAAGGCGACGATGAGCAGTCCGACGGAAAAGGCGCCGGTGAACCACCAAAATCCGAAGTTAGAGAATGAACGTTTCGGGTCATGTACCATGTGGTGACGGTTACGAATGACGGAAGCCATTCTCCACACCTCCTTTTATTAGAATATTCTGATTATTTGGTAAGACTACTATACTATACTGTACCCACTCTCGTCTATTTGAATACGCTTGAAACATGCTGTCGGATGAAGATTTCTTGACGTTTCGGCTTGCGAAGGGAAAATCCGGGGAATGATGACAGTGACGTCATCATTTTTTTGTGGAAATGTAATTTCATCAGTTCAAAAAATCGGCTATGATAGGTGAGGAAAAATTCGAAGCGAGGGAATTGGATGAAGAAGATGAAGGTGGGCGAGTTGCGGGCCGAGCTCAAGCAATTCGACCAAAACGAGTTGATTGAGCTCATCGTCGGTCTGTATAAACAGCATGCAGAAGTGAAGACGACGTTGAACCGTTATTTCATGGAAGGATTCGAGCAGGAAGAAGTGGAGCGTTTGATTGAATCCATCAAGAAGCTTGATTCCCCCAACGCAAGGAACATGTTCCGATTTGATCAATTACGTGAGGGGGCGAAACTCGTCAAACAAGCGAACGCCTTCGCAGACCCTGTCTTGCGGAATTACGTCCGTGTCTTCTACCTGTACTATTTCGTTGAATACGTGGAGAAACAAGCCGATGTCATCCATTCAGTCGCACCTGGCGAATTGAATGCGTTCTTTACTGAGTTCGAACGACTGATGAAGACGATTCAAACTGAACCAGAACTCGTCGTCTTCGGCTTAACAGAAGAAATCGATTTCTTGATGGAGCATGTTCCGGCTGAAGACAAGGCTGGCTTGCTCAAGTGGTGGGAACAGAAAAAACGGTCACTCAATCAGATGTGATCGACTAGAAAAAATATGTAAGATATGAGGAAGAATTATGCGAAATCATTGGTACGATAATATTAAAGGCGTGCTCGTCTTGCTCGTCGTGTTCGGTCACTTGTTGACGGACGTGCGCGGTGCTTACGACGACATCTTGCCGAAATGGGTCTATTTATTCTTATACACGTTCCACATGCCGTTATTCATTATGCTGAGCGGTTACTTCTTCCGGGAGAACCGCTATTTGCGCGTCATCCAGCTGTTCGTCGTCTACGTCATCTGGCAAGTGATCCTCGGCTCATGGTTTGCCTTCACCGAGGGCATCCCGCTCTTGTCGCTCGAGAACCCGGGACTGATTCTATTGAAGCCGTATTGGGCGCTCTGGTACTTGATGGCGATCATCATCTGGTACGTCATCACCCCGTATGTGACCCAGTTGAAAGGATACTTGCTGTACGCGCTCCTATTTGCGCTCTTGTTCGGCTTCCAAGCTGAATCGACCGGCTTCTTCGCCCTGCGGAAAGTCATCATGTTCTATCCGTTCTTCTTAATCGGGAACTGGATGAGCGCGCGGAACACGATGAACTTCTTCGAACTGCCGAAGCGGGCCGAGCAACGGAACCGGTATCGGATCGGCGGATTCG
The DNA here is from genome assembly GCF_018617975.1 of Exiguobacterium sp. s21. NCBI lineage: Bacteria > Bacillati > Bacillota > Bacilli > Caryophanales > Exiguobacterium > Exiguobacterium sp. s21. The sequence goes on along the minus strand of NZ_JACSLF010000001.1, from coordinate 169,505 downwards.
CCGTCTGCACGACGCTCACGCTCGGGCTGCTCGCCTCGATGAGCCTTCAGAACGAGAGTGCGTTCTATCATATCGGCAACTTGTTCAAGTTCCGGTTCGCCTATGAGACGGCGGTGCCGGAGGCGATCTGGAGCGGGCCGTTCGCCTTCTTGATCGTCTATACGGTATCGATCCTCATGGCGATCAGTTTCGCACTCATCATCCCTGGGCGCGAGCTACCGGTCATCACTCGGGCCGGAAAGTACAGTCTCTACATTTATTTGGTGCACGTCTTCCTCGTCGTCGCCTGGAAGGCGTTCGTGCCGGCCGGGTTCATGCCGACGTCATGGCTCCAATTGCTCGTCTTGTTCGGTGTCGCCTTCTTGATCGTCCTATTGACCATCAGCCCGCCGGTCGTCAAGCTATTGAAGCCGCTCGTCGAGATCGACGTCCGCCGTGCCCAAGATGTGAAAGATGCAAAACCGTAAACCCTTTTCTAAACGGACGTTTTCCGCTACACTTTATAAAGGGAAGCGAAACTAGAGTTAAGGAAGTGACACCATGCCATACGAAAATGGAATGCATAGCACAGAAGGAGACGTCAACGTCTCACGTCACGTCGTCGAAATGATCGCCGCAGTCGCGGTCAAAGAGACGAAACACGTGTCGTTCACGCAAGAAGATACGAAACTGTCGGAGCGTGCGCTCATGAAGCACGTCAAAGTCGACGAATCGTCAGAAGGCGTCACGATCAACTTGTCGCTCTACATCGCTTACGGTCAATCGATCGTCAAGACGGTGACAGCCGTACAAGAACGCATCACGCAAGACATGGATACGATGCTCGCGATGACACCGCTATCGGTCAACGTGAAAGTCGTCGGCATCCAGTTGTAAGCAGTGGGAGAGGCGAATGCTTCTCCTGCTTTTTTTTTTTTGCGAAAGCGGTTGCATGATGATGGCTTTTTCATTTATAATAGAAATCGAACAAGTGCAACCGTTTGCATCAATGACCAATCGTGCAACGGGTACTTGTCAAGTTCCCTTAATGTAGTCTGACGACAGAAACATTAGAAGGAAAGGCGGAAAGCATGTATGTCGACGATTGAAGCAGTCATTTTTGATTTGGACGGTGTCATCACTGACACCGCGGAGTACCATTACCTCGCTTGGAAACAACTCGGAGAAGAGCTCGATATTCCGTTTGACCGCGAGTTCAATGAGACGCTAAAAGGCGTGAGTCGGACGGACTCGCTCGAGCGCATCCTCGCGCTCGGTGGAAGACAGGACGATTTCACACCGGATGAAAAAGCGGAACTCGCACAGAAGAAGAACGAACATTACGTTGAACTCATTCAACACATCTCTTCAGCCGACTTGTTGCCGGGCATCATTTCATTCCTCGATGAAATCAGAGAGGCTGGTCTCAAAATCGGAATGGCCTCGGCTTCTAAAAACGCATTCGCGGTCGTAGACGCACTTGGTGTCCGTCATTACTTCGATCACATTGTCGATGCAGCAACTGTCGCCGAATCGAAACCACATCCCGAAGTGTTTTTGAAGGCTGCCTCTGCCCTTGGCGTGAAACCCGAACATGCCATCGGTGTTGAAGACGCAGCCGCAGGCGTGACTGCAATCAAAGCGGCAAACATGTTTGCTGTCGCCGTCGGGGAAGAGTCGATGCTCGGTCATGCAGACCTCATCGTTTCTTCTACCGATGAACTCTCGCTCGCACGCATCCTCGAACGCGTCGGCGCGTAAAGACTACGATCATCTTCCGTGAGATGACGACTGCCCCGAACAGTCGTCATCTTTTTGTGTTGGGTCAAAAATTATACTGTCAGAAGTTGAATTTGGATGACAAACATATTACATCAACGTTACACTTTAAGGTGAGGAGGGATAATTATGGAATTTAAAGAAGTCAATGATAGTATTTATCGTGAACTAATGGAAATTGAAGAATCGTATCGTCAACTTCAAAGACGTGCTGAGTATTTGATTTCAGAACTTAATCGTAGTCAAAAACAAGAAACACTCACAGAGTCACTTAGAAGGTTACGACCTAGACGTGTTAATCAGCGTTACCCTATTGAAGTTTATGCACACCAAGTGACTGATTTGTTAGCAGAGCGTAAAACAATGAACGTTCGAGATATACAAATGGAACTAGAGTTACGATACCGTCACCAAATCAGTAATATTTACCAGTTGATGGTGAAAATAGAGACAGTTAATCCGGCAATAAAAAAAATAGGACGAGGGTTATATACATACGAAGTTATAGAAGAAACGACAACTAATTCAACTGTCCAGTGATAATCCTGATGATGCATAAAATCGTCGGGATTTTTTCGTTGTAACATTTCTGATACGTCTCGCCTCAAGGGAAATATGCTATAATTCGCCAGAGTCTATTTTTTTATGAGAGAGGAACGTTGGCCCATGCTATGGATTGCCATGTTGGTCAGTTTTGTGATGGCCATCTTGATCACGCCGCTCGTTCGCCGGTTTGCTTTTCTGATCGGAGCGGTCGATCACCCGAACGCCCGAAAAGTACATTTACGGACGATGCCACGGATCGGCGGCCTCGCCATCTTCATCGCTTTTTTCATCGGCTACGCCTTGTTGCTGCCGACGAGTCGATATAACGATGCCATCTTGATCGGGGCGGTCGTCATCATCTTGACCGGCTTCATCGATGACCGGTTCCAGTTGACGGCCCGCGTCAAGCTGATGGGGCAGATGATCGCGACGGTCATCGTCTTGAACGCCGGTATGCGCATCGAATTGATTAACCTCCCGTTCGACCAGCAACTCTATCTCGGTTCATGGAGCATCCCGGTGACGGTGCTCTGGCTGATTGGAATCACGAACGCGATCAACTTGATCGATGGGCTCGACGGGCTCGCTGCGGGCGTCTCAAGCATCGCCCTCGGGACGATTTCCCTGCTCGCCATCATCCAAGGCAACGTCTATTTGACGATGATGGCCTTGTTGCTCCTGGCGAGCACGCTCGGCTTTCTCGTCCATAACTTCTATCCGGCGAAGATTTTCATGGGAGACACCGGGGCGCTCTTCCTCGGTTATATGCTCGCCGTGTTCTCGCTCATCGGGTTCAAGAACGTGACGTTGTTCTCGCTCGTCGTGCCGGTACTCTTGCTCGGTCTGCCAATCTCGGACACGATCTTCGCGATCGTCCGCCGGCTCGTGCAAGGCCGTCCGCCGATGTCGCCCGATAAGTCGCACATGCATCACCAGTTGATCGACATGGGCTTCACGACGCGGCAGGCCGTTCTGCTCATGTACGGGATGACGTTCTTCTTCGGTATCGCCTCGATTCTGTTCGCGAAGACGACGATGCTCGGAGCGATCATCACGTTCGTCATCGTGCTCATCGTCGTCGAGCTGATCGTCGAATCGACCGAGTTGATCCATCCGAACTATAAGCCGATCATCCAGACATCACGACGCCTGCTCGGCCGGCCGAAGGCTTGATGTGACCATATGAAAACGACCGGGGACACGCGTCCCCGGTCGTTTTTTGGTATCAGTACGTCGTCGTCTCGCTGAACCCCTCTTCGGTGTCCATCAAGCCATTATCCGTCTCCGTCTCGGAGTCCTCCGCCGTCACCGGCAGGCCGAGCTCGCTCTTCAAGAGCGTGCGTTTCTCGCTCAAATCGGCCGGGTCGAGTTCGTAGTAATACACACCGCCGAGCGTCAAGTCACCGCCTGCGAGCGTCTCTTGGTTGAACGAGCGGAGCGACTTCGTATACGGCTGCAGCTGTGACGCCTCGGACAAGGACATATTCGTTCGGATGTTATCGCCGACCGCATTCATGATCCGGTTGAGCTTCGTGAACGAATTGATCGTCGTCGCCTCGTTGATGATGGCCTCGAGCACCTGCTGTTGACGTTTCGCCCGTCCGACGTCCCCTTCAGGGTCGTCCTTGCGCATGCGCGCGTAGGCGAGTGCTTCTTTTCCATCTAACATTTGGACGCCGGGTTCGAGCTCGACGTTACCGGTCGCCCGGCCCGAGATCGGGACGAGCACATCGACCTCGACGCCGCCGACCGCATCGACGAGATCCTCGATGCCGTCAAAGTTGATCGTCGCGTAGTAGTCGATCGGAATGTCGAACAGCTTCTCGACCGTCGCGATCGTCGTGTCGATGCCGCCGTAGGCGTAGGCGTGGTTGATCTTGTCTCTGAACTCGCCGTCCGTCGTCACGATGTCGACGTATGAGTCGCGCGGGATGCTGACGAGCGTCACTTGGCGCGATTCCTTGTTGAACGTCGCCACCATGAGCGAGTCGGTCCGTCCTTCCTCGAGCGAGGCACCGCCATCGACGCCGGCGAGTAGGACGGAGAAGTGATCTTTCGTCAGGTCGACCGTCTCTTCCCGACGGTCCGATTTGTCACCTCGTGTCAGCTCGCTGTTCGTGTTCTCCGCCGTCTCGTTCGCCTTAAAGACGAAGTAGCCGAAGGCCGACCCGCCAATCAACAGGACGAGGCCGAGCACGAGCAGGACGATCTTCCACACGGGGCGTTTCTTGCGGGAGTCTTGTTCCATGTCGTCTCCTCATTTCATTCGTTTCCTTTAGTATACGTGACCTACCGCACAAAATCACGTTCGATGATGCGCTGGTCCTGGGTCTCGAGTCCCCCTTGTCCGTTCGTCAAATCGACGAGCCATGCCATTGCGGCCTCGGTCTCTTCGACCGGCACCGAGATGTGGAACGTGACGGTGTCCGCGTAGACGATGTCGTCGAGGAGGTACGATGATTGCCGCAGTTCGTTCTCGACCTTGCCAATCCAGCCGTAATCGACCGTGAGCGTCAAGCGTTGCATCGGGATGCGTTCGACGATGCCGATCGCGTCGAGTCCTTCGCTCACCGTGCCGCCGTATGCGCGGATCAGTCCGCCGCCACCGAGCTTGATGCCGCCGAAGTAGCGGGTGACGACGACGACCGTGTCTTTCAACTCGCGTTTCCGGAGCACCTCGAGCATCGGCAGCCCGGCCGTCCCGCTCGGCTCGCCGTCATCGTTCGCTTTTTGGAACTCGTTCCGCTCGCCGATGATATAGGCCGAACAGTTGTGATTGGCGCTCCAATGCGCTTTCTTGATGGCTTGGATGAACGCCTGCGCCTCTGCTTCAGAGGTGACCCGTTTGAAGTGGGCGATAAATTTTGACTTTTGAATGACGACCTCGTATTCTCCGTCTTGTTTTATAGTATAATTTTGTTCAGTAGACATTTCTGAAAATTCTCCTTTCTATTTTTGAATATTTTTTTTAAAATTCAAGTAGGCGTCAACGCCTGGTGCGGCGAATGGGAAGGAGAGCCTCCATTTTTTACTGTAAACGAACGTTCCGCAGTCGATAATAGGAATAGATGAAGACTTACTACCGAATTATTAGGGGATGGCATCGTGAATCATATTACCGATCGTACAGCTTTAGAACATATCATAACAAATATGATTGATACGGTGACGGAAAGTAAAGAGGAGATCGTCCGGATTACCGAGAGTTCGGCCAACGAGTATTCGTTGATTCAAAACGAACTGAAAGAGTTGACGCAAAAGATCGAGTTTTATATCGAGGAGTCGGAACGACTCGACCTGCTCGTGAAAGCGACGAAGAACAAACTCGTCCAAGTGAGCAAGAAGTTTCATATACATAGCGAGCAAGAGATTCGAGAGGCGTATGAACGCGCCAACCAAATGCAGCTCGAGCGCTTTCTCATCCAAAAAGAAGAGATGGCCGGCCAACAGCGTCGCAACGACCTCGAACGCCGCCTGCTCGTCCTCGAGGACACGATCGAACGGGCCGACAAACTCGTCAGCCGTGTCTCCGTCGTGCTGAACTTCCTTCGGGACGACCTGCAACAAGAGTACTCCGACATGATGAAGAAACAAGAGATGGCGATCAGCGTCTTCGAGGCGGCCGAACGGGAACGGCGCCACCTCGCCCGTGAGATGCACGACGGACCGGCGCAATCGCTTGCTCATATTTTGATTCGAGCCGATTTGATCGAGAAGACGTTCGACAAGCGCGGGAAAGACGAGGCGTTCGCCGAACTGCACGAGCTGAAACGCCTCATCCGCGGGGCGCTCGTCGACGTCCGGCGGCTCATCTACGACCTTCGTCCGATGTCACTTGACGACCTCGGCTTCTTGCCGACGCTCGAACGATACCTCCACCAGACCGAGGAATATACGACCATCAAGACACGGCTCAACTACCGGGGGTCTCGGGCCAGATTGCCTGAGAAACTGGAGATCAACGTGTTCCGGCTCGTCCAAGAGGCCGTCCAAAACGCGATCAAACACTCGAAGACGGCGGAGATCATCGTCAACGTCGAGCAAGCGCACGACGCGATACATATTCATGTACGGGACCATGGGGTCGGATTCGTGCCGAGCACGATTGGCGAGGAGTCGTTCGGGATCGTTGGAATGCGGGAACGGATCGAGCTTGTGAACGGAAGCATGACCATTGATTCGGAAGTCGGCAAAGGGACGGTCGTCCGCATGTCGATTCCGATCACGTAAGACAAGAACAAGGGGGAGTATCCAGATGGAACAATTACAAACACGCATCGCGATCGTGGATGACCATGAGCTGTTTCGAGAAGGCTTGAAACGGATCTTTGATTTAGAGGACGAATTCACGGTCGTCGCCGAAGGACGGACCGGCACCGAGGCGATTCGCATCGCCGCCGACCATAAGCCGGAGATCTTGATTCTCGATATCAACATGCCTGAACTGAACGGGATCGAGGCGACGAAACAATTGTCGGTGCTGTCACCAGAGACGCGTGTCCTCATCCTGTCGATTCACGACGACGAGTCGTACATCACGCACGCGCTCGAAGCGGGCGCATCGGGCTTCCTGCTCAAAGAAGTGGCTTCGACTGAACTCATCTCGGCCGTCCGATCGGTCGCGAAAGACGGGGCGTACCTGCACCCGAAAGTGACGACGAACGTCTTGAAGGAATACCGTCGCTTGCTCCAATTCAAAGGCGAACAGGCCGGCCGTAACGTCGAGAACCGCACGGACGATCCGGTCTACCAATTGTTGTCGCGTCGTGAAGTCGAAGTGTTGCACTTGCTCGCCGAGGGCCGCTCGAACCGCGACATCAGCGACATGTTGTTCATCAGCGAGAAGACGGTCAAGAACCACGTCTCGTCGGTGCTTCGCAAGATGGAAGTGAACGACCGGACGCAAGCCGTCGTCGATGCGATCCGCCGCGGATGGGTTGAGATTTGACCTCTACCGATGCAATACATCGTTTTTATGCTACAATATGGAATGGAATCCACATTCAATTGGAAAACGAAACGATGTAAAGTGAGGATATAGCATGGGAAACATAGCCATTTTGACCGACAGTACTGCTTATTTGCCGGCCGAATTTTGTGAGCGGCACGACATCCACGTCGCCCCGCTCAGCGTGATCTTTGACGGGGAGTCATTCCGCGAAGCCGTCGACATCACGACCGAGACGTTTTATGACCGGATCGAGGCAGGGAACTTGCCGACGACTTCCCAACCGAGCATCGGGGAAACAATCGAATTGATTGAACGTTTGCCGGACGAGGTGACGGATGTGATCGCGATCACCCTCTCGAGCGGAATCAGCGGCACGTACCAGTCGATGATCGCCTTGAACGGTATGGTCGACGTCAACGTCCACGCGTTCGATTCGGAGATCTCATGTATGCCTCAAGCGTTCCTCGTCGAAGAAGCGATTCATCTGCGTGACGCAGGCGCGTCGGCACAGGAGATCATGGCTCACCTTGAAAAGATGCGCGAGTTGATTCGTGCGTACTTTGTCGTCGATGACCTCGACCACCTCCAACGAGGCGGACGACTCAGCGCGGCACAGGCGCTCGTCGGATCGTTCCTTCAAATCAAGCCGGTGTTGCATTTCCAAGACCGGTTGATCGTCCCGTTCGAAAAGATTCGGACGTACAAGAAGGCGGTCCGCCGCATCGAAGAGATGATGGAACAATCGATCGAGGGCGACGGTGCAGGCTACTGTATCGGCATCATCCACGCTAACTGCCCGGACCGTCAGGCCGAGGAGATCGCATCGATGAAACAGAAATTCCCACAGGCCCATGTCACGGGCGGTCATTTCGGACCGGTCATCGGGACACACCTTGGACCTGGTGCGATCGGCATCACGTGGTATCGCCGCGAGTGGTAAACAAAAGACGGCCATCCGGTCGTCTTTTTCGATAGAGAGGAGTGAGCCTGTGGCCAAATATCGTCAAATCTATGAGCGCCTCGCCGAGCGGATGAAGACCGGGGAATATGCGGCGGAGTCGAAGCTGCCATCCGAGACCGAGCTCATGCATGAGTATGAGGCGAGCCGAGGCACGGTCCGGAAAGCGCTCGACCTGCTCCAAGAGCACGGGTACGTCCGGAAGCATCACGGGAAAGGCGTCTTCGTGCTCCGGCGCGACCAAATCGAGTTCCAATTCAACGGCATCGTCAGCTTCTCGGAAGTGTACGCTTCCTTGCTCGGCCGCTCGATCCAGACGTCGGTCGCTTCGTTTGAGGACATCGAGGCGCCGACTTGGCTCGCCGACCGGATGAACCTTGAGCCGGGGACGCGGATGTACCGGATCGAACGGGTCCGGAACTTCGACGGGGAGGACGTCATCCTAGACGTGAATTATTTCGTCAAAGACCTCGTTCCGGGACTGACGGAAGAGATCGCTGCCCGTTCGATCTATGAGTACGTCGAGCATGAGCTCGGGCTCCAGATCAGTTACGCCAAGCGGAAGATCGCGGCCGAGGATGTGACCGAGCTCGACCGGATGCGGCTCGACCTCCACGATTACGAGTACGTCATCGTCATCACGAACGACACGTTCCTCTATGAGGGCAGACAGTTCGAGTATACCGAGTCCCGGCACCGGCTCGACAAGTTTCAGTTCAGTGACGTGGCGCGCCGATAACGCCCCTTCTTGCGAAGGGGTCTTTTTTTCGTTTTGAATCGAGGGGAGAAGGAACAAAAATAGTGAACGCCTGTCACGAATTTGTCACGCATAACTTATATAGATAAGTTATTGACAGAACTCGTCTATATAAGTTAAACTTTGTTTGTACTCATAAGTAACCGTTTTCAACAAACGCTTTCAAACAAAGGAGGCCAACAAATATGAAGGCAGATTATCGTCAAATCGCCGCGGATATCCTTGAAGCCATCGTGGGCAAGGATAACGTCGACAAAGCGGCACACTGTGTTACGCGGCTCCGTCTTTCGTTGAAAGACCAATCGCTCGTCAATGAAGCAAAAGTGAAAGAAGCTGATCTCGTCAAAGGGGCATTCGAAAACTAGGGTGTCTATCAAGTCGTCATCGGGGCCGGTGACGTCGAACGCGTCTATGCCGAATTCATCAAACTCGCCGGGCTCGAAGCGGCGACGGTCGCCGAGGTCAAATCGGCCGGCGGCAAGAAGATGAACCCGCTCCAAAAACTCGTCAAAGTGTTCTCTGACGTGTTCATGCCGATCATCCCGGCCATCATCGTCGCCGGTCTATTGATGGGGATCAACAACTTGCTCGCGTCGGAAGGGCTGTTCATCGATGACGCGACGCTGATCGAGGCGTACCCGAACCTGCAAGGACTTTGGGACCTGATCAACATGATGGCGAACACGGCGTTCGTCTTCCTCCCGGCGCTCGTCGGTTGGTCGGCGACGAAACGGTTCGGCGGCAGCGAAGTGCTCGGGATCGTCATGGGTCTCTTGCTCGTCCACCCGGACCTCTTGAACGCCTGGGGTTATGGGCAGGCGGCGCTTGAAGGCGACATCCCGACGTTCAACATCCTCGGCTCGTTCGAAATCGAGAAAGTCGGCTATCAAGGTCAGATTCTTCCGATTTTGGCAGCGGCCTTCATTTTGAGCCATATTGAGATGTTTTTGAAAAAACACGTCCCGAACGCGATTCAATTGCTCGTCGTACCGATCACGACCATCGTCGTCACCGGTTTTCTCGCGCTCGCGATCGTCGGACCGCTCACACGTGGCCTCGGTAACGTGATCGCAACAGGAATTGTCAACGTGTTCGAACCGGTACCGGTCGTCGGGGCACTCCTGTTCGGTCTGCTCTACGCACCGCTCGTCGTCACGGGGATGCACCATTTGTTCCTCGCGATTGACTTGCAGCTCATCGCGGAAACGAACGGGACGTTCCTCTGGCCGATGCTCGCCTTGTCGAACATCGCCCAAGGTGCAGCCGCACTCGCGATGTTCCTCGTGTTCAAACATGACGCCAAACAAAAGAGTATGGCTTCAACGTCATCGATCTCGGCATTCTTCGGGATTACCGAGCCGGCCGTCGCGGCGGTGTTCATCACGTTGAACGACGTCTAAGCGTTCGCTGTCGGGGTCGGGGGTCTTCCTGGATTCCTGTCAATCTTCACCGATAAGATTCTTATCTTCATCGTCGGGATGGTCATCACCCTCGTCATACCGTTCGTGTTGACGATCGCTCTGTCGAAACGTTACATGAAAAAGGCGAAATCGAGAAAAACAAAGTCGCATAAGAAGATGACTGACAAGGGGAGGGACGGAGGTTCTTCCCCTTTTCCTGTACAAATGAAAACTCTTACAAAAGGAGACTACATCTATGACACCATCAAACTGGCGCAAATCTGTCGTCTATCAAATTTATCCGAAAAGCTTCTATAGCCCGGAAGGCAATGCCACCGGCTCGATCAAAGGCGTGACGGCCAAGCTCGACTATTTGGCCGAGCTCGGTATCGAATACATTTGGATGACGCCGGTGTACAAGTCACCACAAAACGATAACGGCTATGACGTCAGCGACTATTACGCGATCGACCCGTCGTACGGGACGATGGACGATCTTGACGAGCTCGTCCGCGAGGCCGAGGCGCGCGGCATCGGGCTCATGATGGACATCGTCGTCAACCACTCGTCGACCGAGCATGAGTGGTTCCAAAAGTCGCTCGCCGGCGACGAGCGCTACCGCGACTATTACATCTGGCGCGACGAGCCGACGAACTGGGAGTCGAAGTTCGGCGACAACGCCTGGAAGTATGATGAGAAGAGCGGCCAATATTATCTCCACTTGTTCGACGTGACCCAGGCCGACTTGAACTGGGAGAACGAGCAGATGCGCGAGGACGTCTATGAAATGATGCGCTTCTGGCGTGACAAAGGCATCAAAGGGTTCCGCCTCGACGTCATCAACTTGATCTCGAAGCAGCAGGACTTCCCGGAAGACGACTCGGACGGCCGCAAGTTCTATACGGACGGGCCGCGCATCCATGAATATTTGAAAGAGATGAACCGCGAGGTGTTCGACGGGCATGACGTCATCACGGTCGGCGAGATGTCATCGACGACGCTCGACCACTGCGTCCGCTACTCGAGCCCGGACGAGCGCGAGCTCAGCATGACGTTCAGCTTCCATCACTTGAAAGTCGACTATCCGAACGGCGAAAAGTTCGTCGCCGCCCCGTTCGACTTCGTCCAACTGAAAGACATCATGTCGACGTGGCAGGAAGGGATGCACGGCAAGGGGTGGAACGCCATCTTCTGGTGCAACCATGACCAGCCACGCGTCGTCAGCCGGTTCGGCAACGACACCGACCATCGCGTCGAGAGCGCGAAGATGCTCGCGACCGTGCTCCATGGCCTCCAAGGGACACCGTACATCTATCAAGGCGAGGAGATCGGCATGACGAACCCAGGCTTCGACTCGCTCGACGAGTATCGTGACATCGAGACGCTCAACGCCTATAACTTGAAACGCGAACAGGGCGTGTCGCACGAGGACATGATGGCCGCCATCAAACAGAAGTCGCGCGACAACTCGCGGACGCCGATGCAGTGGGACGCGACGCCGCACGCCGGCTTCACGAGCGGGACGCCGTGGATCAATGTGGCGCCGAACTATCCGGACGTCAACGTCGAGACGGCGCTCGACGACCCGAACTCGGTGTTCTACCACTACAAGAACTTGATCTCGCTCCGCAAAGAGTTCGACGTGTTGACGGACGGGGACTATACGTTCCTCACACCGGACGCGCTCGACGTCTGGGCGTACACGCGGAAGACGGAAGACGAGGAAGTGCTCGTCGTCGCCAACTTCTACGGCCCTGAGACGACGTATGAGATCCCGGCAGGTTTCTCGCAGGCCGAGGTCGTCAGCCACAACTATGACGTGCCGCAGCTCGACGGGACGACCTTGTCGCTCCGGGCGTATGAGGCGATCATGTTCTACAAACGGAACGCATAACGAGAAAAACTCGCCAGACGAAATCGTCTGGCGAGTTTTTTGATTATAGGTGTTAGTCGAAGGCGTCGCGTCGGTCCAATGACCGTGAGACGTTCGCGACATCCCCGATATTGTCGTCCACGACGTCTCCGGCTCGAGTGACGCGCACCCACAACTCAGCTTCGACATGGGACGGGGACGCGAACAAGACGTAATACTTCGCATCGTACAGGGATAAGTACGTCACGTCGGTCACGACGAGTTCCATCTCGGGATACGTCTTGTCGACATACGTTTCGGCTGCTCGGACGGCTCGTTGTTCGGCCGCCTCACTGCCGTTCAGCACATACCACACCCACCAACCGAGACAGAACACGGCCATCATTCCGAGTACGGTCAAGACGTTATGAAGCGGTCGTTTGTGCATCGGACACCTGCTTTCCAATTATTGGACTACGCTTAGTATAAAAGAGATGTTGCACCGTTCGCCTCGGTCGTAAGTCGCAATTGGCTCAGGTTCCGTACGGGAATGGTGCCGCTACATGCTGACAACGCCTCATGTCCGACGGCTTCTCACATGATATCCTCATTCAAAAAGGACTGATTGTATTGGGACAACTCATCATCGCTCCGACCGGCACGCCCGCCATCCGCTTCGGCATCTGTCAACGCTGTCTGAGCGCGGACACCCGCTCGTTCACGTGCCACCACGGTGCGTGCCGCTATTGCCGGAATTGCCTCCATCTCGGCCGTGTCTGTCAGTGCGACCGTCTCGGGGAAGAAGACATCACGACACCGGTCGAACCGACGGAACTCGTCATGCCGTTCGAGCTGTCGACCGACCAGCAACACATCAGCCGGCAGTTGCTCACCTGGTGGGAATCTCGGACGAGCGGGCTCGTCCATGCCGTCTGCGGAGCCGGGAAGACGGAGATGACATTCCCGGTCATCGCGCGCGTCGTCAATGAAGGGAAGCGTGTCCTCATCGTCTCGCCGCGCCGTGACGTCGCCATCGAATGGGTCGACCGGCTCGAGGCCGCCTTCTCCGTCCCGGTCACCCGGCGCTACGGGGGCGGGGACAAGGACACGATTGGGATGATCACTGTCGCGACGGCGCCGCTGCTCGTGAACTTACGATATGTGTTCGATTACGTTCTCGTCGATGAGTCTGATGCCTTTCCGTTCGCCTTCGATTTGGCACTTTGGTGGACGCTCCGCCGAGCCGGGAAAGGCCTGTTCTTGTTCGTGACGGCGACGCCGACCGTCTGGCAGCGCCAGTTCCCGACCGTGCATCTATCGCGCCGCTATCACGGCCACGACTTGCCGGTGCCGCGACTCGTCCGTGAGACGGGGCAAGTCATCCTCGACTTCTGTCAGCGCCATGAGTCGACGCCGCGCCTGTTGTTCGTCCCGACGAAGCCGGACCTCGTCCGTTATGGGGAACTGCTCGCGGCGAACGGGTTCGGCTACCAGGCCGTCTCGGCAGATACCAATGAGCGGACGGATACGCTCGAATGGCTCGAGGCGACGAACGGGATCGTGCTCGCGACGTCGATTTGGGAGCGGGGCATGACCGTGACCGGGGTCAACGTCGCCGTCCTCGACAGCAGCCACGCCTTGTTCTCGTCCCGCGCCCTCGTCCAGATGGCAGGGCGGGCCGGTCGGAAACCGACCGCGCCGACCGGGGATGTCGTCTTCTTCTACCACGAGCGCACGTTCCGGCAAGACCGGGCCATCCGCGAGATCGAGGAGGCGAACCGGAGATGAACTGTCTCGTCTGCCGAAAACCGTTCGCTATTCCGTGGAGCCCGGCGACGCTCTTAAAACGGGACTGGGTCTGCCCGGACTGCGAGGGGAGATTGACCCCGATCATCTCGGGCTGCCCGCGCTGCGGCCATCCGACCGAGGACGGGGCGACATGCGACGATTGCGTCCGGTGGCTTGCCCTCGGTCTCGATTTGACCGTGCGCTCGCTCTACCTATATGACGAGGCGGGTGTGAACTGGCTCCACCGCTACAAGTTCGGCGGTGATGTCGTCCTGGCCAATCAGATGCGCCCGGTACTAAGGCAGCTGCGAGAACCGGATGTCGTCTACGTGCCGATCCCGCTCAGCGAGGAGCGGTTACGGACGCGGCGTTTCAATCAGGCCGAGGTGCTCGCCCGATTGATCGGACCGATGGAACGGACGCTCGTGAAAGCCGAGGTTTCAAGTCAGCGCGAACTTGGGAAAGAAGAAAGGCGGCACCGTGCGAACCCGTTCACTGTACAGCGGTTACCGCGCTGTGGCAAAATTGTCCTCGTCGATGACGTCTATACGACCGGGACGACGTTGCATCAAGCGGCGCTCACCCTGCGCCGGGCCGGGGTGGAACAAGTTTCTGCCGTTTGCCTGTTCCGGACGCTAAACAAATTAAAAATGCGTCCGATATAAAGGGCAGAGGTGAATGACTGTGGAAGCAACAACTTGTCAAACATGCGGACGGCTGTTCATGAAACAAAGCCGCTCGCCTTACTGCCCATCCTGCGCGGAAGTCGATTTCCAAAACTTCTTGAAAGTCCGGGACTTCATCCGCGAACCCGCCAATAAACAGACGACGATCGGGGCCCTTGTCGAAGCGACAGGCGTCTCCGAACTTGATATCACGCGATATATCCATGAAGGACGCTTGATCATCAAGGACAACCCGTCTCTGAACATCGCCTGCGTGCGCTGCGGCAATCCGACGAACCAAGGAAAGGTATGCGCGGGTTGTCAGACCGACATGCAGCAAGAACTGAAAGGGCTACAAGCCACCGTCACGAAACAAAGCGTTCGCGCTTATCGTTTGGACTAACAACTGAGAAGAGGGGGGACACGTATGCGCATCGATTCTGCAAAGTGGGTACACTTACCGAACACTTATGAGAAGAAAACGCAACCTGAGACGAAGCCCGAGCTGACACGCCAAACGGACCAACTATCGATATCGGCCGAAGCCCGCGCCCGGTTTGAAGAACCGGTGAAACATCCGGAGCGCCTGGAGAAGATTAACGCCTTGAAGGCGGAAATCAATGCTGGGACGTATTCACGGGACGCGCGCGAAATCGCCAAACGCTTTCTACAAGGATGAATGAAAGCGAGGTCCGAGGGAGACCTTCGCATAAATATGATGGCACGGAAGCTGACTAAACAAGGGACACCCTTTCTTTAGTCGGCTCTTTTTTTGGACAAAGGAGAGACTTATGCTCACATTACATACACGTTTACTCGAAATCGCTTATGAAAAAGAACGACTGCTCGTCAACGGCGATATGCCCGCGTTCAGCGCGCTCGTCAAGGAAGAGGCGACGCTCGTCCGACAAATCATACAAAAAGAGGCGGAACGACTTCAAGGAACGTACATTTTGGACGATGAAGAGAAAGAAGCACTACGACCGATCGTCCTCGAGCTGAAACGGCAAAATGAATTGAACGCCGTCTTGCTCGAACAGTCGCTCCGGTATATCGAATGGCATTTGGATATGCTCCTGCCAGAGGCAGATGATTTCACGTACGGTCAACAGGCGCTCGAGACGCGCTCGTTCAGTCGGGATGTATAAGGAGGAAGTTTAATGGGCTCAACATTTATGGGATTAGAGACGGCGCGTCGCAGTTTGACGACGCACCAGTGGGCGCTCCAGGCGACGGGGAACAACGTCGCCAACGCATCGAACCCGGGTTACTCACGCCAGCGCCTATCGCTCGGCATGACCGAACAACTCAGCGTCAACTTCGGCGGAACGAAAGCCGGGCAGTTCGGGACGGGTGTCCGCGGGGAGACGCTCGCTCGGATCCGTGACTTGATGATCGACCAGCAATATCGTGACGAATCGCTCAAGAACGCCTACTACGCCACGAAAGAGGCGGCGTTCGGCCGCATGGAGGACATCGTCAATGAGCCGTCCGAGACGGGCCTCGCCAAATCGCTCGACTTGTTCTGGGCCTCGCTCCAAGACTTGTCGGTCAACCCGGACGACGCAGGCGCACGGAGCGTCGTGCGGCAACGGGCGATGACGCTCGCGGAGACGTTCAACTACATGTCGTCCTCGCTCCAAAAAGTGCAGGCCGACTTGGCGTCTGAAGGTGACGTCGTCGTCAAGAAAGTGAACGACTTGATGACGAAGATCAGTGAGGTCAACCGTCAAATCGGTGACGCGGAGCCGCTCGGCGTGCTCCCGAACGAGCTGTATGACGAGCGTGACCGCTACATGGACGAGCTTGCCCAATATATGGACTTTAAACGCGTCCCGGTCGACTATACGAACGGGGAATCGCGCGGGAACTCACAGAAAGTCGCCGAGGGCCGGATCGACATCGTCGTCACGATCGGTGGCGTCGACCATAAGCTCGTCGATGGGATCAACGGCACGGTCGGCTCGTTCGACGGTCTCGACATGACCGATGCGACCGGAGCGGACGTGGCCCTCACGCATGCATCGATGCCAAACGGTAAATGGAAAGCGCTCGTCGAGATGTACGGTACGGACACACCCGAATCAGGCAGCGTGAACGGCGCGTACGCGACCATGTTGAAAGACTTGGACGAGATGGCCAGCCAGTTCGCCTCGGCCTTCAACACGGCCCACAGCAACAACATGGACGCCAAAGGCAACGCCGGGACGGCGAACTTCTTCGAAGGGACGGCGAGCGCCGCGACGATTAAAGTGAGCGACGCCGTCATGAACAACCTCGATTTGATCGCCGCGTCTCAAGACGGCAACATCGGGGACGGCAGCGGGGCACTTGCCTTGGCGAACTTGAAGTCGGCCACGCTCAGCTTCGACGGATCGGTCCAGACAGAGACGTCGATCGGGAAGTACTATCAGAACGTCATCGGGAACATGGCTGTCGCCGCCGACCAGAGCGGACGACTCGCGACCAGCACGTTCGCCCTCATGGCGAGCTCGGACCAGCGGCGCCAGGCAGTGAGCGCCGTCTCGCTCGACGAAGAGATGACGATGATGATTCAATATCAACACGCTTATAACGCGGCGGCCCGCAACATCACGGCCGTCGACGAGATGCTCGACAAAATCATCAACGGCATGGGTGTCGTAGGGAGGTAATGCTTGATGCGAGTCACACAGACGATGCTCACACAGACGAACTTGAAACACTTATCGAGCAGCTATAACAAGCTCGCCCAAGTGCAAGAACAGCTCATCAGCGGGAAACGGATTCAACGGGCTTCGGAAGACCCGGTCGTCGCCATGCAAGGTATGCGCTACCGGACCGAGGTGCGCGAGGTCGACCAGTTCCGCCGCAACGTCAGCGAAGCGACGAGCTGGATGGACTTGACCGATTCGACATTGAACGAAGTGACGGAAGCCGTCAAACGGATTCGTGAATTGACGACACAGGCGGCCAACGACACATACGAGTCGTCGCAACGTCAAATTATCCAGAGTGAGGTCAATCAGTTGATCGAACATATCGGCTCACTTGCGAACGCGAAGTCGGGCGAGAAATATATTTACAACGGCACGAAGACGGACCAACCGCTCGTCGACATGGACGCCTTGAAGGCGTTCCTTGCCGACCCGAACGGGGACGTCAACAGCATCTATCTGGGCGGGGCACCGGCCGCGAGCGGGAAAGTCGCCTTCGAAGTATCGAAAGGCATCACCGTCCAAGTGAACATGCAGCCGGAGACGGTATTCGGGAGTGACGTGTTCGCAGGACTCCACGACCTCGTCTCGAAACTGGCCGACCCGAACACGACCGGTGAGGTTCTTTCGAACGAGCTCGCCGACCTCGACGTGATCGCCCAAAACTTGATCACGGAACGGGCCGAGCTCGGGGCGCGCGCCAACCGGTTGGAGCTCGTCGACAACCGCCTGCAAGAACATGAGATCATTGCCAAGACGATCATGTCTGATAACGAAGACATCGACATCGAAAAAGTCATCATGGAGCTCAAATCTCACGAGACGGTGCACCGGGCTGCGCTATCGGCCGGCGCCCGAATCATTCAACCGACGCTCCTCGACTTCCTCCGGTAAGCGATGAACATCGCCCGGCTGGAGATGCGGCAGACGCAGGCCGCGATTCAAATCACGTCGAACCGGCCCCACCTCGAGATGAGGCAAGGCCGGGCCGATGTGTCGATGACACAAGGTAAGGTCGAGATGACCCAACAGACGACAGGCGGTACGCTCGAGGTCGACTCGTCGGTCGCGCGTAGTGAAAGCAACTTAAAGGGGGCGCTCGAGCTCGGGCGCCATTTCGGTCAGCTCGGGCAACAGGCGGCCCGGGAAGCGACATCGACCACGGCCCGGGACGGGGACCGGCTCATGCGCATCGAGAACGGCAACCCGATCGCCGCGATGGCCGCTGAGAAGACGAGCGCCCCGTACCCGGTCGTCGACATGGACTTCATGCCGAAGTCGCTCGACCGCGTGAAGTTGACGTATACGCCGGCGGATGTCAAAATCGAGTGGAACCTGACGCCGGCACAGATTGATGTATCACTCACCCCGGCCGATATCTCGTTCACGCCATGGACGACGGACATCTCGCTCCGTCAGCAGGCGTCGCTCGAGATGTGGCCGGTCGGTGGCATGTATGATGAGACGCGTTGAAAGTGAGGACAACCCATGTTCATTGAGACAGACTATTTTGGCAAAATCGAAGTAAATGAAGAAGAGACAATCTCGTTCGTCAGTGAAATTCCCGGATTCCCGGACTCGAAGACGTTCACCCTCATCCCGTATGGGGACGAGCTCCCGTTTTGGTCGCTCCAGTCGCTCGAGGACCCGGCCTGCGCTTTCGTCGTGACGAACCCGTTCTGGCACAAGCCGGACTATGCGTTCGAATTGACCGACGGCGCGAAAGAACAGCTCGGCATCGACGAGGCGGAGCACGTCTCGGTATATGCCATCGTGACGCTCCGTGAGCCGTTCGACGACTCGACGCTTAACTTGAAGGCACCGATCGTCATCGAGACGAAAGAGCGCCGCGGGAAGCAAGTCATCTTGGATGACGTCTACCCGGCCCGGTTCCCGCTCGGCGGTCAGAAAGAAGAGGTGCGCTGATGCTCGTATTGAAACGAAAACAAGGCGAGGCGATCCATATCGGGGACGATGTGACGCTCACCGTGCTCGCCATCGAAGGCGACCAGGTCAAGCTCGGCATCGACGCCCCGCGCCATATCGACATCCATCGTCATGAGGTGTACGTCCAGATGCAGGCCGAGAACGAATCGGCCCGCGACAGCGCCAACTTGATGAAACAGATGATGCAAAACAAGTCGGAGGCGTGAGCTTCCGGCTTTTTAGCTGTCCTAAAATTTGGATAGGGTGACATGCGTCATTTTTGTACGATAGGATAGGAGGAAAGAAATGGCGGGAGAGGACAAGGCTTGGGTCAAGTCATCAACATCTTTTTCATCAATGTCAGTATCATCTATCTCGTTTTATCACTGGCCCTGTATCTCATGCGCCAGCCTGTTGCCGATTCAGGCAGGTTCTCCTTATGCGGTCCGCATCTGGTTTGGTCTCGCCATGGGGCTCGCGGCCGTACTGTTGACGGTCAACTCGTTTCAAGTCGGAGAGGCAAGAGTCGACCTCCAGATTATCCCGCTCGCGCTCTCAGGCGCCTATGCCGGACCGGTCGGAGTCGCCGTCACGATGGGGTTGACTCTTCTCGGTCGCTTCGGTCTCGACGGCATGACCGACCAATTCATCCGCTCGTTCGGCACGCTCGGCTTGTTCTTCGTGTTGTCGCTCGTGTTAAATCAACTGGTGATGCGACGCGGTCACTTGTATTCGGCCTATCTCGTGTTCGGGGCCGTGCTCGTCTTGTTTCGAATTGCTGGCAACGTCCCGATTCAGGCGTTCACGACCGTGTTCTTGCCGTATTTCGTCATGACGTTCCTCGGTGGCTGGATGTGTTACTGGGTCGCGAAACAGATTGAGACGCACCTGCGCATGTTCCGGCTGCACGCGCAGCGGGCGACGATTGACGAGCTGACGGGTCTCCCGAACCGCTATATGACGCTCGAACGTTTGAACGAGGTCGAGATGTCGGGTCTCCCTTGGGCGCTGTTCGTCATCGATGTCGACCGGTTCAAGCAGTTGAACGATACATATGGTCATCGAGCCGGTGACGCAGCGCTTCACCACATCGGTCAAACGTTACAGGCGAACTGTCCGCCGGACGGCTTCGTCGGGCGCTACGGCGGGGAAGAGTTTCTGATGGTGCTCGAGGATGCCGGTGACGTCCGGTTGATCGCGGACGATATCGTCAAGGTCATCCGCGACACCCCGTTCTCGTTTGAAGGGATGCACATCCCGATGACGGTTTCGCTCGGGGCATCGCTCGCCGGGGCCGAGCTGGGCACGGTCGTGTTCGAAAGGGCCGACGCCGCGCTCTATCAGGCAAAGATGAACGGGCGCGATCAAGCGAAAATTGGATAAACAAAAAATCGGTCCGAGGGAGGCCGATTTTTTAGTGGATATTTTTCTTTTTGAACTGGCCGCCCCGGACGTCATGGATATTGCCGATGGCGAGGAACGCCTTCTCGTCATAGTCGTCGAGGATGTCTTTCAGTTTCGTCTCTTCAAGTCGGCTGATGACGGTGAAGACGACCTTCTTGCCGTCGCCGGTGTAGGCGCCTTCCCCGTGCAAATACGTCACACCCCGGCCGAGTCGGTCCATGATGGCTTGACCGACGTCATCGGGTGAGGTGGTGATGATCCACGCGGCCTTCGACTGATCGATTCCTTCGAGCACGATATCGATCGTCTTGAAGGCGATGAAATACGTGAGGAGCGAGTACATGGCCCGGTCCCAGCTGAAGATGAACCCGGCCATTCCGAGGATGAAGATATTGAAGAACATGACGATCTCACCGACGGAGAACGGCAACCGGTCCGTGAACGATACGGCCAAAATCTCGGTCCCGTCGAGCGAACCACCGGCCCGGATGACGAGCCCGACCCCGGCGCCGAGCAAGAAGCCGCCGAACACGGTCGACAACAGCAAATCGTCAGTGAACGGCTCGACCGAATGGAGCAAGATCGTGAAGCCGGACATGAGCGTGATCGCCAACAACGTGACGACGGCGAACGTCTTCCCGATTTGGCGATAGCCGAAGAAGATGAACGGGATGTTGAACAAGACGAGCCAGATGGCGAGCTTCGTGTCGGTCATATACGACGTGATGATCGAGACGCCGACGATGCCGCCGTCGATGATCTGGTTCGGGACGAGGAATGCCTCGAGCCCGACCGCGAAGATGAAGGCGCCGAGCAACAGGAGCAGCCCCTTGGCGAGAAGCTCGGTCGGTTTAATCGGGTTATGGACACGTTTCAAACGGAGCACTTCCTCCGGGGTCGGGGAAGGCATCGGTGGACGCTGCATCGGGGTTCACTCCCTTTTTTCTTTTTAGTATAGCAAACCTCACACGGAATTTAGTGGATGAGGCAGGAAATCTGACACAAGTTATGGAACACATGGGGATTCGGAAAGGAGAGTACGTATGCGTCCGCTTCTGTTAGGTGTACTCGCCGCCTTGTTTTTTGCGAGCACGTTCGTGTTGAACGAATCGATGCAAGTCGGAGGTGGTCACTGGGCGTACAGTGCCTCGCTCCGCTTCCTGTTCATGATCCCGTTCCTCTCGCTTTCGTCGTCTACGTCCGGGGTGGTATGACCCGGGTGCGTCGCGCCATCATCGATGAGCCGTGGCCGTGGCTCGTCTGGGGGACGGTCGGCTTCGGTCTGTTTTACGTCCCGATTTGTCTCGCCGCCGAGGTCGCCCCGCCTTGGCTCATCGCCGGCACGTGGCAAGTGACGATTATCGCCGGGGCGCTGTTGTCACCGCTGTTCCGCCGGAGCGATGGGACGCGAGAGCGGATTCCGTGGACGGCGCTCCGCTTCTCGGGACTCATTCTGTTCGGCGTCGTTTTGATGCAAGTCGAGTTCCTCGCCGACTTCGAGCCGCGCTTCCTGTGGATTGGGGTGGTGCCGGTATTGATTGCCGCGTTCGCCTATCCGCTCGGCAACCGGAAGATGATGGCCCACACCGACCTCGACGTGTTCGAGCGCATCCTCGGCATGTGCATCGGCTCGCTCCAGGTCTGGCTCCTGTTGTTCGGCTACGGGCTAACGACCGGTGCGCCCACGGGTTCGCAACTGACGCAGACGCTCCTCGTCGCACTCTTGTCGGGCGTCGTCGCGACGGTACTCTTCTTCAAGGCGACCGACCTCGTCAAACACGACATGGGGAGACTGGCGACGGTCGAGGCGACGCAGGCGCTCGAGGTGTTGTTCGCGCTTATCGGGGAATTGTTTTTCCTCGGGGCACATCTGCCGTCCGGGCTGTCGCTCGTCGGCATCTCGCTCGTCATGATTGGGGTCGTCTTCCACAGCCGTAGCCAGTTTCGTGTAAAGGAGAAGACGGTGCCGGCGGCGAATCGATACGACAAGGAGGGATGAAGATGAAACCGTATGGATTGTTCGGCAAATTGACGGCCGTTCCGGGCGAGCACGAGATGCTTCTCGCCATCTTGCTCGAGGCGGCCGAGGCGATGGAACGAGAGGCGACGTGTTGCGTGTATCAAGTCGCGGCGTCGCTCGACGACGAGTCGATCGTCGTCTATGAGGTGTGGGCAAGTATCGAGGCGCATCAGCAGTCGCTGTCGCTCGAGACGACGCAGACGTTGATTGGGAAGGCACGGCCGATTCTGGCCAATATCGAGCGCTTGGCGGTGTTCGAGCCGCGGGACGGTCATTAAAAAAATCCACGTCCGTGGACGTGGATGAAAGGTCATGCTTTCGTCAAGCTGCCTTTGACTTGCTCATAAAACTCGTCCATCATCCCAGTCCGGCTACCGAGCTGGCAGATGAGTTCGAGCGTCTCTTTATAGAACTTTTTGACGAGTCCTTTGTTTTTGATGTTGTCCATCGACGCGAGCGTCTTGTCAAGGTTTTGAAGGATCTCCTCGATCTGATCGTCCGAGTCTGGCTTGACGACCGTCATGTTGTCTGGAATTTTGACGACCTTGTCTTGTTCCTGGTGACGGAATGAGGCACCGAAACCGAGGTTCTCGATGAAGAGGTGTGGCATGACTTTTTGGCCGAAGAACTGCTTATGCCAGTCCGATTCTTTCATCGTATCCATGTCCTGTTTGAACGTGGACGCCGTTGAGACATATTTTCGGAACAAGTCGGTCATGAACTTCTCGATGACCGGGATTTGAAGGGCGAAGACGTTTTTTAAGAGCGCGTCGAGCTGTGCGCGTGACAATTGTTGTTCGTTTGACATGTCGGTTCCTCTTTTCTATAATACGATACTTTTATCGTATGGGATTGCGGAACGTGCGTCAACGCATCCCTAAACATTTTTTCAGAATATTTAGTGTACGCTCGATGAGATATGAGATAATCAAGTCATGACAGACTTCACAGAAGGAGTGGTTCAGATGAATAAAACAATGAAATGGGCGGTCGCGCTCGGCGTGACGGGTGCCCTCGTCGCAACGGTCGGTGTCGTCTCGTCCCGGGGACGGACTGACGATACGACGCAGACGATCCGTGACCGTGAGCTCGGTTATGAGATCATTCTCCCGTCGAAAATCGTCGAGGCGATTGAGCGTGGGGACGTCTATATCGAGAAGGCGCAAGACGTCGTCGATGTCGGCGATCAGAACAGCTACGGCACGTTCGACATCTACTATAACGTCGAGGACGGCGACGACCAGTTGTTGTTCCATTTGGACTTGATTGACCGTGAACTATCGGAAGCGGCGTTCGCAGAGGAAGTCGGCTACGGCAACTACCTCGGAGCGAGCGACAAGACGTTCTTCTGGGTCGAACCGACCGAAGCCGTCCCGGGTGCCGAGGCGCACACGGACGAGATTGCCGAACTGCTCGAGACATTACCGGAGCTCGAGTTCCGTACGTTATGAGTCTGCCCGCTACGGCGGGCTTTTTCGATTATGCTACAATATGACGTGAGGTGATTTCATGAATTGGACAGTAGAAGAAGTGAGACAAGCAGAACAGGTGGCGGCGCTCGAGGCAGCGGTCAATGACTTTGACAAGATTGACGTGAAACTCGGACACGTGGCGGTCGGTCAGAACGACTACGCCGTCTATGACAATGATACGCTCGTCGGGTATATGGTGCTCTTCCCATATCTCCCGAACGAGTATGAAGTGAACGCGCTCGTGCATCCGGACTACCGGAAGCAAGGTGTATTCACGGCACTCTTTGAAACAGCGAAACACGATGCGAAACAGAACGGCTGCGAGGCATTCACGTTCGTCATCGACCGCAAGTCGAAAGATGGCAAGGCGGTCATCGACCATCTCGACGCGGCATATCAGTTCTCAGAATACAACTTGGTCCTTAAAAAAGCCGAGCTGTTCTTGAAGCCGAACGAGGTATCGCTCCGCGAGGCGACCGATGCCGACCGTCCGCTCATCATTGAGACGCTCAGTGAGGCGTTCGGCGACCCGCTCGACGTGACGGAGAACATCTATCAACAGATTGACACGCCGGACCGAGTGACATACATCGGTGAGGTCGATGGTCGTCCCGTCGGTGTCATCCGTGCTCTCCTGTCAGGCGACGATGCCGGCAGCATCCACGCGTTCGGCGTCAAGGCGGACGAGCAAGGCAAGGGATACGGCACGAAGATGCTGAAGCAGATGGTCCAACAACTGTTCCGCATGGGCCGGACGAAACTCGAACTCGACGTCGAGACGGAAAACAAGGCCGCGCTCGAGATTTACAAGCGGGCCGGGTTCGCTGAAAACGGCGGCTATGAGTTTTATCTATTAGAACTGTGAGGTGAGACAAATGGTTCGAAATTTGAAATGGATGGGTGCCGCCTTTGAGGCGCTGCTCGGCATCCCGGCGCTCGGTGGGCTGTTCATCATCAGCATGGGCTACACACCGCTCGGGTTCATGCTCGTGTTCCACATCGTCTTGCTCGTCGTGTCGCTGTCGCGGCTGAAACGAATTTCGGTCGGGGCACTCGTAGGGATCACAGCGTCGGTGCTCGGGTTCATCCCGTTCCTCGGCATGATGCTACATTGGGCGGCCGCGATCGCCCTCACAATCGACGCACTCATGACCCCGCGCGAACAGGTGCACATGACAAAAGAAGATGACCGTTTTTAATCAAGACGCTCTCGGTGACGAGGGCGTTTTTTCATTGACCAAAACTTCAACTGAAAACGCTATACAAAAGCTGGGGTTCGGACGATATAAAAGGTGATGAAGACATAAGAGGAGGAACTCATAGTGAAGCTATTCAAAAACTTTACGACCCAACTGCTCGCTTGGATTTTGGTCACATCCTTTATTACGGGCGGAGCGGTCGGCTGGATTACGCTCTTATTGCTCACGGAGCTTGAGATGCCGAAAGGTCAGGTCATGCTCGTCGGGACGGCCGTGGCCTTGCTCATTTCAAGTTTAGGTGGAGCTGTCATCTACTTGATCGCCCGTCGCCCGCTCAAGGCAATCGAATTGGCGTCGGAAAAGGCGGTCGAAGTCGGCAACGGCGACTTGACGGTCGTGTTCGCGGACGAGACGACAGACCGTTCAGAGATGGGCCGTCTGCTTCTCTCGATGGACAACATGGTCGGACACCTTCGTGAACAAGGGACGAACATGCGCTACACAGCAGACCAGCTCACCGGTTCGGCGCAAGAGATTGCGGCAGCGGTCCAAGAAGGCAATGTCGCCGGCGAGAACATCCGTCAAGCGATGGACGCCTTGAACAAGATGCTCGAGGACAACGTCAGCGCGACGTATAGCTCGATGGACTTGCTCGGGGCCGTCGCCCGGACGATGGAGAATATCCGTAACGAGATGGGCTCGGCTCTAAATTCAGCAAGTGAAATGCAACAAGAGGCCGAGAGCGGCAAAGGCCTCGCCTCGTCGTCGGTCGATGCGATGCATGCGATTGCCGGCAAGGTCGAGCAATCATCGACACTCAACAGCAAGTTGACAGAGATGACAGGCGAAATCTCGCGTATTACAGACGTCATCAGCGATATCTCAGCACAAACGAACTTGCTCGCCTTGAACGCCTCGATTGAAGCGGCCCGGGCCGGGGAACATGGACGCGGCTTCGCGGTCGTCGCGGCCGAAGTCAAGAAGCTCGCCGAACAGACGGCGAACTCGACGCAAGAAATCACGGATTTAATCGTTGACGTGAAACGTTTAGTTGGCGACACGTCGTCTTCGATGGCGAACGTGAAAGCGGAAGTGGAGACGGGCGTCGGTCTCGTCGAGAAGGCGGGTGGTGCGTTCGCATCGATTCACAACTCGGCGAACGAAGTGTACAGCCACGTCCACTCGGTCGATGCGCTCTTGGATGAGTCACGCGGACAGATCGACTCGGTCGTCACGAACTCGGCCGGCATCGTCGGCATGGTCGAAGAGGCGTCACGCTACGCGACAGAAGTCACGTCCGCAGCGAGCCAGCAAGCGGCAAGCCTCGGAGAAGTGAACGGAGCGATGTCTGAACTTGTCCGCGTCGCGGAGAGTTTGCAGAATGAGACGGAGCAAGTGAAGGTGTCGAACGTATAACGTGAAATGAGGAGGATTATCTGATTCGAGATAATGCTCCTCATTTTTTATTTGTCGGGTTAGAGTTAGAACAAAAAAGAAGGAGACCGTTATGGCTCCTTCTAGCGTCTGAATGAAATTAATAAATAAAGCGTGGAATATCGAATTCGACAGTGTATTCTTCAAGCAACTTGTAAATCTCATGGATTTTGAACGTTTGCTTGTATGCCCACTCGATATCGGTCGCATATTGATATGTTCCAGGTTTATCTGGATTGAAGCGCATTTTGTACAACGTGTTTTGTTTACGTGTGTTGTTGACGTAACGGTTGCTGATCCATTGACCGCCACCTTTGATGGCTTCGGCAGGTGTGAACCACCCGTTGTCGAAGGCGTATTTTGCCCCCCCTGCTGTCGGGTTGGCATCTGTTGCGCCGATTCCATACATGTTATAGACAAGTTTGTAACGTGTGCTCGTCGATGTGCTTAACTTCCCGGTCTGATCTACCCAAACTCCTGAAGCGAGGGTAGAAGTTCCGTTCCCCGTCTCAAGGAAAGCATGTGACATGAGATAAATCTCGTTGATGTTATATGACTTGCCCGCATCGATAAAGGCTTGCGCCTGACCAGACAAAATTCCTTTTCCTTGAAGTGCTTTGTTTAAAATCGTAGCTGAAACGTTGGCAGACTTCGAGAGGTCCAAGTATTGGAACGATTCACGTGGTGAATCAAGGGCAGCTTCGAACTTCACGAGACGTGGATCGACTTGGTTCAAAATATCAGACTCCGTCGCTAAGCGCCATGTGTTATCGAAGACACGTTCCGATTCGCCGGTCTTCCGCTTGTACGAGATCAAATAGAAGTTGTCTTTCTCACCGAGGACGTTGACGACACTGTTCATGTTAAGGATGCCATATACGTGCGAGTTCGTCGTTGCATCCGCCCGGACATTCAAGGCGTTTGCCGAGACTTTGCCAGTTTTAGTTCCTTCAATCAATTGGATAAACTCTTTTGATACAAAAGCGGCAGTCCCGCGGTATTTATCGGTTTGAGCATTGACGTTCTTTTGGATTTGAACCATGTCGGTCAACTTCAAATCATAGTCGCTGTAGTTCAAAACAACGTTTTTTGTACCAGGTACGGTCTCTGGTACAGTCGGACCAGTATATGGTTTGATATACGAACTATGCACGTATGCTGGTACCAATTTCCCATTCAGTTCAAATTCGATTTGAACCCACGAATCGTTGATTTTCTTGATTACTCCGATGATTTGATTGTGAAGTACCGTCCCAATTTGAGTTGAACTTGCATCTGGCGCAGTCCGAACGTTCAAGCTTGGCATTGCAGTGACGACAGCCTCATACGCAATCGTATAGTCTTGCTCGGTTTCAACCGGTTTGCTCGGTGCGACAGGAGCTTTCTCGGTCAAATATTTCTTTGAGACGAAACCGACTTTATTCTCGTACTTGATTTTGTACCAATCACCGTGTGCCGATACGAACTCGACTTTTTTATTGGGCAACAAAGTCACAATGACTTTTCCGCTTAACGAGTTCGAGGCACGCAAATTCAAGTTCGCAGTCGTGTAATAATACTTTTTCGCAGCTGGCGTGACCGGCTTTGCCGGAGCTGGTTTGACTGCTGTCAAATAGCTGCTTGCAACATAGCCGGTTTTTCCGTTGTAAGTGACACGCATCCAATCACCAGACTTCGAGACATAAGTCACTTCTTTGTTTTTTGGAATCGTGAGAAGGATTTTACCAGACCATGATGCCGCACTGCGCAAGTTGAGGTTTTCTTTTGTTTTATAAGTGACCTTATTCGAAGGAGCGGCAGCTGGTGGCTTAGGCGCTGGTTTCGCAGGGGTCACCGTTTTCGTAGTCACTGAAATGTACGTGGCAGACACGAAACCGGTTTTCGATCCGTACTTGACTTTGTACCAATTTCCAGACTTCGAAATGTATTGAACTTCTTTGTTTTTTGGAATGGTGACAAGCACTTTTCCTTTTGTCGAGGCCGTGCTACGCAAGTTCAAATTTTCATTGGTCTTATACACTTTTGTCTGCGCCGATGTGGCAGCAGGAGGTTTCGGTGCAGGCGGTTTTGGCGCAGCAGGCTTGATAGGAGCTGGACTGACGGTTTTATTCGTCACTTTGATATAGCTAGCAGACACAAAACCAGTTTTGGAGCCATACTTCACCTTAATCCAATTGCCAGACTTCGCGATGTATTGGACTTCCTTGTTTTTCGGAATCGTAACGAGTACTTTGCCTTTCGTCGAGGCCGTGCTACGTAAATTCAAATTCACGGTTGTGGCATACACTTGTTTCGTCGTGCTAGATGAAGCGTTGTTTTTTGTGACTGTAGTAGGCTTCGGTGCAGCCGCGGTAGCATTTTTGACGACTGTGTTTTGTACCTTGACGTATTTGGCTGCGACATACCCAGTCTTTGATCCGTACTTTACGCGATACCAAGTTCCTGTTTTTGAAAGGTATTGCACCTCTTTATTCTTAGGGATGGTGACAAGGACTCGCGCTTTCAGGCTGGCCGATTGACGCAAATTCAAGTTATCGGTGACAGTATATGTCTGCTTGACCTTACTTGTCGGTGCAGGTGTTGCTGTAGTCATTTTTAAATAGGCGGAAGAAACGTAGCGTTTCGCCCCTTTATAGTTAATCTCAGCCCAAGACCCTTTGACGTTCAAGACAGAGACTTTGTTTCCTTTTGTCAACTTTCCAACGATTGGAGATGATGTAGAGGAAGATTGTCGAACATTTAAGATAGATGTATCGACAGTAGCTGTTTTCGATGCGGCATTTACGTCTTGAGTATACATCGTGGCAAACAGCACCCCGGATAAAAAGATGGCTGTACTCAAGCGTTTACTTCGTTGGTTCAATGGTTTCCCTCCTTGGTTTCCCTTTGTTCTAGATATGGCTCGAACCAAGTATAGAGAAAATTGGCAAAGGATTGAAAGGAAATATTTCAAAAATAGGTAAACGATTCAAGAGACTCATAAAATGTATGATTTTATAAAAAATTCTGGCTAATAAATGTGAGGTGAAGATTTCGGGTTTTTTAGAGAGGATAATGGATGTGACAAGTTTTTTTACAGAACAATCGTTTTATAGGATGAGTGATGATGCTCTCTTAGGAGGAGAGCCGGCCCCAATCACTGCCATGTCTAACTATTAATGAACTCACTAAAAGGAATCGGATGCTCATGTCTGTCAATCAAATTACGATTATTCTTGGAAAAACGATTCAAAACCGCTTAGATCGATTCTTGGTCGCGGACACCAAAGTTATATCGAGGACGAACAATTCTCGGCCGGTAGCATGTTGCTGAAAGTTGAGTCGACGAGGCGATTCATTGGCAGACAGGGACGAAGTTTGTGGATGAAGCGAGAACAGCTGTGAAGTGAGGAGGAGCGGCCCAGTGATGGGTCGTTTTTCTATTTAATTTTGAAGATTTTACTCAAAACGAGTAACTTTTTTTGAAAAAGACTAAACAGATTGAGGGTGACTCCGATATAGAGTATGGAAACGATAAAACGTTCCAACTAATACAAGGTGAGGGGCCGGCCTAAACCTTGTATGCTCGGACAAATGGATTTGGAAGAGCGTGAAAAATTTAAACCTATGGAGGGGAATTACAATGATTATTAACCACAACCTTAACTCAATGAATGCACATCGTAACATGTCATTCAATACGGCGCAGACGGGCAAAGCGATGGAGAAATTGTCTTCAGGTCTTCGTATCAACCGAGCTGGGGATGACGCAGCAGGACTTGCAATTTCTGAAAAAATGCGCGGACAAATTCGTGGTCTAGACATGGCTGCGAAAAACGCCCAAGATGGTATCTCGATGATTCAGACAGCTGAAGGTGCATTGAACGAGACACACTCAATCCTTCAACGTATGCGTGAGCTTGCAGTTCAGTCTGCTACAGATACGAACACGAACCCAGACCGCGTTGAAATCCAAAAAGAAGTAGATCAATTAGCAAAAGAAATCACTCGAATTGCCAACGATACAGAATATAACACTAAAAAGTTACTGAACGGTTCTGTAAACGGTGGTACTGGCGCTGATGCATCGGCTTACACTGATTCTCCAGCGTCTTTAACATTCCATATAGGATCAAATGCAAGTCAAAATATCACTTTAGATATTAAAGCGATGGATGCAAAATCTTTAGGCGTTACTGGAGCATCAGCAACAAACGCCGCTGCTGAAGATGCGACGACACCTGCAGTAGCAACTGAGGGTATTTCGGTTTCTACTCAAGCAGCGGCAAATACGGCAATCACGACAATCAATACAGCTATTGAGTCTGTATCTTCGGAGCGTTCAAAGCTAGGTTCTTATCAAAACCGCTTAGAGCATACAATTAATAACTTAAGCGTTGGTGCAGAAAACCTTCAAGCCGCTGAGTCACGTATCCGTGATGTAGATATGGCAAAAGAGATGATGAACTTTACGAAGAACAACATCCTTAACCAAGCTGCGCAGGCTATGATGGCGCAATCGAATCAGCAACCTCAAGCTGTACTTCAACTTCTTCGTTAATTAACACTACTCAAATGAGTACTAATTATAGCCAAATGGATTTGGCTTAACTACAACCTATGGAGGGAATTACAATGATTATTAACCACAACCTTAACTCAATGAATGCACATCGTAACATGTCATTCAATACGGCGCAGACGGGCAAAGCGATGGAGAAATTGTCTTCAGGTCTTCGTATCAACCGAGCTGGGGATGACGCAGCAGGACTTGCAATTTCTGAAAAAATGCGCGGACAAATTCGTGGTCTAGACATGGCTGCGAAAAACGCCCAAGATGGTATCTCGATGATTCAGACAGCTGAAGGTGCATTGAACGAGACACACTCAATCCTTCAACGTATGCGTGAGCTTGCAGTTCAGTCTGCTACAGATACGAACACGAACCCAGACCGCGTTGAAATCCAAAAAGAAGTCACACAACTTGCAAAAGAGGTCACAAGAATCTCTGCAACTACAGAATTCAACTCACAAAAATTGCTAGACGGTTCTGATGCAGATGGTAAAGTATTCCAAATTGGTGCTAACACTGGACAAAGTTTGACTCTTACTTTAGGGAACATGAGTGCTGCGACTTTATTAGTGGGTACAGGTTCGGGTGAGGCTACTGTAGGAATTGATGTTTCTACACAAACAGCAGCAAATACAGCAATCACAACTATCGGTACAGCCATTGAAACAGTTTCAGGAGAGCGATCAAAACTTGGTGCTACTCAAAACCGCCTTGAGCACACAATTAACAACTTGAACACGTCAGCTGAAAACCTCCAAGCTGCAGAATCGCGCATCCGTGATGTAGACATGGCTAAAGAGATGATGAACTTTACGAAGAACAACATCCTTAACCAAGCTGCTCAAGCTATGATGTCGCAATCGAATCAACAGCCGCAAGCTGTTCTTCAATTGCTCCGTTAATTGGCACTACAACAAGATTTATGACTCCCACGACTCTACAAGAGCCGTGGGAGTTTTTTAACTTACATACACAGCCTCTACCTCTCTTAATCGGTTTTTCTTGATGTCCTGCCACTTGTACACGACAGACCAATATGTTCTACCTAACGCGTCTGCGATTTCTTGATCCGTCTGTCCACGTAATTTTGAAGTGACAATATACTCGATGTCTTCCTCCGTATAATCATTTTTAGGCTTAGAGGTAATCACTACTTTATCAGGATTTTCGTTTTTCTCTTGTGACAATCGATAGTCCCAGTCTAATTTCCATGCCATCGACGGGATTTCAGTGGCATATGGTTTTGTGAACTCAAGGAAATTGAGAGCTTCTTGGGTCTTCTGTATCCGCAGGATATAGTTATGTCCATCATTACGTCGGCTTAAAACAAACTGGTGTCCAAATGTCTCATGAATGAATTGGCTTAAATAGTTTAACTCAGATGGATGGAAAGCTTGGAGGTATAAAGCGATGTGTGGGGTCAAAATAATTTGATTTTTGTTAGAACGACTCGACCTTGTTAAACAAAGACTGCCGTCATCAAGATAGAGAGCTAATAAAAAGACCGAGTCCGTACACTCTGAAAGCAGATGAAGCGGGACGCTTTTTTTACCGGCAATATACAGTTGGTCACGGAGCCAAGTGAATAATTCATCGTATTTTGAAGTGAGTGATGCACTTGTCCCATTATTATTCTTGATAATACTCGAAAAAATTCGAGGGGCTTGCTTCATTTTCCATTCGTGATATTCAAATTGTTTGATGGAAAAGTGTTCACCATACCGCAAATTCGCATTTAGATATTTTTTCTTATGAATGCTGATATGACCGTCTCCTAGCAAAGTCCCCAACAATAAACTTTTCTCATAAGTTGTTAACTCTTCCCACTTCAAAATTAACCCCTCCTTATAAGAATATACGTTCGTATATAATATACCCAGTTGGTTTCACACTATTCTTTTTTTTCTACTTAAGATTAGACGAATTAGTGAACGCAATAATATTGAAGATTACGAATCTAATGCCGATATAGATAATGAAGAAATCATAATGAGGTGTGTCAGCTTATGAATCCAATTATCTCTGAAGTCCGGCTTCACTTACCTTCTTCTGTCTTGCCGTATGAACAAACGAAAAACGTGTTTGTCGAAGCGAATCAAAAAGCACTCGCTGACGAAGGTATCGTCATTCTCCCGACGCCTCAACACGTGACGAAGTTAGAGGCGGCCGTTGAGAAGGCGAATTTGCTGCTCGAACAACAACGTACCGGTTTAAAGTTTATGAAACATGAAAAATTGAATGACTACTATATTCAGATTGTAGATACTAACAACGAAGTCATCCGTGAGATCCCAAGCAAGAAGTCGCTCGACTTCTTCGCCGCATTTATGGAATTCAATCAGCTCTTCGATGAACGTATTTAAAGGAGGTATACTATGACGTCACCAATCCGATTTGGCGGACTCGCCAGTGGAATTGATACCGATACAATTATCAAACAATTGATGCAAGCTGAACGCATGCCAGTCGATAAGCTTGAACAACAAAAACAGACGACCGAATGGAAACGGGATGCGTACCGCGAAATCAACCGTTCGCTCATGACACTTCGGAACACTGCGGTCGATCTCATGTTCAGTCGCAATTTTTACGCCAAAACGTCTAGCTCATCTGATGAATCACGTGTCTCTGTCGTAGCGGGACCATCTAGTGGGAACACGGCAATACGTATCGAATCTGTCAGTCAGCTCGCAACAGCGGCTACCCAAGTCGTTGAGCCTAAAGATAAGAATGGAGTTGCAGTAACGAAGACAACAAAAGTGGCTGATATGAACTTACAAGCGGCTGTACAAGAAGTGAAGTTGTCCGCTGATACGAAGGAATGGACGCTCTCTCCTAAACCGAAAGCCGGAGCAACTGTTTCGTTGAAAGACGCAACAAATAACCCTATTGATGCCTCAA
The DNA here is from genome assembly GCF_018617975.1 of Exiguobacterium sp. s21. Classification (NCBI taxonomy): domain Bacteria; kingdom Bacillati; phylum Bacillota; class Bacilli; order Caryophanales; genus Exiguobacterium; species Exiguobacterium sp. s21. Next base: position 135,226 of record NZ_JACSLF010000001.1, on the reverse strand, counting down.
GTTATACTTATGATGAAGCGACTGGGAAAGTAACAATGAATGACGGTTCGGACATACCGACTGGCACCACGGCCACTTACACTTCTGGTTATCAGGTTCAAATCCGGTCCGTTGAAGGCGGAGACTTTCAGACAATCAAAGTAACGGAAGACGCCACAATGGAGAATCTAGTTACTGCATTGAACGGAAAAGAGTCAGGGGTTTCTGCATTTTTCGAACCGATTTCTGGCAAGCTGTCCATTACTCAAAAGCAGACCGGTCAAAATGCAATCATAGAATTTGACGCAACAACGAAGGCTGCTTTTGGTATCGCTCCTGGAAATCTACCGAAAACAGGAACAGATGCAAGCTTCACAGTGAACGGTATTCCGATGACACAGAGCTCAAACACCGTCACGATTGATAACATGACCGTCACGTTAAAATCAGAGTTCGCGTCTGGTGCAGTGACGCTTTCTGCTGCAACCGACACACAAAAAATCTTTGATAACATCAAAGGATTTGTCGATAAGTATAACGAGACGATTGATCTTATGAATAAGAAAGTCCGTGAAGAACGGTTCCGTTCGTTTGCACCGCTCACACAAGCCCAACGCGATGAACTTTCTGATGACGAAATTAAGAAATGGGAAGAAAAAGCGATGAGTGGAATGCTTCGTGGCGATACGATTGTCCGTAGCGCGATGGATACGATGCGAGGCAAGTGGTCAAGCGCGACGTCGAGTACTAATGAAGATGGGATGAAACAACTCTTCCAAATCGGGCTCTCAACCGGTGCGGATTTTACCAATGGTGGGAAAATTGAGCTGAACGAAGAAAAGCTTAAAGCTGCCATTGAAAAAGACCCGGATCAAGTGTATCAACTCTTCACGAACGCAGAAAGTGGGCTACTTCCACAAATTCGTGATGCGGCGACTAACTCACGATCGTCCATTACTCGGATTGCCGGTGCTGATGGTTCGGGTGCTCCGACGTACTCGATGGGACGTGAGATGACGCAAATCGATACACGGATCAAGCGTTTGAACGATTTGTTAGTCGATAAAGAAAATGCCTACTACCGTCGCTTTGCAGCGATGGAAACGGCAATGAACCAGGCGAACTCGCAAGCCGCCTCACTGCAACAGTTCTTAGGCGGAGGCATGTAAGAGGAGGAATTTAAATGGTAGCCAACCCATATGCAGCGTATCAAAACAACGCGGTCACGACCGCGAACCCACAGGAACTGACGCTCATGCTGTATGACGGGGCGCTCAAGTTCATGCGCCTCGCCAAACTCGCTATCGAGCAAGGAAATCCAGATTTGAAGAACACGAATATCCAGAAGACACAGGCCATCTTTCAAGAGATGCGCTTGACGTTAAATAAAGATGTCGCCGTCTCAGCGAACTTAGATTCGCTCTATGAATACATGTGGCGTCGCCTCGTCGATGCGAACGTCAAAAACGACACGACCATCCTCGACGAAGTGCTCAACTTCACGACAGAGCTCCGCGACACGTGGAAGGAAGCGATGAAACTCGCGAAGCAAGCATGAGACCCATCGATGAGATCATCTTCAAAACACAGCGATTAAAAGATTTACTAGCGAAAGTACCGGAAGAACCGACATATGATACATGGATGGACCAAATCCATGAGTTGCTTGACGACCGTGAACAATTGCTCGCGGCGCACGGACCGGACTTGAAGGGCGCCGACCAGACGGTGATCCGTCAGCTCGTCGACGACAGCCAACAGATTGCGCGTTTGATTGAGACCGAGCATCAACGGCTCGGGATGACGCTCGGGACGGCGCGGCAAGAAAGGAAGACGGTCAAATCGTACGTCGATCCATACGAGGACGTCGATTCGAACTTCTCGGGATTGTTCGATCAACAGACATAAAAAGCGCTGAATATATCAGCGTTTTTTTATTTTAATAAAATATTGATGTATCGTTAAAAAAAGGAACTTCCAGCCGATAATATCAATGGGATGATTTGGATATGAATCATTCTGAATGGAATGTTGTGGAGGAATTTCTTATGATTATCAAAAATAACAGCAATGCAAATCAAGCGTTACGTCAATCACAAATAAATACAGGTCAAGCCGGTAAAGCGATGCAGAAACTGTCTTCTGGATTACGAATCAATCAAGCTGCTGATGATGCGGCAGGATTAGCCATCTCTGAGAAGATGAGAGCTCAGATTCGTGGCCTAGATCAAGCCGCTCAAAATGCTGTGGATGGAATCAGTTTAATTCAAACTGGAGAAGGTGGATTGAACGAATCTCATTCAATTCTACAACGTATGCGTGAACTCGCTGTTCAGTCTGCTAACGACACAAATAGCTTAGCTGACCGCGGAGCGATTCAAAAAGAGTTTAATGAGATGACAACAGAGTTAAATCGAATCGGGAATCAAACTTCTTTCAATACTAAAACTGTTTTGAACGGATTAAGTGGTAAAGAAGGAGAGGCATTAGTCACCCATAGTATTCCTGGAACCCCTGGTGCGATTCGGGGAATCTATACAGTTGGCATCAATACGACATCATTGAATATCAATGACACGATTCAAGTTGATGGACATACGTTTTTAAAATCTTCAAATGACCCGTTGTTATCGGGTGAATTCAACGATTTATCGACATTAGTCACTGCGATACGTGCTGTACCTGATTTGAACACTCGATACACGGTACAGGTGATAGGTACTCCTACTCCGAACGGACTACGGTTCGAGCATAAAACAGGGGAAGAGTCTTGGTCTCAACCTAATATCGGTACTACCAAATCACCTGATCCATATATCAGCTCCCCAATAAATACAGTTAGACCCGGAAGAGGGGGGAGTCAACCTATTCCAGGGGAGTTCGAAGTTTATGAACAAGATATTATGCCATTGAAACCAGGAGAGACGATTAAGGTAGAATGGATTGGGAAGTCACCGTTCAATAATCGTGAAATAGAATTGACGTTTGTTCCAGATGCACCTGTTCAATCAGGTGGGAATGTGAGAAGTTTGGCAGAACTAATGAGTGAAGTTAGTGGTGCTGCATCACCACATATGACACATAATTTGTCGTCAAACCCTATAAAATTTGAAGAAACTTATACTTACGAAGGTACATATCATCAGTTGAAATTAACGCGCGGAGGTAAAGAAATAACCCTTCAAATTGGTGCGAATTCTGGTCAATCTATTCAGTTAGACATGAATGATATGAGAGCCGCAAGAATTGGATTGACCTCGACGGTAAAAGGAGAAGAGGGCTTCACATCTGAACGTGTCGTTAAAAATCGTGAAGGAAATCGAGACGCAGAGTATGCATTAGACATTACGATGCAGTCGAGCGCGAGTAAGGCGATTAGCAAAATAGATCAAGCCATCCAACTCGTGTCTTCTGAACGAACAAAGATGGGCTCATGGCAAAATCGTCTAGATCATGTAGTAGCGAACGTCACTATGTCTTCTGAAAATCTCCAAGCTGCTGAATCACGTATTCGAGATGTCGATATGGCAAAAGAAATGATGGCGTTCACGAAATCAAATATTTTAGGACAGGCTTCTCAGGCAATGATTGCGCAAGCCAATAAACAGCCAGAGGCCATCCTTCAATTACTTCGCTAAATATAGATGCATTAAACAGCTCAAGAGCCCAAGCCCTTGAGCTGTTTTCGTTCATGAGGCTTTGACTTGTCGTCGTACTTTCAACAGGATTCTGGACAAGGTAAACAAAGTCAGTCCGCTCACATTGAATTTTAAATACGTGAGTAAAGCGTCTTGCAACGACGTCACCGGGAGAAAACCGCTGAATATGACGAGCGGCAGAATCGTCACATGCATTGTTATCCAATGAATCAGAATCTGTTTTGGAAACGACCACCGTCTCACTTAATAGATGACACTCGTCAAACCAAGGAAGAATGCCATCCCACCATACACGAGCATATTATGTACACCTTCCATATTTCCGCTCCACCATTGATATATCGAAAGCAACCCAAATAGCATGAACCACTTCACGCCACGAACTAGTCCTGTTTTCAATAAACTCATCTATCTCGTCCTCTCATTCATGTGTTGTCTTCGTATACGATTTGATTTGGAAAAAGTTTCAATAGGGATGTAAGGATGCAAAGACGTCTGTTTTCGTATAAAATCGGGTAAATACCACTGTAACCGTTGCTTCTTTTCTGGAAAGGGGAGGGAAACGAGATGAGTGAGAAAAAGGTAAAGCCTAAGTCATCGAAAGATCGTCGTTACTTCATCTACGGTCCAGAAGGGGCGTACGATGAGTATGTGGAACGTGACCCTAAACTTGAAGCCTACATCGAAGATGATGCACCAATCGAGGACGGACCCGATCCGTATGAAGAAGAAGAGCTTAAATCACGAGGATAAAGCATGAGAAGTCAAGGTCCAATCGCGGACCTTGGCTTTTATTTATTCAGGATGACGACCCTATACGTTTTCTTACACCGGTCAGGCTACACAATCCATTATGCTCATCTTATCAACCACCATTCATACGAAAAAGGAGAGAAATAAGATGAACATGAAACGATACGGATTGATTCTCGCTTTACCTCTAACACTGCTTGTAGGCTGCGGAGAGGCCGATGAACTGAAGACGACGGCAACTGATACGGAGGAAGTCGTCGAAGCAGAGGCGAAGGAAGAACCGGTGGCAGAATCAACAGAAAAAGCAGAAGTGCAGGAGAGTGAACTTGGGTCGAATCAGATTTACATGAAGAACAAGGCGCTCGACATTAAAGAGACGATTGGCTCTGTCAATTTCGCCATCGATAAAGTGCAGACGTCACGACTTACGGTCAACGAGGCGTACCGAGATTCGTTTGACGGACAAGAAAAAGTGACGGTTGTGGCGATGAACATGATTGTTGAGAATACGATTGATGAGACGGTAAATTTCTATCCGGACCAGGCGACACTCGTGACGAACACAGAGGAACAAGTGACGGCAGACCTCTGGTTCTCGGATGACGTCGGTGGCGAGTTCCTCGGGAAAGTGAAGAAGGAAGGCAACGTCCTCTTTTTCGTCAAAGCGATGCCGGAAGAGTTAGAGGACGTGAAAGTTGTCATCGACGGGCCGTCGGACGCGAACTATCAGTCGATTGGAGAATCCCGTTACGAATATACAATCAACGTCGAGAAATAAAGGATGGCCGCTCCAGGGAACTGGTGCGGCCGTTTTATGTCCAGAGTAATACCCAAAAAATTTAACGTTTACCTCGAATGCCCTTTTAAAAATGGGGAATAAGATTTATGTAGTTGGAAAAGTCTTGAGGTAAAGGAGAGGATTGGATTGAAGTCGTACGGATTCATCTTAGCCATTCCCTTGCTCGTGTTAGTCGGATGTGGAGACACGGAGCCATCATCGACTACTACCGAACCTACCAAACAAAGTGAAAGCGTTCCGTCGACAGACAGCCAAAAAGAGACGACAGAAACAGAAACCGTACAAGGTGAAGAGTTTGAAGTACAGGAAGATGAGATTGGGCGCAGTCAAATTTACATGAAGAATAGTGATTTAGGTATTGAAGAAACGATTGGGCCAATCATCTTTCAAATCGATAAGGTGCAAACGCTGCGTCTAGAAGTCGCTTCTGATTATCGTTTCTTCTTCGATGATCAAAAAGAAGTGACCATCGTTTCGTTCAATGTCATCGTCGAAAATACGAGTGATGAGACGGTCAGCTTTCATCCAAACCAAGCCAGGCTCGTCACAAACACAGGCGAACAGGTTGATGCTGACATCGTCATCTCCGAGGATGTAGGCGGAGAGTTTTTAGGAAAAGTGAAGAAAGAGGGCGGCGTGCTGTTCCATGTCGAGTCGATGCCTGAAGAACTGACCGAAGTCCGCTTTGTTGTGGAGGGACCTTATAATGATCAGTTCCGTAAAATTGCCGAGGAGCGCTATGAATACACGATCAACGTCACCAAATAAAGAGAACGCGCATCTTCGCGATGCGCATTCTCTTATTGTCGTTGATGCGGCAATGGGATCGTCAACACGTTCCAGTTCTCCCCGGCGAATACTTTTGCAAGAAAGACAATCTGTCCGACGTGATAGCTGTAGTGCGACACTTGCTTCTCAATCGCCCAGATGACGGTCTTCTCTTCACCACGGATGAAGACGGTCTTACCGAGGTCTTCCGGCGTGAGGCTCGCCAATACGTCGTCCAACAGTTGCCAACGTTCGTCCCATGTCGCCATCAGTTCGGCGCGGGACTGTTGTTGGTCCTCGAACTCGGCGTCACGGTTTCGGTCAGGTTTCTCGCCGTCCGTCGTCAAAAAGTCGGTCCAGCGCGACAACATATTGTTCGACATGTGTTGCACGATGACCGTGAGCGAGAGCGTGTCTTTCGCGAGCACACGGTGCATGTCCTCATCGTTCACTTGATTAAACGCGTCCTCGGCGAGCTGTTTCTGTTCCTGGAAAATCGAGCGAACCGTTTCGATATAGCGGGCTTCGAACATGGAATGACCTCCTTTAGATTCATCACTAGAATACCTTCTTCTAACAGTGAATAAAAAACAATAGTAAAATAACAAAAAACATTTTATACTAAAGATGAACCGTGAAAGACGCCACCGCGCGATCGGTTCTTGGGTGCCCTGTTTAGGTTTTGATGCGAGTCATGTCGCGTATATCTCCTTTCGGTTTGGGGGTTCACCCGTGAAGAGAACCGACCGCGTTTGTCCGTGAGTGGATGAGCGCGTTTTTTGTATGCGAAAAGGGAGAGCCGCGGCTCTCCCTTTTAGGCGTTTTCGATTCGAAAGTCTTCCCAATGTGACCGCGCCTGGGTACGGATCCGTTCCGATACTTCCTTGCTGCCGAGCAAGATGCCGTACCAACGCCTTGCGTCCTCATACAGACCGAGCGCGGCCGACAAGTCGGCGATCCGCAGCATGAGCTGGTCGTACGGCAGACCGGTCCGGACTTGGTCCGTGTACGCCTCTTGCACCTCGTTGTATTTATCGAGCGTCCGTCTCATCCATTCCTTCTCGGACGCCTCGTCGCCCGTCAGGCGGTACATCCAGACGAGTCGCATCCCGAGCATGGCGACGACGGACGGTTTCTGGCCGCTCAATTGGGCCGTCACGACGGCGAACTTGTAGAGCCGGATGACGTGCTCGGTCGAGCGATCGCCTGTGAGCGCCTCGGCGTTGACACGGTCGAAGTAGCCCGACTCGAGCGCCTCGCGATTCGTCTTTCGCACCTTGTCGAATGAGTCATGAAACACGAGGTGACAGTGACTGCAGACGGTCGGCTCATAAAAGTACGGGTTGGCACCGTCGTACGTCGTGTATCCGTCCTTCGCGACTTCCTGTGGCCGGATGTGGCGCGACAGGACGCGTGGCGTCTCGCTCTGCTTCAAACAATACGGACATTTCACTTTTTTCGAAAAGATATGTTCTGCCATTCTCTCACCTCACACGTATACGTTGACGAGCAGACCGCGAATCTCACCGACTTGGTCGAGAAGTGACAAGCGAGATGCCTCGCCCGAGATGACTTGGTCTGTCAAAGCCAATAATTTCTGGTCGACCTGCTCGACGATCTTGTAGATTTTGGCCCGGCCGCGACGGTTGAAGCCACGCTTGTCCTCGAGGCGGAGCGCCGCGTCAACGGCGTCTTTCATAAAGTCTTTAATGAGTTGCTTATATTCAGCGAGCGACTCGACGGTCTGGCTCTCGGCGAGGAGTTCGCCTTTCTCGTGGATGGCCGCGATTTGGCGCTGGAAGCGCTCGTGCTCGCGGTCCTCCCGTTTTTGGCCGATGACGTTCTGGAACGAGACGCCAGGCTCAGCCTCGGGGCGTTTCGCCTTCCCGGCGCCGTGAAGCGACTGCGTCTCCATGATGCGACGAATGTCCATAGGATCCGTCCTTCCTTAAGTTAGTTCAACAATTGTAGCACGCCTTGCGGCAATGCATTCGATTGGGCGATCATCGCCATGCCGGACTGGTTCAAGATGTTGAGGCGGGCGAAGTCCATCATCTCGCGTGCCATGTCGGCGTCGCGGATGCGGGACTCGGATGCCGTCAAGTTCTCAGACCCGATCGTGACGACGCTCACGTTCGCCTCGAGCCGGTTCTGGATGGCACCGAGCTTCGAGCGTTCGAGCGAGACCTTTTGAATCGCGGCGTCGAACTTGGCGATGGCGTCATTGGCGCCACCTTGCGTCGTTACATCCAGTCCGTCGATTCCGAGTGCACGGGCGCGCATGTCGTCGACGTTCAAGACGACGCCTTCGCCGCTGCCGGCCCCGAGTTGGAAGAAGAGTGTCTCATTGCCGGCGATAAAGTCACCGTTCATGATCTTCTTCGAGTTGAACTCGGTCGTCTCGGCGATCCGGGTCACTTCAGCCGTGAGCGCCGTGATCTCGTCTTGGATCGCTTTGGCGTCATCACCGCTGAGCGTACCATTCGACGCTTGGACCGACAGCTCGCGCATCCGTTGCAGGAGGGCGTGCGTCTCGCTCATCCCGCCTTCGAGCGTCTGCGTGAGCGAGATGCCGTCGAGGGTGTTGCGTTCGGCCATCGACAGCGAGTCGAGACGGATGCGCATCTTCTCGGAGATGGCGAGCCCGGCCGCGTCGTCGGACGCCTTGTTGATGCGGACGCCGCTCGAGAGGCGGTCCATCGTCTTTTTCATCGTCGCCTGGTTGAGCGTGAGTGACGAGTACGCTTTGAGTGCTTGCACGTTATTGGTAATTTTCATAACGGTTTCCTCCTGAAGGTACGGGTTGAAGACGAGCGTTTTCAATCGCCTCGCCCCACGTCTTGTCGAGCTCGGTCGCGAGACCGTGAAGCTCCTCGATTTTGTCCATGTCTTGTTCGATCAACGCCTCGAGGCTCGATTTCGCCATATACAAGTAAAGCTCATCGAGTTGGGCCGAGATGATGCCGCCGCCGTCGTGGAGTCCTTGATGAAGCTTCGCGAGCAGTTCGCGCGCTTGGCGCAAATGGCGGTTGCGTTCGGCGATTGTCGCCGTCTGGGCTTGTTCATAGTGATAGACGAGCGCGTGGAGCATCGCTTGGGTCAGCTCTTCCGGGCTCATTTCGTATAGTCGGTTCGGGTTCATGATGGGTCTCCTTTGATGGTGTCGAGTTCTTCAATCAGTAATAGCACTTCGGCCATGACGTCATACAGTTGGGGCGGAATCGCGTCCCCGAGGTCGAGGTCGAGCAGGTGGCCAAGGAGCGAGTGGTCGTGCTCGATGGCGACGCCGCGCGATCTTGCCTCATCTAAAATTTTATCGGCGACGGCGCCTGTTCCACGGGCGACGATGACCGGGGCCCGGTCGATCGTCTCGTCATAGCGGACGACGGCGGCCGTCTTGCGTTTCGTCAAATCCATACGTTGATACATAACAGCCTCCTAGATGCGGAAATCATAGCCGGTCGTCTCGAGCGTAGGACGCTCGATCTCCGGTCGGTCCGTCTTCGTCAATGGGCGGAACTGGGTGGTCACGCTCCGGTAACCGATCGCTTCGAGCGTCGTCTCGATTTTGCCGAGAAGCGGCTTGGCGAGCGTCTCAACGGCCGGGTCATCGTGTTCGAGCGTGAGCCGCAGATTCCGGTCGATCGCCTCGAGTTTGACGCCGATCTCTCCGAGACGTGGTGTCTCGAGCCGGATATAGAGCACGCTGTTCTCCCAGTCGACGACGTCGCCGGCCTCACGGTTTTGGATATGGACGTGGATACCGGTGTCGATCTCTTGGACTTTCGCCGGCAAGGCGAGGATGAGCTGCTGGAGCTGCCCGCCGTCGAGCCGGTTCAGCGTCTGTTGGACTTGGAAGAACGAGGCGAGCCGCTGCGCTTCAGGTGTCGCCGCGTCAGCTTTCAATGACAATGTCGACGCCTGGACGCGCTGCGCCGTCTCTTGGATGACGCGGCCGGATAAGTTCGGATCGACCTTGAACGGTGTGACGCGCGGCAGTTCGCCGGCGCGGGTCGCCTGGTGCGGGATGTATTCGAGCCGGACATGGTTCGGCACGTAGCGGAACTCGTTCAAGCTGGTGCGCACTTCTTTAATGAGCGCGGCGCTCTCGGCAGGTTTCGTCGACAGCAGCCCGAGGGCGACGTCGAGTTTCGCCGTCATCGCGACGAGCGCCTTCTCTTGGGTCGCGCTCGTATGTAACAAGGCGTCCGTCTTTTGGATGAGTTGCGTCAGCCGTGTCGACACCGTCTCGAGCGCGGGGCGAGCCTGATGCGGGTTCGTCTCGACGAGGGCGGCGACTTGGCCGAGCTGTTTCGTGACCGTCACTTGCTCGTTTCGGAACGTGTTCGTCACGGTCGCGAGATGTGTCGTCACTTCTTTGACGAGCACCGGTCGGCCGAGGACAGGCGGTAACGCCTCGCGCGGCTCGATTCGCGTCGGGCGAGGCTCCGGCAACTCGTTGATGAGTCGGTCGACCGTCTCCGGTGTCGGTGTCAAACGCTCGCTGACGGGACGCGACAAGTTGACGTGCTCGATGAAGCGTTCTTTCTGCGGGTACGGGGCGTCGGGCGCCGGACGAGTCACCAGTTGTCTCGCTTCATCTAATGACGCGACGGCGATGTCGCGGGCGACGTCACGCGGGAGCGTCGGTGCCTCGATCGCCTTTAGCCAAAGGACCGCATCGCGCAGGTCACCTTTAAAGACGGTCTCGAGCAGTCGCACCGTGTCCTCGTTCATCGGTAACCGTCCTGATTGGAGCAGGCGGCTGACGGCGCTCCGCACCTCGGGCGGTAGCGACGCGAGCAACGCCTGAATCTTCGTATCGAGTTTCACCGGTTGGCCGCTCGAAGTGTCCGGCGTCTCCGGCTCAGGCTTGACGACGATCGTCCCGATTAGCTGGCCGTCTTGTTCGGCGAGCGTCAATTGGAACGGGTTCGTCTTCGGGAGCCCGCCTTCGAACGTGACCTCGACGTGCTCGCCGTTGATTTTAACGATGCCGGAGTCGGGTCCGGTCTGTTTGACGAGTTCGGCCTTATAGACCCGGTTCGTTTGGATACCGGCCGTGACCGCGACGGCCGCGGTCAAAGGGGCTTGGATTTGCATAGTTGTCACCTCGACCAATATATCGACCTCTTTTTCAAAAAGTGAAGCGAAACCGACAGAAAAAAAACCTCCCGTCGGACGACGGAAGGGTCAGGATTCGAGCAAGGCGTTCTGGTTCAATTGTTGAAACCGAGCGACGAGTTCGCCCGTCGCTTTCAGCTGGTTGCGGAGGACGTACGCGGTCGCGTTCGTTTGAATCCGGTGCCCGTCCTGGGTGACGACCGAGCCGTTCGGCTCTAGCGGGTCACTCGAGATGTCACGGATGTGGGACCAGGCGTACCATTCGCAATCAGGGCGCTTCGGGGACTTCGTCGGGAAGAAGACGAGCCCGGATGTCGGTTCGATGACGACAGGCACTTTGCCTTTGACACCGGCGACGCGCTTGGCAACGAAGATGCGTTCCTCGATCGAACTGCTGTACTGGCGGCACGAGAGCTGCAACAGCTGGTAGGGCCGGAGCGGCGTCATGATCTCAGATCCGTCCTCGAGAATGATCCGCGATTGCATCGTCATGTCTCGACATGGCAAAATCGCCACCGTCCGTTTCGTGATCCGGTATTTCTCCTCGGAATGGTAGGGGCGCATACAGCTGCACCGTCCTTTTCGTATTGGATTTTCAGGCTCGGCCATAACAGATGGAACACAAACCTAAATCATCCCTTCCATGATATATCACAAAATATGTAAATTCAATAAGGCGATATGAAAAGTAGGGAAATACAATTCCAATGTAAGCCAAATGAGCATTCGTTTGCAAAAAATTGAGAAAGTGTTTGTCACGCCTGCAAGAAGGTGGTAAGATTACCGATAGAGGGAAAGCCTCTGTATTCTTCAATGGTGAAAGGAATGGATTTACACATGGTAGGTAAAGTAAAATGGTTTAACTCAGAAAAAGGTTTTGGATTCATCGAAGTAGAAGGCGGCAAAGACGTATTCGTACACTTCTCAGCAATCCAAACTGACGGCTACAAATCACTTGACGAAGGTCAAGAGGTAGAGTTTGAAATCGTTGATGGCGAGCGTGGCCCACAAGCGGCTAACGTTACAAAATTATAATTTCGAACCACGAGTCGGCTCCTAACGGGGCCGACTTTTTTGTTTTTCTCACATAATGTCCTTCCCAATCAAAATCGCGTTTAAGAACGGGTAAAACGGGTAGTTTGTTTCTATACTACCGATTCACGTGGAAGACGGACCTGTCGGAACAAAATTGTCATTATTTTCTGATGATAACGTTTTCAAACGATTCGGATTCGGGGTATACTATATATGAGCCACCTGGTTCCACTTTCTTTTCAGAAATGAAGCAGGAGATTCGGTCCAATCTGACGAATCATTGGGTCAAGCGGTTATTTTAAGGAGGAGTTCAGATGATTTATAACATTCGCGGCGAAAACATTGAAGTCACACCAGCCATCCAAGACTATGTCGAGAAAAAGCTGGACAAATTGACTCGGTATTTCACAACTCCTACGGATGCACAGACGGCTTACGTCAACTTGAAAGTGTACAATGAGAAACAAAAAGTGGAAGTGACGATCCCGATGCCGAACTTGTTGCTCCGTGCTGAGGAGACCAACCTCGACATGTACGCGGCAATCGACCTCGTCGTCGACAAATTGGAACGTCAAATCCGTAAACACAAAACGAAACTCAACCGTAAATCGCGTGCCAAAGATGGCGGTATCGGCGAGTACTTCAAATCACTCGAAGGTCCCGAAGACGTGGTCGTCTATGACGAGGACGAGGCAGAACTCGAACTCGTGCGGACGAAGCGTTTCACGCTCAAACCGATGGACACGGAAGAAGCGATTCTTCAGATGGACATGCTCGGTCACAGCTTCTTCGTCTTCTCAGACGCAGAGACGGGCAACACGAACGTCGTCTACCGTCGTAAAGACGGCAAATACGGCTTGATCGAACCAGAATAATTCAACCTTGAAACCACACGGCCCTCCGACTCGGAGGGCCGTTTCCTTTTGCCTTTCCTTGAAAGCAAGGGTCACTTCGGTTAAACTGTACATTAGGGAAAAAACATGCATTTTTCAGTGAATGCAGAGGAGATAAAGCGTATGGCGAACTTTTTGAAAGATTTATTTGCTCCACAGAAACGAGTATTGAAAAAAGCAGAAAAAGCGGCCGACCTCGTCGAGTCGTTCGCCGAACCGATCAAGGCATTGTCTGACGAAGCACTTCAGGCGAAGTCGATTGAGTTCCGGGAGCGTTTGGACAAGGGCGAGACGCTTGACGATATTTTGCCAGAAGCGTTCGCGGTCTGCCGTGAGGCGTCCGAGCGCGTGCTCGGCATGCGCCACTACCGTGTCCAGCTCATCGGGGGCTACGTGCTCCATAACGGCGACATCGCCGAGATGAAGACCGGGGAAGGGAAGACGCTCGTCGCGACCCTCCCGGTGTACTTGAACGCGCTCACGGGCCGCGGCGTCCACGTCGTGACGGTCAACGAATACTTGGCCCGCCGTGACAAAGAACTCATGGAACCGCTCTACTTCGCGCTCGGTCTCTCGGTCGGCCTCAACGTGTCGAACATGGACCGCGTCGAGAAGCAGGCGGCATACAACTGTGACATCACGTACTCGACGAACAACGAGCTCGGTTTCGATTATTTGCGTGACAACATGGTCCTTTATAAAGAAGACCGTGTCCAACGCGAGCTCTACTTCACGATCGTCGATGAAGTCGACTCGATTCTCGTCGATGAGGCGCGGACCCCGCTCATCATCTCGGGATCGGCTCAAAAATCGACAGAACTCTATACACGGGCCGACGCGTTCGTGCGGACGCTCAAGATCGAGGACGACTACACGGTCGACGTGAAGACGAAATCGGTCCTCTTGACGGACAAAGGGGTCGACCTCGCCGAGAAGTTCTTCGGCATCGACAACTTGTTCGCGATCGAGCACGTCTCGGTCAACCACCACGTCGGGCTCGCCCTTCGTGCCAACGCCGTCATGCATCATGACGTCGACTATATGGTCCGCGACGGCCAAGTCATGATCATCGACCAGTTCACAGGTCGGGTCATGGACGGACGCCGCTACTCGGAAGGGTTGCACCAGGCGATCGAGGCGAAAGAAGGCGTCGAGATTCAACGCGAATCGATGACGCTCGCGACGATCACGTATCAGAATTACTTCCGCATGTATGAGAAGCTGGCCGGGATGACCGGGACGGCGAAGACGGAGGAAGAAGAGTTCCGTAACATCTACAACATGCAGGTCGTGACGATCCCGACGAACAAACCGATCCTTCGGGAAGACCGTTCGGACCTCATCTTCAAATCGATGGAAGGCAAGTTCAAAGCCGTCGTCGACGAAATCATGGCAGCCCACGCGACGGGACAACCGGTCCTCGTCGGGACGGTCGCCGTCGAGACGTCGGAGTATTTGAGCAAGCTCCTCTCGAAGAAGAAGGTCAAACACGAAGTGTTGAACGCGAAGAACCACGCTCGTGAAGCCGAAATCGTCGAGAACGCCGGACAAAAAGGTGCGGTCACGATTGCGACGAACATGGCCGGACGCGGTACCGACATCAAGCTCGGCGAAGGCGTCATCGAGCTCGGCGGATTATACATCGTCGGGACCGAGCGCCACGAATCGCGCCGGATCGACAACCAGCTCCGTGGACGGGCCGGACGACAAGGGGACCCGGGTAAATCCCAGTTCTACTTGTCACTCGAAGACGAACTTATGCGCCGCTTCGGTACCGACAGCCTCCAGAGCATGATGGAGCGCCTCGGCATGGACGACACGCAACCGATCGAGAGCCGCATGGTCTCGAAAGCGGTCGAGTCGGCTCAAAAACGTGTCGAAGGCAACAACTATGACGCACGGAAGCAGCTCCTCGGCTACGATAACGTCATGGCCGACCAACGGAAAGTCATGTACAAAGACCGGGCCAGCATCCTCGAGAACGAATCGGTCACGGACATCGTCCGTTCGATGATTCAAGAGACGGTCGAGACGGGCGTGGCGCAATATACGCCGCTCGAACTCGTGCCGGAAGAGTGGAACATCGAGGAACTCGCGCACTGGGCCAACCAGACGCTCGCCCTGGAGCAACCGGTCGAAGGCAAGGACTTCTTCGGCAAAGAGCGCGAAGAGATCATCGAGCTGTTGAGCGAACGCACGAACGCGCAGTATGAGGCGAAACGCCAACTCGCGCCGCCGGAACGCTTCAACGAGTTCGAGAAGATCATCGTTCTCCGGGCCGTCGATTCGCACTGGATGGCGCACATCGACCATATGGACCAGCTTCGTCAAGGGATTCACTTGCGCGCTTACGGGCAGAACGACCCGCTCCGTGAGTATCAGGCGGAAGGGATCAATATGTTCGATGCGATGAACGTGGCCATCTCCGAAGAAGTGACCGGCTTCGTGCTCCGTGCCGAAGTCGGCGACAACCTCCGACGCGAGAAAGTCGTCGAGGAGGAAGTGGCGGTGTCTGGCAAGGACGACACGCCGGTGAAGAAAAAGCCGGTCCGTCGCTCTGAAGACCAACGGCTCGGGCGCAACGACCCGTGCTGGTGTGGTTCAGGCAAGAAGTTCAAAAACTGCCACGGCAAACAACAGGCTTAATTTTGAAAGAGGCGAGCCCGCTCGCCTCTTTCCTACGGAAAGGTGACCTACACTATGGAAATTTCAGATATTCGCAACGAACTCGAGGCGATGGCGAAACGCCTCGAGAATTATCGCCAATCGCTCAACTTGACAGAGAAGCAGGCCCGCATCGCCGAGCTTGAGAACGAGATGACGTACCCAGACTTCTGGGACAGCCAAGAGAAGGCGCAAAAAGTCATCGATGAGTCGAACGCGCTCAAAGCGATGGTCGACAAGTATCAACAGCTTGCGGACGGCCATGAGGACGGCGAAGTCACGCTTGAACTCATCAAAGAAGAGCCGGACGCTGAGATGCAAGAAGAACTCTCGGAAATGGTGACGGCGCTCAAGGCCGATTTCGACGCATTCGAACTCGAGATCCTCTTGAACGGACCGTATGACGCGAACAACGCCATCCTCGAGTTGCACCCGGGGGCGGGCGGTACCGAGTCACAAGATTGGGCATCGATGCTCCTCCGTATGTATCAGCGCTTCGCGGACAAGCAAGGCTGGAAAGTCGAGACGGTCGACTATCTGCCAGGCGAAGAGGCCGGCGTCAAATCGGTCACGCTCCGCATCGTCGGGCATAACGCCTACGGCTATTTGAAGGCGGAGAAAGGGATTCACCGCTTGGTGCGCATCTCGCCGTTCGATTCGTCGGGCCGCCGTCATACGTCGTTCGTCTCGTGTGACGTCATGCCGGAGTTCGATGACGACATCGAAGTTGACATCAAGACCGAAGACCTCCGAATCGATACGTACCGCGCGTCAGGCGCCGGCGGTCAGCACATCAACACGACCGACTCGGCCGTCCGGATCACACACGTGCCGACGGGTGTCGTCGTCTCGTGTCAGACGGAGCGTTCACAAATCAAGAACCGTGAGTCGGCGATGAAGATGCTTAAAGCGAAACTGTATCAACGCGAACTCGACGAGCAGCAACGCAAGCTCGATGAGATCCGTGGCGAGAAGACAGACATCGGTTGGGGCAGCCAAATCCGCTCGTACGTCTTCCACCCGTACGCGATGGTCAAAGACCACCGCACGAGTTATGAAGTCGGGAACACGAGCGGCGTCATGGATGGCGACATCATGGGCTTCATCGACGCATACCTCCGCAAGACAAATATGTGATGCAAGTGGCTCAAGGACTCACGTCTTTGGGCCACGTTGTATGTAGAGGAGAAAACCTTTAATGAAGCAAATCGTCAAAGACTATATCTATTTACTGACCGGGTCCGTCTTCGTCGCCTCGGCGTTCAGCTTGTTCCTGTTGCCGAACAACCTCGCCTCGGGCGGCGTCAGCGGCATCTCGATCATCACGTACGAGCTGTTCAACATCTCGCCGGGGGCGTTCCAGCTCGTGTCGAACGTGTTGCTCCTGCTCGTCGGCTGGATGATTCTCGGTCTCGGATTCGGCGTGAAGTCGCTCGTCGGGTCGATTTTCTTGCCGGGCGTGATCTTATTCTATGAAGCGATCGACGCGGGGGCGGCCGTCAACGACACTCTGCTCGCTGCCGTATTCGGCGGGGCCGGTGTCGGGATCGGGCTCGGCCTCATCTTCCGGGGGCGCGCCTCGACCGGGGGGATGGATTTGCTCGCGCAGATTCTACATAAGTTCACCCACATCCCGCTCTATCTCTGTATCGCCATCCTCGACGGAGCGGTCGTCCTCGTCGCTGCCGTCACGTTCTCGTTCACGACAGGACTGTATGCACTCATCGCCCTCTTCATCACGATCAAGATGATCGATTTCGTCCAGCTCGGCTTCACGCAGGACAAGATGGCGTACGTCATCTCGGAGAAGCGGGACGTCATCACGCGTGCCGTCTTCGATGAGCTCGACCGGGGCGCGACAGAGATTCAAGCGATCGGGGCGTACTCGCGCCTCGAGCGTCCGATGTTGCTCGTCGTCGTCCGTCAGAACGAAGTGAGCCGGCTGAAAGAGATCATTCGCCGCATCGACCCCGACGCGTTCCTGATCTTCAGCGAGGCGCACGAGGTGATGGGGCAAGGGTTCACGTCCGATAAGCGCTATATCAACGTTCCCTAAGTTGTGGAATCTTTGTGTATTTTTCGTGAGTTAGGTTAGAAAACGGTTCATAACGGCTATAATGGTAAAAGTAGGTTATTTCTACGACATAGGAGGGGAACCTGATTATGAAGAAATGGATGATGGCGATTGGACTTGGCGCCATGCTCACGCTCGGTGCGTGCGGCGGTGGCGATGAAGAAGAGTCGACGAGCAACGGGGACGGCGCGAACACGGCGTCGGTCGACGCGGAAGCGGTCTACGCACAAAACTGTGCGGCCTGCCACGGTGCAAACCTAGAAGGCATGAGCGGTCCGAAACTTTCGGACGTCGGTTCACGTCTATCGGCGAGTGAAATCGAAGAAGTCATCAAGAACGGGAAAGGCGCCATGCCTGCGAACGTGATTGAGGACGAAGAAGAGATCACGGCCGTCGCGGCTTGGCTCGCCGAGAAAAAATAATTATGGGGAACCACGAGGCGACTCGTGGTTTTTTTGTCTTCATTTCCTTTAACTAAATATGAAGCGCCCATGATTCAGTGGAAGCATTCACAGATGCAGGTATCTTTTGAATGTGCGTTTCATCATCTGTGTCCGAGTCGTGAAATCATTCTTCAACGCGACAATTTCACACCGAACTCCATCCAACTGAAACATTCCTGTAATGGTTATTTAAAAGTCCGATTGCTATAATTGTAGGCGCTTGAAGAATATCGCCTGTCGCCTTTTTTGGATAGGTGGGCACGAACAGGGTCCCTTGACAGGACGAGTGCTTATCGTGTAGAACAGAGGCTAGACGAAAATATTCACTTAACTAACTAATCCAATCTTCGTCATAGATGCATGAAATAGGATAGATGCATGAAAAATATATAAAAAGGGTAGGGAATACGTTATGATATCGATGCAAAAAGTCAGCAAAGTATATCCAAACGGCGTCGTCGCAGTCGACGACCTCGATTTGAAGATCGAAGACGGCGAATTTTTATACGTCGTCGGACCATCCGGCGCCGGGAAATCGACGTTCATGAAAATGATATATCGGGAGGAGAAACCGTCGAGTGGTCAGCTCATGATTGACGGGATCGACGTCGGCAAACTGAAAAACCGCCACGTCCCAAAACTGCGCCGTCAACTCGGCGTCATCTTCCAAGACTATAAGTTGTTGCCGTCATTGACGGTATATGAGAACGTGGCGTTCGCGCTCGAAGTCGTTCAGGCCGACACGAATACGATGCGCAAGCAGGTTATGGACGTGTTGAACCTCGTCGGACTGAAGCACAAGGCGCGCAATTACCCGGATGAATTATCGGGTGGGGAGCAACAGCGTGTGTCGATCGCTCGAGCCATCGTCAATAAGCCAAAGCTCATCATCGCCGACGAGCCGACGGGTAACTTAGACCCGGACACGGCTTGGGGCATCATGGAAGTCTTCCAAGAGATTCACCGTCGCGGGGCGACCATCGTCATGGCGACCCACAACCGTGATATCGTCGACAAGATCCGCCATCGCGTCATCGCGATCGAGAACGGGAAAGTCGTACGCGATGAAGAGAAAGGAGCATATGGCTATGATATTTAAAAGTGGATTGCGTCATCTGCGCGAAGGGTTCAAGGGAACACTACGCAACGGTTGGATGACGTTCGCGGCCATCAGTGCCGTTACCATCACCTTGTTACTCGTCGGGGTATTCGCCCTCGTCATGTTCAACGTCAATGAGATTTCAGAGAACGTCGAGAACGACGTCGAGATCCAAGTATTCGTCACTCGGACCGCGGAAGAAGCGAACGTCGAGAAGCTCGGCGAGAATATAGAGCAGATTCCAGGCGTCGCATCGGTCACGTTCAGCTCGAAAGAGGATGAACTGGAAAACTTCCGTAACCAACTCGGGGAAGATGCGAACGCCTACGGGACGGTCGAGAAAGACAACCCGCTCCACGACCGCTATATCGTCAAGGCGTCAGACCCGCTCAACACGGAGACGGTCGCGGACGCGGTGCAATCACTCGCGAACGTCGATAAGGTCACATATGGACAGGACTATATCGATAAGATGTTCGCCTTCTTCAACGGGATTCGCATCGGCGGACTCGTATTGATCGTCGGTCTCACGCTCATGGCGATGTTCCTCATCTCGAACACGATCAAGATGACGATCTTCTCACGCCGTCGCGAAATCGAAATCATGCGTCTCGTCGGAGCGAAAAACAGCTTTATCCGCTGGCCGTTCTTCATCGAAGGGCTTCTCCTTGGAGTATTCGGTGCGCTCATCCCAATCGCCGTCATCTACTTCGGTTATGACGTCGCATATAGTGCTTTACAACCATCGCTAGATCAACTGAATAGTGATATATTTAAATTGATTGATCCATCGATTTTGACGACGCAAGTGTCACTCGTCCTCTTAGCGCTCGGTGCCTTCATCGGGATCTGGGGTTCGACGACATCGCTCGGTCGATTCTTGAAAGTCTAATCTAATTTAAATATGAGGAGGAGTTGGCGGATGAAACGTTCGCTTGCGCTTGGATTAAGTTTGACGCTACTTGCCTCGCCTGTATGGGCGACGGAGAAAGACACGCTGAAAGCACGACAAGATCGGTTATCCAATCAATTGGAGGAATCCAAGAAAGCGCAAGACGAGACGGACGCCGAGCTCGAAGTCACCGAGGCGGAACGCGACGCGGTATCGACAGAAATCCGTGCCGTCAATGAACGTCTCGAAGGCTTAAGTGAACAGATCGCCGTCCAGCAGGAAGAAGCGGACGCGGCGCGCACCGAGCTCGAGGTCACCCGTGATCAACTCACTGCTCAAGGGCAGTACCTCGAAAGCCAGAAGTCGCTCCTTAGTGAGCGCCTTCGTGTGCTTCAAATACACGAGGACCGGTCCTATCTCCAAGTCGTCTTTGAGTCCCGTTCATTCGGAGACTTCGTGACGCGGCTATTGACCGCGCAGACGATCGCCGATCAGGACCGGGACCTCATACATAGCTATATGAGTGAAGTCGAGCGGCTCGAAGCGCTCGAGGCACGGCAGCGGACCCAGCTCTCGTTCCTTAAACAGAAAGAGCGAGAACTCGTCGTGACGAAACAAGCGCTCGACGTCGCCGCCGAACAAAAGCGCGATTTGTTGTCGGAACTGAACGAACAAGTCGAACTGCTCGAGCTCGAGAAGATGAGCCGTGAAGAAGAACAGGAGCTCATGAGTGAGCAGAGCCGCATCATCGCCGGTCAACTCGAAGCGATCGCGCAAGCGGAGCGGGAAGCCGCCGCCCGCGCCGAGGCCGAAGCGAAGGCGAAGGCCCAAGCGGAAGCGCAGGCAAAAGCCGAGGCAGAGGCGAGAGCACGGGCCGATGCCAAAGCGGAAGCGGACAAGCGGGCGGACGCCAAAGCGCCGACCGCCCCGGCGCCAGCCCCGACACCACCACCGCCTGCAGAGGCGCCGACGAACGTGACGGGACCGGCGACCTCGTTCGTGCGTCCGGTATCCGGCTACGTGTCGAGCCCGTTCGGCCCTCGTCAAAACCCGCTCACGGGCGTGGCCGAGTCGCATCGCGGCATCGACCTCGTCAATGCGACCGGGACACCGATCGTCGCAGCGGCACCTGGCATCGTCATCAAGGCGGCCCCGGCGACCGGTTACGGCAACGTCGTCTTCGTGTCCCATATCGTCGGCGGGGAAGTGTGGACGACCGTCTATGCGCACCTCAATGCGATCACGGTCACGTCCGGTCAGACGGTCGGCGCCGGTCAGACCGTCGGCACGCTCGGCAACACGGGCTGGTCGACCGGCCCGCATCTCCACTTCGAATTGCATCGCGGACAATGGGCGCCAGGGCAACCGAACGCGGTCGACCCGGGTCCATACATCGGTTACTGATGATACGGACGTGTTCCAAATTTCTGGAACACGTCCGTTTTTCTGAACTTTTTGCTATACTGGATGAAAGACTGACAAAGAGAAATGAGGGACTACCCGTGAAAAATACAACCGCAGGATTATTAGCTGGCGCCACGTTCGTCGCCGGAGCCGGTGCTGGGCTCGCGACGATGGCGTTCACCGATGCGCCGTTACCGCTTCAACCGAAAGCAGAAGGCTGGGACAAGGTGGAACAAGTCCGCCAATTGATTGAGACGCATTCGTTGAAGGATATCTCAGAAGAGGACTTGTTGACCGGTGCCCTCGACGGGATGACGGCAGCGCTCGACGACCCGTACTCGGACTTCCTCGACGCCGAAGAGACGTCGCAGTTCACCGACTCGATTGAGTCGAGCTTTGAAGGAATCGGCGCGACTTTGGAGAAGAAAGGAGAAGACATCTTAATCGTCGCTCCAATCAAAGGCGCACCAGCCGAGGCGGCGGGCCTCCGGGCCGGAGACGTCATCACGGCGGTCGACGGGGAGTCGATTGAAGGGATGGCCGTCGAAGAGGCGGTCCAACTCATCCGAGGCGAGAAAGGGACCGTCGTCACGCTCACGATCCGTCGCGGTGGCCAAGAGGCCGACTATGAGATCACACGTGACACGATTCCGATCGAGACCGTCTACTCGGAAGTGAAAGAACAGAACGGGAAAAAGGTTGGTTATATCGAGGTGACCCAATTCTCCGAGCCGACGGCGGACGAATTTTTAGAGCAGCTCGAGACGCTCGAATCGGAAGGGATCGAGAGCCTGATCATCGACGTACGAGGCAACCCGGGTGGATTGCTTCCTGCCGTCATCGAGATGACCGAAGGATTCGTCCCGACGAACAAACCGGTCGTCCAAATCGAGAATGCGGATGGGGACCGCGAGTCGCAGAGCGGCCGTGCCCGGGAAGCGAAGCCGTACGACTTGTTCGTCTTGACGGACGAAGGGTCGGCATCGGCGTCTGAAATTTTGGCCGGAGCCCTCAAAGAAGGTGCCGGGGCCACGATCATCGGCAACAAGACGTTCGGGAAAGGCGTCGTGCAGACGGCGTTCGATTTAGAGGACGGCAGCAACTTGAAGCTGACGACGAGCAAATGGCTCACACCGGACGGAAACTGGATCAACGAGAAAGGCATCGAACCGGACGTCGAGGTCGATCAACCAGACTACTTCAATGTCACCCGCATCCTCGCCGACGCGGATACGCTCAAAGTCGGGGACTACGGGGAAGCGGTCTCGAACTTGCATACCGTGTTGACGGGCATCGGCTATGAACCGGGCGGACAGCCGGGCTATTTCGGTGATACGATGGGCCGTGCCGTCAGTGCCTTCCAAGCCGACAACAACTTGCCGGAAGACGGGATCGTCAATGAAGCGACGGCGTCGGCGCTCGAGTCACGCTTGCTCGAGGAGATTCAAGACGAGGCGAACGATGCCCAATTGAATCGCGCGCTCGAAGAAGCTGCAAAATAAGGATTAGGGAAAGGATTGGACAAGTGTGGACGTTCTACGAATGAGTTTTACTGCTTTGTTGACCTTGATCGGTAGTCCGCTACTCTGGGCGACGCTCGTCGCCCTCGCTTACATATCCACGACGCGTATCAAACGGGAGCGGGGCATGTTTCGCTCGCGTCGGCGTTCGCCGAAATCGGACTGGCGCCATTTTCTATGGCCGAGCCTGCTCCTTGCGGTCATCGGTTCGGCGGCGCTGATTCTGCTCGAGACGACCGTCAACTGGGAATGGGTCGTGACGTTCAGCGTGCTGTACGCGCTTATCGTCTTGACGATGCACCCGCGTTTCAGCAGCCCAGCGTTCCCGTTTTTGATCATGCTGACGGCAGTCGCGCTTCGTGACGTCATCGAGTATGGGGGACTGACAGGGTGGATGGATCGATTGGCCGAGGTCGACTGGCCGGTGTATGCGCTCGTGTTCGGTGTCGTGACGCTCGCGGAGGCGATCCTCTTACGGTGGAACGGTCCGGTCGAGACGTCACCGACGCTCATCTTGTCCAAACGGGGCCAGTTCATCGGCGGCCACGTCGTCAAACGGCTCTGGTTCTTCCCGCTTGTCGTCTTCTTACCCCCGTCCTTCGGTCTCGACGTCCCAGTGCCGATCATCTTGCCGATCCCGATCGGGGTCAGCCTGCTGTCGACGGGAGCACTCCCAGGGACGCTCCTCGGCCGCTTGAGCCTGTATCGAGGCCTGCTCGCGCTCATCGCCATCGGTTTGTTTGGGGCTTCCTACGCCATCGACGTCCCGTACGCGGCCTACATCTTGCTCGGTCTGTTCGTGTTGTATGAGTTGGCGCTACAACTCATCAAGCGAGAGAATCGAGGGACGACGCCGGTGTTCATCAACGGCAACCGAGGAGCGGTCATCATCGACACGCTCCCGGGCTCACCGGGCGAGGCGATGCAGCTCATCCCGGGTGAATCGATCTACAAAGTGAACGGGACCGTCATCACGGGCGGGAGCAGCTTCTATGAGGCGCTCCAGTTGCATAAACCGTACATCAAGCTCGAGGTGCTCAACTTGAACGGGGACATCCGTTTCGTGCAACGGGCGATGTACGAGACCGACCCGCACGAGCTCGGCATCTTGTTCGTCGCTGAACCAGCGAGCCCGCGTCTGCGGTTACGGAAACTATAAAAGGGAGCATCCTTGGCAGATGCTCCCTTTCGTGCGTTCAATTAAAGTTCAAGTTTTGATGGTTTGAAGCCCATTGTCGCTTCGACTGCGTGTTGCCAGCCTTTATACAGATTTTCGCGGTGTGCTTCGTCCATCTTCGGTTCGAACTGATGGTCGAGTTTCCACTGTTGTTTGATCTCTGCTTGGTCTTTCCAGAACCCGACGGCGAGACCGGCGAGATAGGCGGCACCAAGAGCCGTCGTCTCGCTCACTTCAGGCCGTTCGACCGGGACGTCCAAGATGTCCGCTTGGAACTGCATGAGGAAGTTGTTGTTGACCGCACCGCCGTCGACGCGGAGCGTCTTCAACTCGATGCCAGAATCTTGTTCCATCGCCGTCAAGACATCGCGTGTCTGATAGGCGAGTGACTCGAGCGTCGCCCGGACGAAATGTTCTTTCTCCGTCCCGCGCGTGAGGCCGAAGATGGAACCACGGACGTCCGAGTTCCAATACGGGGCACCAAGTCCGACGAAGGCTGGGACGACGTAGACGCCGTCTGTCGTCTCGACGCGGTTGGCGTACTGTTCCGTGTCTTTCGCCGACTTGAGCATACGGAGTCCGTCACGGAGCCATTGGATGGCCGAACCGGCGACGAAGATTGAACCTTCGAGCGCATATTCGACTTTACCGTTGTATCCCCATGCAATCGTCGTGAGCAGACCATGGTCCGACTTGACGGCTTCTTCGCCCGTGTTCATGAGCATAAAGCAACCTGTACCGTACGTGTTTTTACCTTCTCCTGACTCGAAGCAGGCTTGACCGAAGAGGGCTGCCTGTTGGTCACCGGCCGCGCCGGCGAGCGGAACTTCGAAGCCGAAGAAGTGGTACGGGATCGTGTTGGCGTACACTTCACTCGACGGTTTGACTTCCGGGAGCATCGACTTCGGTACCGTCAAGATCTCGAGCAACTCATCGTCCCACTTCTGCTCATAGATGTTGTACATGAGCGTCCGTGACGCGTTCGAGTAGTCCGTGACGTGGGCGTGGCCGCCTGACAGTTTCCAGATGAGCCAAGTGTCGATCGTTCCGAAGAGGAGGTCACCGGCTTCGGCTTTCTCACGGGCGCCTTCGACGTTGTCGAGGATCCATTTGACTTTCGTGCCTGAGAAGTAGGCGTCAATCAAGAGGCCTGTCTTATCGCGGAACAAGTCGGCATGACCGGCTTCCTTCAACTCATCACAAATACCGGCTGTTTGACGCGATTGCCAGACGACGGCGTTATAAACCGGACGTCCTGTCGACTTCTCCCAGACGACGGCTGTTTCCCGTTGGTTCGTGATCCCGATAGCTGCGATCTCTTTTGGATCGATGTCGGCCGAACCGAACGCCTCGGCCATGACGGCGAGGACAGAACCCCAAATCTCATTGGCGTTATGCTCGACCCAGCCTGGCTTAGGGAAGTATTGTTTGAACTCACGCTGAGCGGTCGTGACGATTTTTCCGTCGTGGTCGAAGATGATCGCCCGTGAGCTTGTCGTTCCTTGGTCAAGTGCTAAGATGTAGCGTTTTTCTTTCTCCATATGAGAGAGCCTCCTTAGAAATTAGAAAGATTATGGTACGAGAATACCGTACAGCAATGCGGCGATGACCGCCCCGATGATTGGTCCGACGACCGGGATCCATGAGTAGCCCCAGTCCGACGTGCCTTTGCCTTTGATAGGAAGGATCGCATGTGCAATCCGCGGTCCGAGGTCACGCGCCGGGTTGATGGCATATCCCGTTGTACCACCAAGCGAGAGACCGATCGAGACGACGAGGAAACCGACGATAAGCGGATTCAAACCGTCCGTGAACGTGTTGGCCCCGAAAGATAAAATTCCGAAGACGAGGACGAACGTACCGATGATTTCTCCGATCACGTTGAACGGCGTGCTACGAATCCCAGGTGCGGTCGAGAACGTCGCCAATTTGGCGCCCGGGTCGTCGGTCGCATCATAGTGCGGCTTGTAATGGACATACACGAGGACGGCCCCGATGAACGCCCCGATAAATTGTGCCAAAATATACGCTGGCACATCAGCCCAAGGGAATGAGCCTGCTGTCGCGAGACCGACCGTCACGGCAGGGTTCAAGTGAGCCCCTCCATAGATTCCGGCTGCGTATACCCCGATCATAACGGCGAAGCCCCAACCGAACGTGATGACGACCCAACCTGCGTTCTCCGCTTTCGAATGACGGAGGACGACGCCGGCGACGACACCGTTACCGAGCAAGATGAGTAGCATTGTACCAATAATTTCGCTGACGAATGCTGACATGTGATACTCCCTTCCTTCCATATTAAATTTGGCTTACCACTTCATTATATGCCCAAAATGAAAGCGTTTCAAAACCGAATATGCAAAAAAAGCCACTTTTCTTATGAAAAGTGGTTTTGATTGGTAATCCGACGTCTGAAGTCGAGGGTGATCCCGACGAGAAAGACGAGCAGGACCATCAAACTCACGTACGCGAGCGGGGGAAAGCTCGTGGCTCCGAGGTCGAGGAGGATCGAAGCGATGACGGCGAGGTAGAGCCAAGCGAGGCGTCGCGAAATCCCTTTATCGTCGTAACGGTCCGTGAGGGATGCCCCGATCGGCGCGCCGATGAACGCCCCGAGGACGAGGGCAAGCGGCGTCACATAATCGAGCGATAGCGACGGCAGATAGCCGACGAGTCCGCCGAGCGAGATGAACAGGACGGCAGCAAGGCTCGTCCCGACCCCGCGATGCGTCGTGAAGCCGAGCCAACTGACGAGGAGCGGGACGATGATGAACCCGCCGCCGATGCCGAGGAGGGCGGACAACAGTCCGGCCATCGCTCCG
Organism: Exiguobacterium sp. s21; assembly: GCF_018617975.1. NCBI lineage: Bacteria > Bacillati > Bacillota > Bacilli > Caryophanales > Exiguobacterium > Exiguobacterium sp. s21. The sequence goes on along the minus strand of NZ_JACSLF010000001.1, from coordinate 108,118 downwards.
ATCATCATCCCCGCGAGAACGGTCGATTTTTTCGGCTTCTGCGGTTTCGATGTTTTCTTTAATAGCGTAATGGCAAAATAAGATAGGATAGCCAGATAAAATAAGTTCAGTAACCAATCATACGTCCCCGAGATCGAGAGGACGAGGCGGCTCGACAGCTGTGCCGTGACGGCGCCGGTCAGTCCGACCGTGATGCCGGTCGACCAAGACACGTTGCCGAGCGACGTATGTTTCTTCGCGCCGGACAGGCTCGTCCCGACGACGAACAAGAGCGACGTGGCGACGGCCTCTGCTGCCGAATAACCACTAAAGAGCAGCACCGGGACGATGATGACCCCGCCGCCGATGCCGAAGAATCCGGACAAGGCACCGACGATGGCACCGAGCGGGATGAAGAGAAGTGACCACATGACGACCAACTCGTTTCTGTTTAGATTCACTCTCCATGATAACGAAAAGCGGAACGATTTGGGAAGTGTGTCAGAAGCGAATATTTGTTCGTGTATGTGCTATAATCAAGTCAATATGCAAGGAACAGAAAGCGAGGAATATATATGGATAAGATTAGCGTTCCGTTCGACTTACAATCAGAATATAAGCCGGCCGGCGACCAACCGGAGGCGATTCGACAGCTCGTCGAGGGCGTCAATCGCGGCGACCGGTACCAGACGTTGCTCGGGGCGACCGGCACCGGGAAGACGTTCACCGTATCGAACGTCATCCAAGAAGTGAAGAAGCCGACGCTCGTCTTGGCCCACAACAAGACGCTCGCCGGACAGCTCTACTCGGAGTTCAAGGAATTCTTCCCGAACAACGCCGTCGAATATTTCGTCAGTTATTACGACTACTATCAGCCAGAGGCGTACGTTCCCTCGACGGACACGTTCATCGAGAAAGACGCCTCGATCAACGATGAGATCGATAAACTTCGTCACTCGGCGACGTCGGCCTTGTTCGAGCGCGATGACGTCATCATCGTCGCCTCCGTGTCGTGCATCTACGGTCTCGGTAACCCGGAAGAATATAACAGCCTCGTCTTAAGTCTCCGCGTCGGGAAAGAGTTGGGCCGTGATCAGATGCTCCGCAAGTTGATCGACATCCAATATGAACGGAACGATATCGATTTCCAGCGCGGGCGGTTCCGTGTTCGAGGTGACGTCGTCGAGATCTTCCCGGCGTCACGCGACGAGCAGTGTTTGCGCGTCGAGTTCTTCGGAGACGAGATCGACCGGATCCGCGAGATGGACCCGCTCACCGGCGAGATCATCGCCGACCGCGAGCATGTCTCGATCTTCCCGGCATCCCACTTCGTCACCCGCGACGAGAAGCTGCAAAAAGCGATCGTCAACATCGAGGCCGAGCTCGAACAACAGCTCAAGAAGTTCCGCGAGGAAGGGAAGCTGCTCGAGGCGCAACGGCTTGAACAGCGGACGAACTATGACCTCGAGATGATGCGTGAGATGGGCTACTGTTCAGGCATCGAAAACTATTCGCGTCATTTGAACTTGACCGAGGCAGGGGCGACGCCTTACACGCTCATCGACTACTTCCCGAAAGACTTCCTACTCGTCGCCGATGAGTCGCACGTGACGCTCCCGCAAGTACGCGGCATGTATAACGGTGACCAGGCCCGGAAGCAAGTGCTCGTCGACCACGGGTTCCGCCTGCCTTCAGCTAAAGATAACCGTCCGCTCAAGTTCGACGAGTTCGAGAAGAAGTTGTCGCAAGCGATCTTTATCTCGGCGACACCAGGTCCGTTCGAGCTCGAGCATACCCCGCACATGATCGAACAGATCATCCGGCCGACAGGACTGCTCGACCCGACGATCGAGATTCATCCGATCAAAGGACAAATCGACTACTTGATGGACCAAATTCGCGACCGCATCAAACAGGACGAACGCGTCCTCGTGACGACGCTCACGAAAAAGATGGCCGAGGATTTATCGGACTATCTGCGTGAAGCGGGCATCAAGGTCAACTATATGCACTCTGAAATCAAGACGCTCGAGCGGATTGAGATCATCCGTGACCTGCGTCTCGGAAAATACGACGTCCTCGTCGGAATCAACTTACTGCGGGAAGGACTAGACATCCCGGAAGTGAGTCTCGTCACGATTCTAGACGCCGACAAGGAAGGGTTCCTCCGTTCGGACCGATCGCTCATTCAGACGATTGGGCGGGCGGCGCGGAACTCGAACGGGCACGTCATCTTGTTCGCTGATAAGATGACCGACTCGATGACGCGCGCGATTGAAGAGACCGATCGTCGTCGCTCGATTCAAGAAGCTTATAATGAAGAACACGGCATCACGCCGCAGACGATTCGTAAAGAAGTACGCGGCGTCATCCGCGCGACGGTCGACGCCGAGGAGGATGTGCTCGAATCACTCAGCTCGATGAAGCCGGCTGAACGTGAGGAAGCCATCGCCAAGCTAGAAGAAGAAATGAAACAAGCGGCCCGCGACCTCCAGTTCGAACGGGCGGCCGAATTGCGTGACTTAATCTTGGAGTTGAAGGTAGGGAATTAAATGGCTGAAAAGAAAAATGCGATCGTCATCAAAGGGGCGCGCGTCAACAACTTGAAAAACATTGATATCGATATTCCACGGGACCAGCTCGTCGTCTTGACGGGCTTGTCCGGTTCCGGGAAGTCGTCACTCGCGTTCGACACCATCTACGCCGAGGGGCAGCGCCGTTACGTCGAGAGTCTATCGGCCTACGCCCGTCAATTCCTCGGACAGATGGACAAACCGGACGTCGATACGATTGAAGGGCTGAGCCCGGCCATCTCGATCGACCAGAAGACGACGAGCCGTAACCCGCGCTCGACCGTCGGAACGGTGACGGAAATCTATGACTACTTACGTCTTTTGTTCGCTCGCATCGGGAAACCGGTCTGTCCGCGTCACGGTATCGAAATCTCGAGCCAGACCATCTCACAGATGGTCGACCAAGTGATGGAACTGCCGGAGAAGACGCGCCTGCAAATCCTGGCGCCAATCGTCTCGGGCCGCAAAGGGACGCACGTCAAAGTGTTCGACTCGCTCAAAAAGGAAGGGTTCGTCCGCGTTCGTGTCAATGGCGAGACGATCGAACTGACCGATGAGATCGAGCTTGATAAGAATAAGAAACATTCGATTGAAGTCGTCGTCGATCGCCTCGTCGTCCGCGCTGACGTCGAAGGTCGTCTTGCCGACTCGCTCGAGACGGCGCTTCGCCTTGCCGACGGCCGAGCCATCATCGACAAGATGGACGGCACCGAGCTCCTGTTCAGCGAACATCACGCTTGTCCGATTTGTGGCTTCTCCATTGGCGAACTCGAGCCGCGTATGTTCTCGTTCAACTCGCCGTTCGGTGCCTGTCCGACGTGTGACGGGCTCGGTACGAAGCTTGATGTCGACCCGGAACTCGTTATCCCGGACCCGTCGAAGACGCTGAAGGAAGGCGCCGTCGTCGCCTGGCAGCCGACAAGCTCGCAATATTATCCGCAACTGCTCGCCTCGATGTGCAAACACTTTGACATCGACATGGACGTGCCGTTCGAACGTCTGTCGAAGCGTGACCAAGACCTCGTCTTGCACGGGACGGACGAAGAGTCGTTCTTGTTCCGTTACGAGAACGATTTCGGACAAGTCCGGACGAACACGATCTTCTTCGAAGGGGTGCTCCGCAACATCGAGCGCCGCTATAAAGAGACGACGTCCGATTATATCCGTGAACAGATGGAGACGTACATGGCGACACACGCTTGTCCGACATGTAGCGGTTATCGGTTGAAAGAAGAGACGCTCGCCGTCAAAATCACGGGCCACCATATCGGGCAAGTGACCTCACTGTCCGTCGTCAACGCCATCAAGTTGTTCGACTCAATCATGACAGAGTTGAGCGAGAAAGATATCGCCATCGCCCGTCTCATCTTGCAAGAGATTTGTGAGCGGCTCAGCTTCTTGAACAACGTCGGTCTCGACTATTTGACGTTGTCACGCGCCGCCGGGACGCTCTCGGGTGGAGAAGCGCAGCGGATTCGTCTCGCGACGCAAATCGGCTCACGGCTCACGGGCGTCCTATACGTCCTCGATGAACCGTCGATTGGATTGCATCAGCGTGACAACGACCGCTTGATCGCGACGCTCAAACAGATGCGTGACATCGGTAACACGCTCATCGTCGTCGAGCACGACGAGGACACGATGATGGCAGCCGATTATTTGATTGACATCGGACCGGGTGCCGGCGAACACGGCGGAGAAGTCATCGCCGCCGGGACGCCGAAACAGCTCATGAAGAACAGAAAATCGCTAACAGGCCAATACTTGTCTGGTAAGAAGTTCATCCCGCTCCCGGCCGAACGGAAAGTGCCGGACGAGCGTTTCTTGAAGATTTTGAAGGCGGAAGAGAACAACTTGAAAGGGGTCGACGTCTCGATTCCGCTCGGTATGTTCATCGCCGTCACCGGCGTCTCCGGTTCCGGGAAATCGACGCTCATCAACGAGATTCTGTATAAATCGCTCGCTCATCACATCAACCGGGCCAAGGCGAAACCAGGGAAGCATAAGAAGATTGAAGGACTCGACCATATCGACAAAGTCATCGATATCGACCAGTCACCGATCGGACGGACGCCGCGGTCGAACCCGGCGACATATACCGGTGTATTCGATGATATCCGTGACGTGTTCGCGTCGACGAACGAGGCGAAGATGCGCGGCTATAAGAAAGGGCGCTTCAGTTTCAACGTCAAGGGCGGACGCTGTGAGGCGTGCCGCGGGGACGGGATCATCAAGATCGAGATGCACTTCTTGCCGGACGTCTACGTCCCGTGTGAAGTGTGTCACGGGAAACGCTATAACCGTGAGACGCTCGAAGTGAAGTACAAAGGTAAGACGATCGCCGACGTGCTCGATATGACGATTGAGGAAGGGCTCGACTTCTTTGACAAGATTCCGAAAATCAAGCGCAAGATTCAGACGATTTATGACGTCGGTCTCGGTTATATGAAACTCGGACAACCGGCGACGGAACTGTCCGGCGGGGAAGCGCAGCGCGTCAAGCTCGCCTCCGAGCTCCATAAACGTTCGACCGGGAAGACGATTTACATCTTGGACGAGCCGACGACGGGTCTTCACGTCGACGACATCGCTCGTCTGTTGAAAGTGCTGCAACGCCTCGTCGAGAACGGGGACACGGTGCTCGTCATCGAGCATAACCTCGACGTCATCAAATCGGCCGACTACTTGATCGACCTTGGACCGGAAGGCGGGGACGGCGGCGGTACGATCGTCGCGACCGGGACGCCGGAAGAAGTCGCCGAAGTCGCCGCGTCGTACACCGGAAAGTATTTGAAACCGGTGTTAGAACGGGATGCGGCCCGAGCGAAACCGAAAGCAGGAAAACGGAAGTAAGGTATAGAAATGATGAGAAACGGGAACATGATTGACGTGTGACCAAATCGAAGGGGGAAACGAACAGTGAAACAAGAAATGCGTGAACTGATTCTCCAGCAAGTGAAAGACGGGAAGTTGACGATTGAAGAAGGCATGACCCAGCTCGAACGGCTCGAGAAGTTGGAGCCGGAGCGCGTCCAAGCGCTCGAGGAACGTCAAGAGACGGAGAAAGTCGATGCCTACTCGGTCGAGTCGCTCACGACGAAACTGACGTCGGCGGTCGAAGGGCTCGTGACGAAACTTCGTGACAGCGACTTCACGTTCAGCTCGAACTTCGGGCCGGAAGTGACGTATTCGAAATCGTTCCCGTTCACCGGGAAAGACATCTCGCTCGACTTGTTCAACGCCTCGGCGACGATCGTCTCGTCGGACAACGACGAGTGTGAACTGATTGTCACCGGACGTCCGCTCCGTCAGCAGGACGCGGACAAGGCACTCGAACAGCTCCAGTCAGCGGTCAAGCATTCGGTCATCGGTGACCGTCTCGTCGTGTCACTCCGCGACAAGCTCGTCCGGGCGCACGTCGAACTGTACGTCCCGCATCATCATTTCGATCACCTACACGTACAGACGCTAAACGGTGAGGTCCGTGCCGACGGCCTCGACGTCGAGAGCGTTCGTATCCAGACGGCGAACGGCCGGGTCGTACTTCATGAAGTACATGCCTCGGAGCTGCTCCTCAACACGGGGAACGGAACGGTCGAAGTCGAAGCGGTCGAATCTGAACTCGTCCACGTCCGGACCGGCAACGGAGCCGTCATCGTGAACGGCAAATACGACAAGGCGTCGCTCAAGACCGGCAACGGGAACATCCGCGCCGAACTCGCGACGGCACGTCCGGCCAAGTTCGAGCTCGCCTCGCTCGCCGGAAACGTCCGTCTCGTCTTGCCGCACGGCGTCGAGGTCGAAGGAGAACTCGAGACGAACTTCGGTGGTCTCCACTGTAATTTAGACGAGCTCGAGATCATCCGCGACCGGAAAGACGTCGCCCAACGCCGACTCGAATTCTTGTCGGGCCGTGGCCAAACACCGCGCATCGAAGTCGAGGCCGGGACGCGTACCGGCACGATCGACCTCGAACACGGTTCGCTCCACACACCGTCGACGTTCCTCGAAGAGGACAAACACGAGCCGGTGGAACCAATCGATCCAGTCGACCCGGTCAATCCGGCCGACTTGAACAACCCGTTCCATCAGCAATGACCGACAACCCGAAGGCCTCTCGCCTTCGGGTTTCTTTTAACTTGAGAGACGAGGAGGGACGGGATGAAGCGATTTGTGTCAGCGTACGGATGGATGATGATTGCGGTGCTGGTGCTTGGCGGATGTGCCGACGAACAGCGTATCGTCAATGAGAACGAGCCGGCTGGCGACGAAGCGATTGCTGTCGCCTGGGCGTATGTGACCGCGCGGAACTGGCAGGAGCCCGCAATCGATGCGGGAGCAAGTGCCGAGGTACATCGTGTCACGGTCGATGACGGTTATGAACTGTTGGACGATGCGTATGCCGGGACCGAGGCGCTCGCCGTCTCGTTCGAAGCGGACCCGAACAGTAGCGTCGACGTACCGACGATCTCGGTCGCACCGGAGTCGAACACCGTGGTCGGCTATGTACCGGGCGAATGAGACATCCATGACAAAACCCGAAGGCGGTTGCCTCCGGGTTTTTGTCATGTCATAGATTCATTTGATACTCCATTTGTTCCCAATCCATCATTTGACCGTCATACAGCGTGAATGAGCCGATGATGAACAGGATGAAGAGGACCGGTCCGGCGATGAGTAAGAAAATCCCGAGGTTCCGCATCGTCTTCGACCGGTTCCAATAGAAGATGATGGCGACGATCATCGATAACAGCGACCCGGACAAGAACAGGCCGACGATGTTCAAGATGAACAATAAGAGCACCGTTTCGTTTTTTGTCGCCGCATACTCGCGCCACATATCAAACAGTGATTTGACCAAGTAGACGAGTGCCGCGATCCCGACGATAAAAATAAAGACAATGGCAATCCAAAATAGTGAATTCATGTGATTTCACCTCCCTAATCCTCTATACCCGTTCTACGGAATCGCCACGAATTAGTTTCATCTCTTTTTTTGACACATTTCGGCTCACTTTCGTTGACGCTTCTCCAGAAGAGCTATGATACAATAATGAGCGTGAAAGGGGCAGATACTCATGCAAAATATCGTACGCACGGCTCAACTCGTTGAGCGCTTCAAACTTCAAGTCATCGCCGGGGAAGAGGGACTCCATCGTCCCGTCGCCACACCGGACCTCAGTCGACCGGGACTCGTCCTTGCCGGCTACTACACGCACTATGCGAAAAATCGGCTGCAAGTGCTCGGGAAGACCGAGCTCACGTTCTACGCGAGCTTGTCGGAAGAGAGCCGCCGCGAGCGGGCGAAGATTTTATGCACGGAATTGACACCGGGCATCCTCATCACGCGCGGCTTCGACATCCCGAAAGAGATCGAACAAGAAGCCGAGGCGGCGAACGTCCCGCTCATGCGCACGAACGCGATGACGACGTCAATCGAGTCACAAATCACGAACTTCCTCGAGATGGAACTCGCGCCGATGACGGCGATGCACGGCGTACTCGTCGACATCTATGGCGTCGGCGTGCTCATCAAAGGGCAGAGCGGCGTCGGGAAATCCGAGACCGCCCTCGAACTCGTCAAACGGGGCCATCGCCTCGTCGCCGATGACTCGGTCGAGATTCGTCAGACCGGGGACCAGCTGCTCGTCGGTTCGGCACCGAAACTGATTCGTCACTTGCTCGAGATTCGCGGAATCGGCATCATCGACGTCATGACGTTGTTCGGCGCTGGCGCCGTCCGCTCGCACAAGAAAATCAGCTTAATCATCAACCTCGAGAACTGGGATGCGGGCAAAGTATACGACCGCGTCGGGCTCGATCACAACACGATGAAAATCATCGACAGCGAAGTGCCGTTGCTCACGATCCCGGTCCGTCCGGGACGTAACTTGGCCGTCATCGTCGAAGTCGCGGCGATGAACTACCGCCTCCAGAACATGGGCATCAACACGGCCGAAGAGTTCGCGGAACGTCTCGCGAACGCCATCAATGACAACGAAGGGGACATGGAATAATGGTAGAGCCAACGTTTGACCGCGTCGCGTTTGAAATCGGGTCGCTCCCGATCTATTGGTACGGCATGATCATCGCCTTCGGTGCGATGCTCGGCCTCGTTCTCGCCTTGTTCGAGGCGAAACGTCTCAATTATGATTCAGAACGGGTCGTCGATGTCATCATCTGGTCGATTCCGATCAGTATCGTCTTCGCCCGGATTTACTACGTCATCTTCCAATGGGACTACTACAGTGAGAACCTTGGACAGATCATCGACATCCGACAAGGCGGGATCGCAATCCACGGCGCCATCTTCGGAGCGTTGCTCGTCGTCATCATCTATTGCATGCGCAAGTCGATGTCGTTCTGGAAGATCACCGATATCCTCGCTCCGTCGCTTCTCCTCGGGCAAGCGGTCGGACGTTGGGGGAACTTCATGAACCAAGAGGCGCACGGTGCCGAGACGACGAGCCGTTTCTTGAAAGAGACGCTCTTCCTCCCGGATTGGATCGTCAATCAGATGTATATCGATGGCGCTTATTACTTGCCGACATTCTTGTTCGAGAGCGTCTGGAACATCATCGGCGTCATCTTGCTCGTCGTCTGGCGTATGGTCGGTAACCCGCCGCGCGGCTACATCTTCTTGTCGTATCTCGTCTGGTATTCGATCGGACGCTTCTATATCGAAGGGCTCCGCACGGATAGCCTCATGGCCGGCGATTTCCGGACGGCACAACTCGTTTCGATCGCGATGATTGTATTCGGTGTCGTCATGATGATCGTCCGCCGCAAAGCGAAACGATACGATGACCCTTCAGAGAAAGGACTGTTTGATTGATGGATACACTTCTATTCGATTTGGATGGCACGTTGCTCGATACGAACCCGCTCATCATCGCGAGTTTCCGTCACACGCTCGGGTACTACTTCCCGGACGAGACGTATCGCGATGAGGACATCTTCCCGTTCATCGGACCGACGCTCGAGAAGTCGTTCAAGGCGCTCAATGAGCCGGAATGGAAAGAGATGCAGGCGTTCTATCGCAGCTTCAATATCGCGATGCACGACCAGCTCGTCGCCGAATATCCGGGTGTGATCGAGGGGCTGTATCGCCTCCACGCCAAAGGATACAAGATGGGCGTCGTCACCTCGAAAGGCCGTCCCGTCGTCGAGCAAGGCTTGCGTCTGTTCAAGATCGACCATCTGTTCGATGTGGTCGTTACGGCCGACGATGTGGAATATGAGAAACCGCACGCCGAACCGGTCGAACGGGCGCTCCGTGCGCTCGGATCGACGGCGGACCGCGCTGTCATGGTCGGGGACAACGACACGGACATCTTCAGCGGCAAGAACGCCGGGACGAAGACGGTCGCTGTCGGCTGGGCCATCAAAGGCCGTGCGTTCCTCGAAGCGCTCGAACCGGACGTCATCATCGACTCGATGGAACATTTCGAGGCGTGGCTCGACGAGGTCACGGTCCATGCGTAAGACGGAACGGTTTCGTCTCGACGGACCGAATCCGCTCTGGCAGATGTATCGGACGATTCGTTTCCTGCGTGTCTTTAAAAACACGACCGTCGTCTTGATCGGCCGGTACTTCCCGTCCGTCAAGGCGAAGCGCTGGCTATACCGGACGTTCCTCGGTATGGAAATCGGGGAGTATAGCGCGCTCGCCCTCATGGTGATGCCGGACGTCATGTTCCCGGAGCGGATTTCGATTGGCCGCAACACGGTCATCGGGTTCAACTCGACGATCCTCTGTCACGAGTATCTCGTCGACGAGTATCGGATTGGCGACGTCCACATCGGGGACGAGGTGTTGATCGGGGCGAACGTGACGATTTTACCTGGCGTGACGATTGGCGACCGGGCCGTCATCGGTGCCGGGGCCGTCGTCCATCGTGACGTCGCGCCCGGAGAGCGCGTCGTTGGGGCAAAGCTCCATACCATCGACACAAAATAGACACAATTTAGTGCGAAATCATTTTGAGGTCAAGACATGTAGGGCCTCATAAAATTACTAGGGCGGTATCACTTTTTTTAAAGGCGATACCGTTTTTTTGTGTCTATGGGCGCTGACATGAAACCTCTATATTTTTGTCGAAAAGCATTTGAACGACCTAGCAAAATATATTCATTATAGAAGGAATATAGTCCCGATTTTTTTTAAGTTTTTCAGTTGCCCTCGTTGTTTGAGTGCGGTATTCTTAACCCTGCAACTAAAAATAGATTTAGAGATGATGTGGAGGATTTAGAATATGGAAGCGAACTATGAAGCAGTAATGACGCTACCCGAACCAGAATCTCCGCTCGCCGCGGAGCTCCACTACTATAGAGGTCGTCGTGCGTTACGTGAAGGTCGCCTAGATGAAGCGACTTTTTTCATGGCTGAAGCCACTGCCGCTGCAGCGCACCGCGTCGACTATCACAAACAGTACGCTGAACTGTTATTTGAAGTAGGGGAGATCTATCACGCCAATGACGTGTGGAAACGGGTGCTAGAACTCGATGAGACGTCAACCGAGGCCTTGTATCACCTTGCGAGCAATTGCGCTTATATCTCTTTATATGAAGAAGCAGCGATGTATGCGACACGTTACCTCGAAGTCGAGGCACACGGGCGCTATGCGGACTCGGTCCAATCGCTTTTAGAACTGATCGAACTCGAGCAAGAACTCGAGGACGAAGATGAAGACGAGTTGATCACGTGGCACACCGAGGCCCAGCAGCATATCGACAAAGGCCGCTTGTTCGCCGCCAAGTCGACGCTCGAGCGGTTAATCGACCGCTACCCGCGCTTTTGGCCGGCATTCAACAACTTGGCCATCGTCAATTTTTATCTCGGCAACGATGAAGCGGCGTTCGAGACGCTCGAGTATGTGCTCGATGAAAACCCGGGCAACTTGCATGCGATTTTGAACACGATTTTGTTGTTGCATGAGGCCGGACAATCAGAAGCGGCGCTCCAACTGTCGGTCCCGCTGACACGGGTCCGCCCGCTCCAGTTCGACTTGCGCTACAAACTCGCCACGACACTCGCGCTCGTCGGTCAATACGACCGCGCGTACGAAGAACTCCGCCTCTTGAAAGACCGCGGATTCCGTGGGGATTCACTGTTCGGGCATTGGCTCAGCGTGTCCGCCTACAAGACCGGGCGTCTTGAAGAAGCGGCCACCTATTTGAACAGTGACGAGTTGAAACAATTTGAAGAAGCGAGCCCGTATGACATCCGCGACAACCTCGAGTTCCGTTCGGCACTCGTCCAAGGGTTGCGCCAAGAAGAAGACGCGGCTCGCATCGAAATCATCCGAATCATCTCGAAACTTGCCGACGACGAGGCGTTTGAAGCACTCGCGTTGACGAACGGGATCACCGACAACGAGACGGTGCTCGCCTTCGCCGAGAAATGTCGTGCTGAGATTTGCGGGGCCCCGTTCACCGGTGACGCCCGGATCGCTCGGGCGTATGAGGCCCTCGTGCTCGCCGAGACGGAAGTGACGGAAGCGGAACAGATGAGCCTCGACGGCGACTTCTATGAACGGTTCTCACTCCTGCTCCTTGCCGGGGCATCGTTCGAGGACGTCACGGCATCGGCCGCGGCCCTCGTCTGGATGTTCTATGCGAAACGGGATGCCCTCATCCTCGACGACTGCGCCGACACGTTCGGAATCGACGTCGCGACGCTCACGGGCACGATCCGTTCGTTCAAACAGACACTCGAACAAGCATAAAGATAGACGATACCTCCCTAGGTTTCTTATACTGAAGTCAATCAATTTCATGCAGAGGTGGAATCATTATGACAGAAGAAAAAATCTATGACGTCATTATCATCGGGGCCGGCCCAGCCGGAATGACGGCGGCACTTTACGCGTCGCGTGCCAACTTATCGACACTTATGATCGAACGCGGTATCCCAGGTGGACAGATGGCGAACACGGAAGATATCGAAAACTATCCGGGCTATGACAGCATCCTCGGCCCAGACTTGTCTCAAAAAATGTTCGACCACTCGAAAGCATTCGGGGCGAAGTACGCTTATGGCGACGTCCAAAGCATCTCGGACGAGACGGAATATAAAGTCGTCCACGCGCACAACCGTGACTATAAAGCACGGGCGATCATCCTCGCTTCTGGCGCACAATACAAGAAAATCGGTGTCCCGGGCGAAGAAGAGCTCGGCGGCCGCGGTGTATCGTATTGTGCGGTCTGTGACGGGGCGTTCTTCAAAGGGAAGAACTTGTTCGTCATCGGCGGCGGCGACTCAGCTGTCGAGGAAGGCGTGTTCTTGACACGTTTTGCTGACAAGGTGACAATCGTTCACCGTCGCGACGAGCTTCGCGCTCAGAAGATTCTTCAAAAACGGGCGTTCGACAACCCGAAAATCGACTTCATCTGGAACCACACGCTCAAAGAGATCGTGGAAGCGGATGGTAAAGTCGGTGGGGCACGTCTCGTCAGCACGGTCGATGGGACCGAGTCGGACCACGAAATCGACGGTGTGTTCATCTATATTGGTATGAACCCGATCACTGGTTTCGTCAAAGACCTCGGCATCACGAACGAGCAAGGCTATATCGTCACGAACGAAGCGATGGAGACGAAGATCCCAGGGATTTTCGCAGCCGGCGACGTACGCGACAAGACGCTCCGTCAAGTCGTCACCGCGACGAACGACGGATCGATTGCCGCTCAAAACGCGCAACACTATATCGAGGGGCTCCTCGAGGCGTTGCACGAACAAAACGCGTGACATGAGGCAGAAGGGATTGCGGGCGACCGCAATCCCTTCTCTTTTTTTCGGACGTTCGTTATACTAAGGACAGAAGAGAGCTGCACACACGGCTCGGTTGTCAATTTTAAGGGGGCGTCAGTGACATGGAAGACTTTAAAGGATTAGAAGAATTGATCATCATCAGCGGGATGAGCGGGGCCGGGAAATCGGTCGCAATGAATAGCTTTGAGGATCTCGGCTATTTTTGCGTCGATAACTTGCCGCCGGTGCTCTTGCCGCAATTGATCGATGTCATCAGCTCGGTCCGGCCGAAGATCGCCGTCGCGATCGACACACGGACGCGCGACTTCATCGACAGCCTGTTCATCGTCATCGACGACTTGGAACAGAAGAACGTACACCCGCACTTGTTGTATCTCGACACACGGGACGAAGTGCTCGTGCGCCGCTACAAGGAGACGCGCCGGTCGCATCCGCTCGCCCCGGAAGACGCGCCGCTCGTCGGCATCGGGATGGAGCGCTCGTTGCTCGAAGGGTTCCGTGACCGGGCCCATACGCTCTACGATACGAGCGACTTGAAGCCGCAGATGCTCAAAGACCGCATCTTGCTCCAGTTCAACGAGGAACGGATTCCGTTCACGGTCAACTTCATGTCGTTCGGGTTCAAACACGGCGTCCCGCTCGACATCGACCTGTTGTTCGACGTCCGCTTCATCACGAACCCGTTCTATATCCCGGAACTCCGTCCGCTCACCGGGCAGACGGAAGAAGTCCAGAACTACGTCATGTCGCACCCCGAGGCGCGGGCGTTCTATAAAAAACTGATCGACATGCTCGAATTCCTGTTGCCGCAGTACAAGCGCGAAGGGAAGACGCAAGTCGTCGTCGCCTTCGGCTGTACGGGCGGGAAGCACCGCTCGATCACGTTCGCCGAGAAAGTATCGGCCCATTTCGCCGAGCGCTATAACGTCAAGACCGTCCATCGCGATCTCGCGCATGCGACGAAGGAGAAATAAGATGAGACGCGATAGAAAAGTGGTGGCCATCGGTGGAGGGACGGGCCTCTCGACGCTCGTCCGGGGCTTGAAGCATTATCCGCTCGACATCACGGCCATCGTCACGGTCGGGGACGACGGGGGCAGCTCGGGGCGCCTCCGTGACGAGTTCCATATGTTGCCGCCGGGCGACATCCGGAACGTCATCCTCGCCTTGTCCGAGGTCGAGCCACTCATGGACAAGATTTTGCAGTATCGGTTCGACAGCGGTTACGGGCTCGAAGGGCACTCGCTCGGCAACCTTATGTTGACGGCGGCGACGCACATTTGTGAAGGCTCGTTCGTCAAGGCGGTTGACGTCTTGTCGCAGCTGTTGAACGCCCAAGGCAAGGTGCTCCCGGTGACGGAGACACTCATGACGCTCGCCGCCGAGTTCGAGGACGGGACGATCGTCAAAGGTGAATCAAAAATCCCGCTCGTCGAGAAACAAATCAAGCGCCTGTTCTTGCTCGAGGAAGGCATCAAGCCGGCGGCTGGTGTCGTCGAGGCAATCGAGGACGCCGATTTAATCGTGCTCGGTCCAGGGAGCCTCTATACGAGCATCATCCCGAACCTCTTGATTCCAGAAGTGCGTGACGCCATCGTCCGCTCCAAGAAACCGGTCGTCTACATCTGCAACGTCATGACGCAGCCCGGCGAGACGAAAGGGTACGACGCGATGAAACATTTGAAATCGATCGAGGCATATCTCGGCAAGTCGACGGTCGACACGATCGTCGTCAACAACGAGCCGATCGAGGACATCTATTTAGAGCGTTACCTCGAGGACGGTTCGGAAGAAGTCCGCTTCGATCGGAAGAAGCTTCGAAATTACGGTACGAACGTGCTCGCGGGGGACATCGTCGACTATAACCGTGACTATATCCGCCATGACTCGGACGCCATCGCCGGACTCGTCATGCAACGCGTCCTGCGCATCAAGAAACCACGCTCGTTCCAAGAACTTGAGCTGAAATAAGTTGTGATTGAACAGAAAGGAGGGGACCGGCATGAGCTTTGCCTCTGACGTCAAAAAAGAATTGACGCAACTCGTCGTGACCGATGCCGAGGCGAAAGCGGAACTATCCGCACTCGTCCGGATGAACGGGGTCATCTCGCTAGCTTTAGGGCGAGGGATGACGCTCGACGTCTCGACTGAGAACGCCGCCATCGCACGTCGAATCTATTCCCTCATGAAACGGCTGTACGACCATCATCTTGATTTGTTCGTACGGAAGAAAATGCGGTTGAAGAAGAACAACGTCTATATCGTCCGGGTCGCCCAGCGTGCCGAGACGATGCTTCGCGACCTTGAGATTCTCGGGGAGAACTACGAGATGATTCGCACGCTCAACTCGGACATGACACGTGACGAGAACCTCGCCCGTGCCTATTTACGCGGGTCGTTCCTTGCCGGCGGGTCGATCAACCATCCGAAGACGTCGTCATATCACCTCGAGGTGTACAGCCTGTACGAGAACCATAACCAGGCGCTCCGTGACCTCGCCAACCGCTTCGGCTTGAACGCGAAGACGCTCGAGCGGAAGAAAGGGCATATCCTCTATATCAAAGAGAGTGAAAAGATCTCGGACTTCCTGAAACTCATCGGGGCGACGCGCGGCATGCTCGAATTCGAGGACGCGCGTATCATCAAAGACATGCGCAACTCAGTCAACCGGCTTGTCAACTGTGAGACGGCGAACTTGAACAAGACTGTCGGGGCGGCGCTCCGCCAAGTCGAGAACATCAAGTTCCTCGAGCGCACGGTCGGGCTTGAAATCTTACCGGTCAAACTCCGGGAAATCGCCGAGCTCCGGGTCACCCATCAAGACGTCTCGCTCCAAGAACTCGGCGAGATGCTCGAGACGGGACCGATCTCGAAATCGGGGATCAACCATCGGCTCCGCAAGATCGACCAGATCGCGGACAAGGTGCGAAACGGTGAAGAAATCAGCTCATCGTGACCCCGGTTGCACCAAAACCATTCTTCCTATATAATTAGCAATTGTGTATAGGACTTAGAAATGTAACTTAAAGGAGCTTCATGATTATGTCGAATGCAAAGAAAAGAATCTCGCTCACGATCGACGCTGATTTAGACCAGGTCATCACGGAGCGTGCGAAACAAATCGGGATCCCGAAAAGCGCCCTCGTCACGTTCGCGACAAGCCTCTTCCTCAACCAATTGCGCGCGGAAGAAGTATTGTCAGGTGACACGAACGCCATCTATCAGGTCATCCGCAAAGATTATGAACTGCTCACGAGCGTGGATAACTTAGACAAATAATTGCGAAAGGCTGACTGCGGTCAGCCTTTTTTGGTTGCATCCGGCCTTAAAATTTGGAATAGTGGTTATATTGAATTCGAATGGAGGTCGATCCTATGGGGCAAATCTTGCTCATCCTAGTATTACAACTCGTCTACGTACCGGTGCTGACGCTTCGGACAATCATGCTCGTCAAAGGAAAAACGATGATTGCGGGGCTGTTCGGGACGCTTGAGACGCTAATCTATATCTTCGCGCTCGGGATCGTGTTCCAAGATTTGACGACGCTCGGCATGATCGTCTATGCGGTCGGATTCGGGCTCGGGATTCTCGTCGGCGGTTACGTCGAGCGTAAGCTTGCTATCGGCTACAACATGATCCAAGTCCACACGCAAGAGTTCCCGGCCGAGCTCATCCAAAAGATGCGCGACAGCGGTTATGGTGTGACGCACTACCAAGGTCAGGGGCGTGACGGCATCCGATATCGTCTCGACGTCTTGGCGGCACGGACACGGATGAAAGATTTGCGGCAAATGGTCGAGGAGTATGAGCCGAAGGCGTTCCTCGTCGCATTCGATCCGATTGACTTTAAAGGCGGCTATATGATGAAAGGGCTCCGACGCCCGAAATGAACGGGACGACTCACGGAAGTGGGTCGTTTTTTCGTGGAACGGGGAATACAAGAACAAAGGAGATGAGCGAGTTGAGACGAAAAGGGTTATGGATCGTCGTGGTTGGGTTGATTCTCGTCGGCGGCGCGTTGTTGGCCACCTCGTTTTGGAAGTCGGAGTCCTCGATCAAACCGCCGCTCCCGACGGTCCGGGTCGGGTCGGTGACGGCCGAAGTGAAGCAGTCGACGTTCTGCTGGTCCAATGGGGGCGAGGCGGTATGTGAAGACCACGGGTTGCCGGAAGCGGACGACTTGCAGCTCGTGCCCGTCGAACCGGGTGCCGAGATTGATGTCGAGTTCCATGCCGAGCCGTCGAACGTCTCATTCCATCAAATCATCGACGGTGAGCTCGTACGGTCTGACCCCGTCGTCCCAGACGAACCGGGCGTCTATTTGTTTGAGACGGGCGGGGAATGGCCGCAAGGCGATAGCCGCTATGTGTTCGGGGTCGAGGTCGAGGAATAAAAGAGTTGACCTGTCCGCTACGGGCGGCTTTATGATCAACGAGAAGGGGGGACGCCAATGATTCAAATCGGAAAAGTGGTCCATCTAACGGGGTTGTCCACTAAAGCAATCAAATGGTATGAAGCGAAAGGACTCGTCCGACCGACTCGTTTAGATAATCAGTATCGGTTATACGGGATGGAAGAAATAAGACGCCTGAACGAAATCAAGTTACTACGCCAAATGGGTATCTCGCTCGAACAAATTCAAACGGCAAAAAGTGTGAGCGAGTTACTCGACAGCAGACTTGATGAGGTCCAACGCGAAATCGAGGCGTTGCGACAAGTCGAGCAACAAATCAAATGGATGCAAACAGGGGGAGATTCAATGAAAGTACGTTATGAGATGTGGGACCGACCGAAAATCGTGAACGGCTATGTATCCGAACTCACCACAATCCCGTTTGTTTGGGAAAAATTGCAACCAGAGCTGACGACAGACGAATCATATGGCGTCTGTTTAGCGAAAGAAGAAGCTTATCTAGCAGGGATGACTGATCCTGTCATAGGAGAAGAGGGAAGACAGGTTGAACTGTCGGCAGGACGTTACCTTGTCGCCACGGTCGAAGGCGGAATCCCGGCCATCCCCACGACGTATAATCAACTTCTAGCGTTGCCGGATGTAACGTTGCGGGATGCACTCGATTTTGAGCGCTACATTCATGGGCAAGACGGAGCTGACGACTTGATTGAAATTTGGTTACCTGTCCAATAAAAAGAAGCGCCTTTCCCGGAGTTGGGAAAGGCGCTTTTGGATTAACGCGTCATGACCTTGTCGATGAGACCGTAGTCTTTCGCTTGTTCAGCTGACATGAAGTAGTCGCGCTCTGTGTCGCGCTCGATGACTTCAAGCGGCTGGCCTGTGTTGTCGGCCATGATTTGGTTCAATTTCTCGCGCATCTTGATGATGCGTTCAGCATGGATCTTGATGTCCGATGCTTGACCTTGCGTACCGCCGAGCGGTTGGTGAATCATGATCTCCGCGTTTGGAAGCGCGAAGCGTTTGCCTTTTTCACCGGCTTGGAGCAAGAAGGCACCCATCGATGCGGCCATTCCGATACAAATCGTCGACACGTTCGGTTTGATGAAGTTCATCGTGTCATAAATCGCCATTCCGGAAGTGATCGAACCACCCGGACTGTTGATGTAAAGTGAGATGTCCTTATCTGGGTCCTCGGCTGCAAGGAAGAGGAGCTGGGCAACGATCGAGTTGGCGACGTTGTCGTCGATCGCACTTCCGAGCAAGATGATGCGGTCCTTGAGCAAGCGTGAGTAAATATCGTACGCGCGTTCCCCGCGACCTGTTTGTTCGATAACTGTTGGAATTAACATTGAATCTGCCTCCTTTATGTAGGTTGTAAATATATCATACCGCTATAGTCAATGTTGGTCAAACGATAGTCATCGTTTTTGACCTATTCCACGGTTTGACGATTCTAAAACGACAAAAGAGGCCAGGCATCTGCCTGACCTCTTTCTTTGATACACCCGGAGAGATTCGAACTCCCGACACCTGGCACCGGAAACCAGTGCTCTATCCCCTGAGCTACGGGTGCATGTTCTCTGATACGATTTATTATACATTTGTTTTTTTAAAAAAGCAATCCTGTTCGTCTCACTTTTTTTTGAGCGCGTTTTCCCGCCTTTCGCTACAATAGGAAACGAGAGGGGTGTGACCGATGCAACGCCAAGAACAACAGCAACTTCAAAAGCAACAGCTGACCCAGGACATGGTCAGGCGTCTGCCGGTTCTCGAAGCAGACCGGACCGCGATCGCTTTTCAGCTCGGCCGCTTGTCAAAGCGGAACCCGAACATCGCCATCGGCAGCGGTGCGGTCGAATGGGTGGAGGACACGGCGAGCGGGTTCGAGTCGCGTCTGTTCGAACAAATCGAGGAAGGAAGTGGGAACGAGGTCCAACGTATGCTTCAAAAGCGACTCGTCCTCGCGCTAGACCACCGCGGCCTCTTACCTGATAGTGACTTCGTGCTCGCCTATCGGTTCGAGGTCGATGTGGCGGACATTGAGGCGGCACGCCAGGCGCTCTTGTTTCTAGAACCGACGGGGATCGGGGCGAAGAATGAGCGGGACTGTCAGTACCGGCATGCAATTGAACATGACGACCCGCTCGTCTTGGACGTGTTCGAGGCGCTCGACGCGAACGTTGATGACATCCCGGGACGACTCGACATCTCGGTGGCTGAGTTCGACCGGGTGACCCGTATCGTGGCGACGTTACCGAAAACACCAATAGTATATGAAGGAACCGAGCATATCGTACCGGAACTCGAAGTCGTCCGGCGTGACGATGAGCTTGTGACGACATGGTTCAGCCCGACGCTCGATGCGACTCGGATCGGGGACGACCGCGAGGCGAAGTGGTGGCACGAGACGCTCGAGATGCGGAACGCGACGCTTCATTCAGTATGGACGGTCATCGCGGAACGTCAGGCGGACTGGCTCGACGGCAACCTCGTCTTGCATCCGTTGACGCGGAAAGAAGTCGCCGAACGGATCGGCAAGCACGAGTCGACCGTCGGACGGGCCATCCAAGGAAAGTATGTGGCGACCGAGGGCGGTGTCATGGCGTGGCGCCACTTTTTCGTCAGGTCCACGGATCATGGGCAATCGCCGTTCATGGTGAAAAAGGCGCTCGCCGAACTGATTCAACAAGAGACGTCACCTTTGAGTGACGCCGCACTCATGCGAGAGTTGGCCCGGATCGGCTATACGGTGACACGACGGACCGTGGCGAACTATCGGGAGGCGCTCGGTTTTGGAAACTCGCGGGAGCGGGAACGACAACTATGGAAAGGAGGGGACTGACATGGTGCTGACATTATACCGACGTGCCAACTGTTCGCTCTGCGAGGAGGCACTCGTCATGCTCGAATGGCTCATGGAAGACTATCCGTTCGAACTCGAGCAGGTCGACATCACGGGCAACGAAGAACTCGAGGCGAAGTACTTGTTCGAGATCCCCGTCGTCTTACACGAGGGGCGCGTCATTAGTCAAGGGCGATACGATGACAGTAAAGTTGAAGATTTTGTTAAGTATACGCTTACATCGAAAAAAAACGTTTGAAGGGGTTGCAAGACGGAAATGTCATTGATAAGATGAAGTCGTAGCGGTGGGACGCAAATATAAAAGTGGGACAAAAATTGTCCACGCTTTAAGTCGAGGGGGAATGAGTATGATTCAGCAGCTGATTCAAGTTCAGAAGCAAATCGTTCCCGACATGCTCGATACGCTCCGACATCGTTACGACATCTTACATTACGTCCGGTTGATGCAGCCAATCGGCCGCCGGACACTCGCCACAAGCCTCGGGCTGACGGAACGAATCCTAAGACGAGAAGTCGACTTTTTGAAAGACCAAGGTCTATTGATGGTCGCTACTCAAGGTATTTCCCTTACGGAATCGGGCCGAAACGTTCTCAGAGACTTGCACGAGGTCATGGGAGAGATCCTAGGAATCTCGGAAGTCGCACGAGAACTCGAGCGAAAACTAGGCGTTCGCCAAGTCGTCATCGTACCGGGTGATTCCGACGAGACGTTCTGGGTCCAGCGAGATATCGGTCGGGCCGCCGTCACGCAGCTGAAAGCGCGACTGGCACCTGACGACAATATCATCGCGGTCACAGGCGGGACGACGATGGCATCGGTTGCGGCCATGATGTCGCCCGATAAAAAAGAACGGCCGATGCATTTCGTGCCGGCACGCGGCGGACTCGGGGAGACGCTTGAGTTACAGGCGAACACCGTCTGTTCTCGAATGGCCGACCGGGCCCATGCCGACTATCATTTACTCCACATTCCGGACGAGGTTTCGCAAGAGACGTTCGAGCGGATGGTGGAGGAACCTAGCATAAAAAATGTCCTGGAAATGATTAGAGCGGCGCGAATTGTGGTACATGGAATTGGTGAGGCGGAAACGATGGCGAAACGCCGTCACGCGTCACCAGAGCATTTGCGGATGATCGAACGGCATGATGCCGTCGCCGAGGCGTTCGGATATTACTTCAACGCCGAAGGTGAAATCGTTCATCGGGTCAAGACGGTCGGGATCCAATTAGAGGAGCTCGACGACATGGACACCGTCATCGCGGTCGCCGGAGGGAAATCGAAGGCACAAGCGATTGCCGCATATGCGAAACACACGCCGAACATCATCCTCGTCACAGACGAAGGTGCGGCGACAGAATTATTAAATCGTTATTAAAGAGTTGACCCCCGTTGGCTCTTCAATAAATAGCTTCTACCCTAAGGAGGAAATTAACTATGGCAGTAAAAGTTGGTATTAACGGATTTGGACGTATTGGTCGTTTGGCATTCCGCGAGATCATCAAAAACGAAGGAATCGAAGTTGTTGCAATCAACGACTTGACTGACACGAAGATGCTCGCTCACCTTCTCAAGTATGACACGACACAAGGTCGTTTCGACGGAGAAGTAGAAGTACACGACGGTCACTTCCTCGTAAACGGCGAGAAAGTCGTTACACTTGCTAACCGCAACCCAGAAGAACTTCCATGGGGCGAGCTCGGTGTTGACATCGTTCTCGAATGTACTGGTTTCTTCACAGCAAAAGAAAAAGCGGAGCTTCACTTGAAAGCTGGCGCGAAAAAAGTTGTGATCTCGGCTCCGGCTACAGGTGACATGAAGACTGTTGTTTACAACACAAACCACGACATCCTTGATGGTACTGAGACAGTAATCTCTGGTGCTTCTTGTACGACAAACTGCTTGGCGCCAATGGCGAAAGTTCTCCAAGACCAGTTCGGAATCGTTGAAGGTCTCATGACAACAATCCACGCTTACACAGGCGACCAAAACACGCTTGACGCTCCACACCCGAAAGGCGACTTCCGTCGTGCACGTGCGGCAGCAGCAAACATCGTACCGAACACAACTGGTGCGGCTAAAGCAATCGGCCTCGTTATCCCAGAACTTCAAGGTAAACTTGACGGTGCGGCACAACGTGTACCAGTTGCTACAGGTTCACTCACAGAGCTCGTAACAGTTCTTGAGAAAACTGTATCTGTTGACGAAATCAACGCAGCAATGAAAAAAGCAGCGAACGAGTCATTCGGTTACACTGAAGACGAAATCGTATCTTCTGACATCGTCGGAATCACTTACGGTTCACTCTTCGATGCGACACAAACTAAAGTAATGACAGTTGGCGACAAGCAACTCGTTAAGACAGTTTCTTGGTACGATAACGAAATGTCTTACACTGCACAATTGGTTCGCACACTCAAGCACTTCGCTGAAATCGCGAAGTAAGTTCGTGAACTAAATAGAATCAAATAGGAGCGGAAACAAGAGATTGTTCTCCGCTCTATTTATGAAATTGACACGCACGACATATGGAGGCGAAGGTTATGAACAAACAGTCTATTCGTGACATCGATGTAAAAGGGAAACGCGTCTTTTGCCGCGTTGACTTCAACGTTCCACTCAAAGATCGCGTCATTCAAGATGAAACGCGGATCCAAGCGGCTCTTCCGACGATCAAACACTTGATCGACGGCGGTGCGAAAGTCATTTTGGCGAGCCACCTCGGCCGTCCAAAAGGCGAGAAGAACCTCGAGTACTCACTCGCACCGGTCGCTAAACGTCTCGCTGAACTTCTCGGCAAAGATGTACCCCTCGTTGAAGAGGCGTACGGTCCAGTCGCAGAAGAAGCCGTTTCAAAACTTGGTGAAGGTGACGTCGTCGTTCTCGAGAACGTCCGTTTCTACCCTGGTGAAACGAAAAACGATCCAGAACTCGCGAAAGGTTTCGCGGCACTCGCTGATATCTTCGTCAACGATGCGTTCGGTGCGGCTCACCGTGCCCACGCTTCAACAGAAGGTATCGCGCAAAACGTGGACCACGCGGTGGCTGGTCTCTTGATGGAGAAAGAACTTGAAGTCCTCGGGAAGGCACTCTCGAACCCGGACCGTCCGTTCACGGCGATTATCGGCGGATCGAAAGTTGCTGACAAGATTGGGGTCATCGACCACCTTCTTGACATCGTTGACACACTCATCATCGGTGGCGGTCTCTCGTACACGTTCTCGAAAGCACTCGGGCACGAAGTCGGAACGTCACTCCTTGAAGAAGACAAGCTCGACCTCGCTCGTCAGTTCATGAAAAAAGCAGAAGACAAAGGCGTGAAGTTCTTGATGCCGGTCGACTGTGTCATTGCGAAAGAATTCGGCGAAGAGACATACGTCGGACCAGTCGATATCGACGCGATCCCTGCGGATCACATGGGTCTTGATATCGGACCGAAGACAGTCGAAATTTACGCGGAAGCGATTCGCGAATCGAAACTTGTCGTTTGGAACGGACCGATGGGCGTATTCGAACTCGATAAGTACGCTAACGGAACGAAAGGTGTCGCTCAAGCACTCGCAGACAGCGACGCATACTCAATCATCGGTGGTGGTGACTCAGCCGCGGCAGCAGCCAAGTTCGGCCTTGCTGACCAAATGAGCCACATCTCGACTGGTGGCGGCGCTTCACTCGAATTCATGGAAGGCAAGAAACTTCCAGGCGTCGAAGCGTTGAACGACAAGTAAAACAGAGGAGGGTTATCGATGCGTAAACCGATTATTGCAGGTAACTGGAAAATGAACAAAACACTCTCGGAAGCCGTCGCTTTCGTAGAGGAAGTTAAAAATAACATCCCGTCAACGGACAAAGTTGACGCGGCGATTGGTGCACCAGCACTTTTCCTCGCACCGATGGTAGAAGCAGCGAAGGGGTCAAACCTTAAGCTCGGTGCTCAAAACATGTACGATAAAGACAGTGGGGCATACACAGGCGAAATCAGCCCGGCCATGGTCGCTGACCTCGGCGTGACGTACGTCATCCTTGGACACTCAGAGCGTCGCGAATACTTCGGCGAATCTGATGCGTTCATCAACAGCAAAACGAAAAAAGCGTTCGAACACGGTCTTACGCCAATCGTTTGTGTCGGTGAAACATTAGAAGAGCGCGAAGGCGACAAGTTCGAAGAAGTCATCAAGACGCAAGTCGAAGGTGGCCTCGCGGACCTCTCAGCTGACCAAGTCAAACAACTCGTCATCGCGTACGAGCCAGTTTGGGCGATCGGCACTGGTAAATCAGCGGACGAAGCAGATGCGCAAAGCTCATGCAAATATGTTCGTGACGTGGTAAAAGGTCTTTACGGTGAAGACGTGGCGGCTGCGGTTCGCATCCAATACGGCGGTTCTGTAAAACCTGAGAACATCAAGGAGTATATGGCGCAAGAAGACATCGACGGCGCGCTCGTCGGCGGTGCTTCACTTGAAGCTGCTTCGTTCCTCAAGTTGTTGGAGGCGATTTAAATGGCAAGACCAGTCGCCCTCATCATCTTGGATGGTTTTGGAATGCGGAACGAGACGTTCGGTAATGCGGTCGCTGCGGCGAACAAACCGAACTTCGACCGCTTCTGGGAGCAGTATCCACATACGCTCTTGAACGCGAAAGGCGAGTACGTCGGTCTTCCGGAAGGTCAGATGGGGAACTCGGAAGTCGGTCACTTGAACATCGGTGCCGGCCGGGTCGTCTATCAGTCACTTTCACGCGTCAACAATTCCATCAAAGACCGTTCACTCTTCGACCGCCAAGCGATGAATCACTTGGCCGGACATGTGAAAAAGTATGATTCGAGCCTCCACATCATGGGCCTCGTCTCAGACGGTGGGATTCACTCTCACATCAACCACATGTACGCTATCGTCGAGTTCGCAAAACTTCATGGCATCGAAAAAGTATACATTCACGCTTTCACGGACGGCCGTGACTGTGATCCTAAATCAGGCGCTGGCTTCCTCGAACAGACGGAAGCGAAGCTCGCTGAACTCGGACTCGGTCAAGTCGCTAGCGTGTCTGGACGCTACTATGCCATGGACCGCGATAACCGTTGGGAACGCGTCGAGAAAGTATACGACGTGCTCGTCAACGCGAAAGGTGAAGTCGGCACGAATGCAGTCGACGTTCTTAAACAGTCGTATGCAGACGGCTTGACGGATGAATTCGTTCTTCCGACGGTCATCGAGAAAGACGGTCAACCGATTGCGACGATTAAAGACAACGACGCAATCATGTTCTTCAACTTCCGTCCGGACCGGGCGATTGAACTTGCGAAAGTGTTCAAAGAGAAAACCGGCTTCAAAGGCTTCGAACTTTCGAACACACATCCAGAGAACATCTTGCTTGTCTCGATGACGAAATTCTCGGATGAGATCGACACGGACATCGTCTTCCCACCAGAAGATTTGAAAAACACGCTCGGTGAGACTCTCGCCGCGCAAGGGTACAAACAGCTCCGCGCTGCGGAAACTGAGAAATACCCGCACGTCACGTTCTTCTTGAACGGACAACAAGAAACACCGTTCGAAGGTGAAGATCGTTTCCTCGTACCGTCACCGAAAGTGGCGACGTACGACTTGAAACCGGAAATGAGCGCATATGAGCTCACGGAAGGACTTCTTCAACGCATCGAATCGGACACGTATGACGCGTACATCATCAACTACGCGAACCCGGACATGGTCGGCCATTCCGGTATGCTCGAACCGACGAAAAAAGCGGTCGAAGTCGTCGACGAATGCCTCGGTAAAGTAGTGGACGCACTCATTGCCAAAGGTGGCGCGGCGATTATCACGGCGGACCACGGGAACGCTGACCTTGTCACGAACCCGGACGGTTCACCGATGACAGCTCACACGACGGAGCCTGTACCATGTATCGTCACGAAAGAAGGGGTAGAACTGAAGCCCGTTCTCGAAGGTGCCTTGTGCGACCTCGCCCCGACACTCCTTCACCTTCTCGGTGGAGAGCAACCGGCCGAAATGACCGGTACATCGATCGTCACGAAGTAACTCAAAAAATTTGCTAAAAAAAAAGGAGCGAATCAATATGTCAATGATTACAGAAATTTACGCACGCGAGATTTTGGATTCACGCGGTAACCCATCAGTAGAAGTAGAAGTTTTCACAGAAGACGGCGGTTTCGGCCGTGCCCTCGTCCCATCAGGCGCATCGACTGGTGAGCACGAAGCAGTCGAACTTCGCGATGGCGACAAGTCACGTTACCTTGGTAAAGGCGTACTCAAAGCCGTTGCCAACGTAAACGACACAATCGCACCTGAACTCATCGGCTACGATGTTTTCGACCAAAATGCAATCGACGCTAAAATGATCGAACTTGATGGCACACCAAACAAAGCGAAGCTCGGCGCAAACGCAATCCTTGGTGTCTCAATGGCAGCAGCTCACGCAGCAGCTGATGAGCTCGGTCTTCCACTTTACACGTATCTCGGTGGATTCAACGCGAAGACACTTCCAACACCAATGATGAACATCATCAACGGTGGCTCGCACGCGGACAACAACGTTGACTTCCAAGAGTTCATGATCATGCCTGTTGGTGCGCCAACGTTCCGTGAAGCGCTCCGTATGGGTGCTGAAGTATTCCACGCCCTCAAATCAGTTCTTTCTGGTATGGGTCTTAACACAGCAGTCGGTGACGAAGGTGGTTTCGCACCAAACCTTAAGTCAAACGAAGAAGCGATCACTGTTATCCTTGAAGCAATCGAAAAAGCTGGTTATAAACCAGGTGAAGACGTCTACCTCGCAATGGACGTTGCATCTTCTGAGTTCTATGACAAGTCGACTGGCAAGTACGAACTCGCTGGCGAAGGCAAATCACTTACAACTGCAGAACTCGTAGACTTCTACGCAGAACTCGTTGACAAGTACCCAATCCTCTCAATCGAAGATGGTTGCGATGAAAACGACTGGGATGGCCACAAATTGCTTACTGAGAAAATCGGTAACAAAGTTCAACTCGTTGGGGATGACCTCTTCGTAACGAACACAGCGAAATTGGCTGAAGGAATCGAAAAAGGTATCGCGAACTCGATCCTCATCAAAGTTAACCAAATCGGTACGCTCACAGAAACATTTGACGCGATCGAAATGGCTAAAAAAGCTGGTTACACAGCAGTTGTCTCACACCGTTCTGGTGAAACAGAAGACGCAACAATCGCGGACATCGCGGTTGCAACAAACGCTGGTCAAATCAAAACTGGTTCACTCTCGCGTACAGACCGTATCGCGAAGTACAACCAACTTCTCCGCATCGAAGACATGCTCGGCGATGTAGCGAAATACGACGGGATCAAGTCGTTCTACAACCTCAAAAAATAATTGATGTTTTTCAGGCTCGCCTCGTGCGGGCCTGTTTTTTTGTGGTTAAACCCGTCTTTACGGCACCGATGCTTTCTGCAGGCAATCCACGGAGCCTCCTCGCGCTTACGCGCTTGCGGGGTCTCCGCGCGATTGCTTTCCTGCAAGAGTCACGGTGCCGCTTCGACGGGATTGTACCTCCGTATCAAACATTGTGTCATGAATCCATCATTGATTCTTCGTCCTGCTGTATACTGAATTTGTTATCGATGAAGAGTAGGGGGAGTTACATGGACCAATCGAATGAACAAGAAAAAAGGTTGAGTGGCGGGAACGTGTCGACCGTCTATAAAAAGGGGAATCACGTCTATCGCACGCAGAAAGATGGCAGTGCGCATATTCAGCGGTTGTTAACGCATTTGGAGGCGAAAGGGATATCGGGCGTGCCGCGATTTGTCGGGGTGGATGATCAGGGCCGAGAAGTGTTGACGTACCTCGAAGGGGAGACGGCCGATTATCCGTTGAAAGCCTACATGTGGTCAGATGAGGCGATTCAAGACGCCGCTCGATTGATGCGCCAGCTGCATGACGCGACCGCCGGTGTCGAGTGGCCGTCTGATTGGCAACCGTTCGACCATACGCCAGCACCGTTTGAAGTGATTTGCCACAACGATTTCGCCGTCTACAATACGATTTTCCATGACGGGAAAGTGGCAGGGGTCATCGACTTTGATTTGGCGGCGCCCGGACCACGAGCCTGGGATATCGTCTATGCCCTTTATACGTTCGTTCCGCTCAGCCGGCGTCATCAAGCCGAGTCGGGTGAAGTCATTTACTATGAGGCGGAACGTGATGATGGGACGTACAAACGACAAGTCGCCCTCTTCTTGGATGCGTATGGCTGGGAAGGTTCGACAACGGAGTTGCTGACGATGTTACTGTTACGAATCGATGCGCTCTGTCGATTGATGAAACGGAAAGCGGCGGAAGGGGATGCAGCCTTCCAACACATGATCGATGAAGGGCATTATGACCATTATCAAGAAGAGTACCGGTTCATCGAGGTGCACGGACGGAAGTGGTTCTGAAATAGAATGTCAGAGGGGTGCTTGTCGACCAGTCATTCCGGGAATAGACTAGTGTAGGTGAAAGGAGGCGTTCATCATGATGGTCAGCGGTTTTCTCCTTCTTCTCATTGTGCTCGGTGTCGGTGGTTGGTTCCTGTACAAGTATATGGACGACCGGAGATGGTCGTGACGTGCGTCATGGCCGTTTTTTTGTGTGCGTGAATACTCGGAAATTGGGTATAATTATCAGATACAGCATAAAAAAGGAGAGACGTCCATGACACGCGTACGGAAAGCCATCATCCCGGCCGCCGGGCTCGGTACCCGCTTCTTGCCGGCGACGAAGGCGATGCCAAAAGAGATGCTCCCGATCGTCAACAAACCGACGATCCAATTCATCGTGGAAGAAGCCGTCGCTTCCGGCATCGAGGACATCATCATCGTGACCGGGAAGAACAAGCGCGCCATCGAGGACCATTTCGACCGGGCCATCGAGCTCGAACAGAACCTCGAGTCAAAAGGCAAGACCGAGCTCCTCGAGTCGGTGCGCCACTCGTCGAACCTCGCCAACATCCACTACATACGGCAACAGGAACCGAAAGGGCTCGGCCACGCGATTTGGTGTGCCCGGAAGTTCATCGGCGACGAACCGTTCGCCGTCCTGCTCGGGGACGATATCATCGAGGCGGACGTGCCGGCGACGAAGCAATTGATCGACCAGTACGAGCAGTATGAGCGCTCGATCATCGGGGTGCAACGCGTCCCGTATGAAATGACGAATCGATATGGTATAATTGACCCGCTTGCCGTCGAAGGAAAGCTCATCCCGGTCCGGACGTTCGTTGAGAAACCGGCCGTCGGTGAAGCCCCATCGAACCTCGCCATCCTCGGCCGTTACATTTTGACGCCGGACGTCTTTGAGGCGTTGTCGGCGCAAAAAGTCGGGACGGGAGGCGAGATCCAATTGACGGACGCCATCGCCCGCTTGAACGAGGTGGAGACCGTCTTCGCCTATGAATTTGACGGGCGTCGCTATGACGTCGGGGAACCGATCGGCTTCATCGAAGCGACGATTGCCCACGCGCTCTGCGACCCAGATTTAAAAGCCAACGTCCACACGCTCTTGAAGCGCTTCGTGGACGAACTCGAACAACAGTAAGGTGTGTTATTTTTGAAAACAATGTTAATGGTCTGTCAAAACTATTATCCGGAGATCGGCAGTGCCGGCAACCGGATGCAAAATATCACGCATCTCATGAAGGAACGCGGATACGAAGTGGAGGTCATCACGGCCGCCCCATCGTATCCGAACTTCAACTTGTATAAAGACGATCGCTTCTGGAACGACAAGGCGCTCAACAACCAGCCGTTCATCAAGCGACTCATCACGAAGAAGCGCAAACACACGTCGAACATGGTGAGCCGGCTCGCTTTGTTTTTGGAACAGATGATCAAAGGCGTCGCCGCCGTCCAAAAGCTCGACTCGAAACCGGATGTCGTCTTTGCGACGACCCCGTCTTTTTTTATGGCGTTCGTCGGTGTGTATGCGAAACGGAAGTATGGCGTCCCGTTCATCTTGGACGTGCGTGACCTTTGGCCGGAGTCGGTGAAAGGCGTCGGCGTGTTTAAACACGACTGGATGCTCGCCCCGGCGTTCTGGTTCGAGAAGCGGCTCTACAAATCGGCCGATGAAATCATCATCAACTCGGAAGGGTTCCGCAGCTATCTTCGCCAGCGCGGCGTCGAGAACGAGATGATCCACTACATGCCGAACTCGATTCGTGAGAGCGAGCGCAACCTCAAGCGGACCGTCCCCGAGGACGACCGGATGGAAATCCTGTACGCCGGGAACATGGGCCTCGCCCAAGACGTGTCGCTCTTGCTTGAACTTGCGGAGCGGTTCCGTGACGAGCCTCGCGTTCACTTCAAATTGATCGGCTACGGGTACCGAAAAAACGAGTTGAAAGAGACGATCAAGGTCCGTGGCTTCAAGAACTTCCTCTTCCTCGAGGCGATGCCTCGGACGGAGGCGTTCCAAGCCATCAAGAACGCGGACGTCGCGTTCGTCAGCCTGATCGAGCAAGAAGTGTTCGATACGGTCATCCCGGGCAAGCTGATCGACTACATGGCGGTCGGTAAACCGATCGTCGCGGCGGTGTCAGGCCATGCGGCTAATGTCATCGAAGCGGCCGAGGTCGGTTACGTGTCACGGAAGCGTGACATCAATGAGATCGAACACATGCTCCGTAAACTGCTCGAACGTCCCGAGTTGCGTGAGAAATACGGCGTGAACGGGATCCGTTATGTGAAAGAGAACCTGTGCTGGGAAAACAATATACACGTCCTCGAAGACGTGATCGAAAAAGTAACGATGGAGGAAACACGATGAAATCAGTATGTATGTTTGTATGGAATCACTTTACGAATGACGCGCGTGTCTTGCGCGAATGCTCGGCACTCGCTGAGGCGGGCTATGAAGTCGATTTAATTGCGCTCCAAGACCCGAAAAACCCGTCGCTCCCGAAAGAAGAGATGCGTCCGGAAGGGTTCCGCGTCATCCGTGTCAAACGTCAACCGCCGATCTTGGTGAATGGTATGAAAATGGCGAGCCAAGTGAAAAAGTGGATTTTCGCGAAAAAAACACGCAAAATCGGCGCGGGACTCGTCGGTGCAGGACTTGTCATCCTCGCACCGCTCACGATGATTGGACTCGGCGCGGCAGCAGGCGCGATCCTTCTCCCGCCGGTACGGAAGCAAATCGTCAATGCGAGCGCGATGCTCGAGATGGTGTTCACTTCGACGAAAAAGTCGTACGATTTCTATCACGCCAACGACTTGAACACGCTCCCGCAGGCGCTCATCGCCGGGAAAATCGTCAACAAAGGCAAAATCGTCTACGACTCACATGAAGTCCAGACGGACCGGACCGGTTACGGCTATATCCAAAGTAACCTTGAAGGCTGGCTCTTGCCGTATGTCGATTCGATGATGGTCGAGAACCACACGCGCGCGGCGCACAACGAAGAGCTCTACGGCTTCTATCCGTACGTGCTCCACAACTATCCGTTCTATCGTCCGCTCGACTTCTCGCTCCGTAAAGACTTGCATGCGCTCCTCGACTTGCCGAAAGATGAGAAGATCCTCTTGTACCAAGGCGGCATTCAAGCCGGCCGCGGACTCGAGCAGCTCATCCTCGCGGTCAAGGACTTCAAAGAAGGCACGCTCGTCATGATCGGGGACGGAAAACTCAAACCGGTCATCAAACGGATGATTGAGGACGAAGGCGTCAGCGACCGCGTCAAGATGATTGACAAAGTACCGGTTGAGGCGTTACCGTACTATACGATGAACGCGTATCTCGGTTTCCAAGTGTTGAACAACGTCTGCTTCAACCACTACTCGGCGTCATCGAACAAGCTGTTCGAATATTTGATGGCCGAAGTACCGGTCGTGTCATGTGACTTCCCGGAAATCGAACGGGTCGTCGCCGGCAACGATGTCGGTGTCGTCGTCGATTCGCACGACCCACAATCAATCGCCGAAGGCGTCAACCGCCTGCTCGACGACCAAGCACTCTACGCCCGTGTCAAAGAAAACACGAAGACGGCGCGTGAGCAATATAACTGGGATTTGGAAAAAGAGGCACTCTTGAACGTCTACACGAACGTCGTGGACCGCAAGTTGCCGATTATGAAAGACGGTGCGCCAAAGCCAGTTCAACAGTAAGACTTAGACTGCGGCTTTGTGCCGCGGTCTTTTTTATATGGAAGGGGGAAAATTGATGAAACGTCAGCAACAACATCTACTGCGTCAACAAGTCTGGAAGAAGCTCCAATCGATCTCCTTGAAGGATATCGCCTGGATCGTCGCCGGCTCATTCATTCTCGCGTTCGGGGTGAACTACTTCACCGTCCCGAACGATTTTTCGGAAGGCGGCCTGCTCGGGGTCACCATCATTCTGTACTACTTGTTCGGCTGGGACCTCGGGGTCACGTCGATTATCGGGAACGGGATTTTATTCATCGTCGGTTATAAGCTGCTCGACCGCCGGACGATGGTCTATTCGGTCGTCGCTGTCATCGCGACGTCGTTCTTCCTCAGCTTGACCCATGACTGGGGCAGCCCGGCCGAGGACAAACTGCTCGCGGCCGTGTACGCTGGGATTATGATCGGGGTCGGCATCGGTATGGTGCTCCGTGTCGGCGGGACGACCGGAGGCGGGGTCATCATCGCCCGTCTCATGGAACGCTATTTGCATATGAGCGTCGCCGTGTCGATGTTCATCATCGATGCGATCGTCGTCGGGGCGTCAGGCTTCATCCTCGGGGAGCAAGTCGTGCTCTATACGTTGATCGCCATCATCATCGGCTCGTGGGTCATCGACCTCGTCGCTGAAGGGCTCAACATCCGCAAGGCCGTCACCATCATCAGTGACAAGCAAGAAGAGCTCGCCGTCGTGTTGACGGAGACGCTCGGTCGCTCGGCGACGATTATCCACGGTCACGGCTACTATACGAAGCAAGATAAGAACATGCTGTATATGATCGTCGACAAGCGTCAAATCGGTCCGCTCAAGCGAATCGTCGAAGTGACCGACCCGCGTGCCTTCGTCGTCATCCACCAAGTGAAAGAGGTTATCGGGGAAGGGTTCAGCTACCCATCCCGATAATTTGAACGCTGGTGTTTTGACGCCAACTTCTATATAATAAGAAGCGTGTAAAAAGAAGGAGGAACTGACTACTATGCAAACGATCGCTACAATCAGCCTACTCGTCGTGGCTGTTTTATTGATTGTCGTCGTACTGCTCATGTCAGGTCGGTCGCAAGGTCTTGGGGCGATTGCAGGTGGCGCGGAGCAGTTGTTCGGCCGCCAGAAAGCGCGCGGCTTCGACGCTGTTTTGAACCGAACTGCAGCTGTACTAGGCACATTGTTTTTCATTTTAGGATTACTAGTCGCATCATTATGATGAAAGGCTGATCGTTCTCGATTTTTACGTGAGGCGGTCGGCTTTTGTTTTTTTCAATTATTTTTTGGGAATAATGGATTGTATGAGGAGATGACGTTCGCAATGAAGATTACAGCACCGAAACCGTTCTTCTTTGAAGGCGGACCACGTGCCGTGTTGATGTTACATGGCTTTACCGGATCGAGCGCGGATGTCCGCATGCTCGGTCGTTTCCTGCAAAAAGAAGGCTATACGTGTATGGGTCCCCAGTACCGGGGTCATGCCGTCCCGCCGGAAGAATTGCTTCAGTACGGATCGGCGGACTGGTGGGAAGACGTCATGAACGCCTACCAGTCGTTGAAAGAGAAAGGCTATGAGGAGATTGCCGTCTGTGGCCTCTCGCTCGGCGGCGTCATGTCGCTACGCCTCGCTTCACAGGAGAACGTCAAAGGCGTCATCCCGATGTGCGCCCCGACCGGAATCGATGCCGAGGATCGGTTATACAAAGGAGTCAAAGCCTATGCTCGAGAATATAAATCTCGAGAAGAAAAATCGCCTGAACAGATCGAACAGGAGATGGCGGACTTCAAACCGATGCCGACGCTCAAGGACCTCCGTGCCTTCGTCCGTGACACGACGACAAAACTCGAAGATATTTTCGTCCCGGCGCTCGTCGTCCAAGGGGCGAAAGATCAAATGGTCGATCCTGAATCTGCACACGAAATTTACGAGGCGATCAACGCGTTCCAAAAAGAACTGCTCATGTATGAGGAGTCGGGACACGTGATCACACTCGATAAAGAAAAAGAGAAACTGCACCAGGACGTGCTCGATTTTCTCGAAACGTTAGACTGGTCAGTCTAAAAAGGAGGTGTCACGTTGAATTTACGTGACCAACTACTAGAAATCATCCAAGCCAGTGATAAAGCACTGACTGTGGATCAATTGACCGAGCGTCTAGCGCTCGAGTCGACGGATGCCTTTAAAGAGCTCATCCGCACCTTGAACACCCTCGAAGAAGAGGGCTTAATCGGCCGCACACGGACGAACCGTTACGGGACGCTCGCCGTGCTCGGCCAAGCAGCGGGAATCATCTCGATTCACCAACGCGGCTTCGGCTTCTTATCGGTCGAAGGCGAGACGGAGGACGTGTTCCTTCCGCCCGACCAATTGAAAGACGTCTACCACGGCGACACGATCCTCGTCAAAAAACGCGAGGACAACCGCGGCAAGACCGAGGGCGTGCTCCTCAAAGTCTTGAAGCGTGGCTTGTCGGAGTTCGTCGGGACGTATACGCTCCCGAGCGGACGCCTCGACCAGTTCGCCTTCATCGAGCCGGACGACAAGCGCATCAACTTCTGGCCGGTCGTCAACCCGGACAAATCGCTCGGTGCCGTCGATGGCCATAAAGTCGTCGTCCGCATCACGAAATATCCGGACGGACGTTTCGCCGGAGCGTGTGACGTCGTCCGCATCATCGGACACAAGAACGACCCAGGCGTCGACATCTTGTCGATCGTCTATAAGCACGGCATCCCGACGGAGTTCCCGGAAGATGTCATCGACCAGGCGAACGCCGTACCGGACGAGGCCGACGAGAAAGACTTCATGGGCCGCGTCGATCTTCGTAACGAGACGATCTTCACGATTGACGGCGAAGACGCGAAAGACTTGGACGATGCTGTCCACGTTAAGAAACTCGATAACGGTAACTATGAGCTCGGCGTCCATATCGCCGACGTGTCACACTACGTGACGGAAGGGTCACCGCTCGACGTCGAGGCGTTCGAACGGGGGACGAGTGTGTATCTCGTCGACCGCGTCATCCCGATGTTGCCGCACCGTCTCTCGAACGGGATTTGTTCACTCAACCCGCACGTCACCCGGTTGACGCTCAGCTGCGTCATGGAGATCTCCCCGCAAAACGGGAAGGTCGTCCACCATGAGCTGTTCCCGAGTGTCATCAAGACGACGGAGCGGATGACGTATACGAACGTCCGCGAGATCATCGAACGTGATGACGAAGCGACGCTCGAACGCTACGAGCCGTATATCCCGTTGTTCGACTTGATGGCTGAGCTCGCGGAAGTGCTGCGCAAGCGCCGTAACTCGCGCGGTGCCATCAACTTCGATTTCGCCGAGGCGAAAGTCGTCGTCGACGAGGAAGGCAAACCGGCCGACATCGTCTTGCGTCCGCGCTCGGTCGCCGAAAAATTGATCGAAGAGTTCATGCTCGCGGCCAACGAGACGGTCGCCGAACACTTCCACAAGATGGACGTGCCGTTCATCTATCGTGTGCACGATAACCCGAAATCGGACAAGCTCGATTTCTTCTTCGACTTCGTCGCGAACTTCGGCGTGCATATCGAGCGGTTCAAAGGCCAGAAGGTCGAACCGAAGACGCTTCAGAAGATTTTGAAGGCGATCTCGGGTGAACCGGAAGAGCCGGTCATCAGCACGATCATGCTCCGTTCGATGCAACAGGCGAAGTACGACGATGTCTCGCTCGGTCACTTCGGCCTGGCGACCGACTTCTATACGCACTTCACGTCACCGATTCGTCGATACCCGGACTTGATCGTCCACCGTCTCATGCGCACGTATGCTTTTAACGGCGACGTGTCAGAGAAGACGATCGCCAAGTACGAGGACCGTCTCGGTTCGATCGCCGAACAGGCGTCGAAACGCGAGCGTCGTTCGGTCGATGCCGAACGTGAGACGCAAGCCTTGAAGAAAGCCGAGTACATGGAATCACGTCTCGGTGAAGAGTTCGACGGCGTCGTCAGCGGTGTCACGAACTTCGGGATGTTCATCGAGCTTCCGAACACGATCGAAGGACTCGTTCGTCTCCAGTCGATGGATGACTACTACCACTTCGACGAGTCGCAGCTCATGTTGCTCGGCGAGCGGACGAAACGTCAGTTCCGCATCGGTGACGCGGTGCGCGTCAAGGTCGACGCCGTCAACTTGGACGAGCGCACGATCGACTTCACCGTCGTCGGCATGCCGAAACGGGAACAGTCGCGCCGTCGCCAACCGACGACGATCAAAGCGACGGAAGGCCGTCCAAAGAAAGACGACAAAAAAGGCCGCGGCCGTGACGACAAACGTCCGAAGCGCGGCAAGCCGGGTAAACCAGGGAAGCCAGGTCAAGCCGGCAAACCGTCCAAACCAGGCGAGAAGCCGAAGACGTCGCAAGGACGTTCGGCACTCGACTTGAAAAAGAAAGACGGTCAAAAACGAACAGGCGACGCCAAACGCGGAGCGAAGAAGCGTCGCTGACGGGAGGGGGCGACCCCTCCTCCATATTGAAGTAAAGGACTGAATGTCTATGGCCAAGAAGAAAGATTCGAACGCGCTCGCGCAAAACCGAAAAGCGTCCTTCGATTATGCGATCGAAGATACGATTGAAGCCGGCATGGTGTTGACGGGGACCGAGATTAAATCGGTGCGCCAGTCAAAGATCAACATTGCCGACGCCTACGTCCGCTTTGATGGTGGCGAGGCGACACTTCACAACTGTCATATCAGCCCGTTCGAGCAAGGGAACCGGTTCAACCATGAGCCGCTTCGTGTCCGAAAGCTATTGTTGCATAAGAAGCAAATCAATCAGCTCATCGGCGCACAAGGGCGTGACGGGTATACGATCATTCCGCTCAAAGTGTATCTCAAGAACGGCTTCGCCAAATGTCTTCTCGGCATCGGGCGCGGGAAGAAGAAGTATGACAAGCGCGACGACTTGAAGAAGAAAGACGCGAAGCGTGACGTCGACCGGGCACTCCGGGACCGGCAAAAATACTGACAGCGAGACCTGATTGTGGTATAGTTGTTGTAGTACCAATTACCACCTCGGGGACGTTATGGATTCGACGGGGGTAGGTCGGTCGTATGTGGCGTGTCGAGGGGTCGGCCTCGTTAAAACGCAAACGCCTATAACTGGCAAAACTAACACACAACTCGCAGCAGCCTAAGTGCCCTGCGGATCCTGACATCCATTGCTTGTGTGGATGACTTTCAGGGTCTCAAACTAAGCAAGCTACGCTTCAACCTCGCCGTCTGAGGGCGCGAAGAAGAGATGAATCAGACTGGATGCGACAACGCCTGTTTATCGGCAGTGTCACATTGAGATTCAATAGATAAACTACACACGTAGAAGCATGCGTTACGATGCCTTCGGACGCGGGTTCGACTCCCGCCGTCTCCATTTATTTCAGAAGTGAGTTCCTTTTTTACGGAATCTCACTTTTTCTTTTCTATATTCCGCTATTTATAATTTTATAAATTTGTGAGGTGCTGTATATGGCTCGCTTGGACAAAATTACACTTCAAGGCTATAAATCGATTAAAGAATTAGAATTAGAATTAAAATCGATTAATGTTTTAATTGGTCCTAATGGTGCAGGTAAATCTAATTTTATATCTTTTTTTAAACTTTTAAACGACGTGGTTAACGAAAGTTTGCAGAATTCAGTTGCAAAAGCAGGTGGAGCAGACTCCTTAATGTATTTTGGAGTTAAAAACACCGATCAAATTTCTTTTAAATTATCGTTTGGACAAAATTCATATTCGGTAAACCTTAAAGCTACAGATGATTCTAAATTATACTTTGATTCCGAATATACTAGTTTTCAAGGAGTAGGATACTCTGATCCCTTAATAAATACATTGGGGAATGGACATTTCGAAACTGAACTTGTGAAAGAGTCAAAACGAGCTCCTCATAAAACAGTTATAGCTGACTACATTATTCGAAGTCTAAAAAAATGGAAAGTTTATCATTTTCATGACACTAGTGATTCTTCAAAAATTAAACAGACTTGTCGTATCGACGATAATGAGTATTTTAAAGAAGACGGTTCAAATTTAGCTTCTTTTTTATATTACTTAAAGTTAAAGCACGAAAATAACTATACGGCAATAGTAAATACTGTTCAATTAGTAGCTCCATTCATTAAAGATTTTGATTTAAATCCTTCCAAACTCAACGAAGAAAAAATTAGATTGAAGTGGAGACATAAGCACTCAAACGATCAGTTTGATGTAAGCCAATTGTCAGATGGAACCTTACGATTTATTTGCATTTCTGTTTTAATGTTGCAACCGAATTTGCCTGATACGGTTATACTTGATGAACCTGAACTTGGGCTTCACCCATTTGCCATTAATTTATTAGCATCATTATTTAAATCTATGGAGGAAAAGACCCAGCTTATAATTTCTACCCAATCTTTAATGCTTATGGATAATTTTGAGCTTAGTGATATAGTGATAGTTGACTATATGGACAATTCATCAGTAATTGGAAGGTTAAATGAAGAAGATTTTGACGAATGGCTAGAAGAATATTCTTTAGGTGAATTATGGGAAAAGAATATTCTCGGAGGTAGACCCAAATGAAGAGAATAATGATATTAGTAGAAGGTCAATCGGAAGAAACCTTTGTAAATAAGGTACTATCCCCATATTTTTATCCGAAAAACATTTTTCTGGAAACTACTATTATTTGTACTAAAAAAGTTAAAGGTCAAAGGTCATTTAGAGGAGGATTAAATGATTACGACCAAGTGAAAAGAGATATAAACCTATTGAAAAAATCTTCACATTTTGATTACATAACGACTTTCTTTGATTACTATGGACTTCCTTCTAATTTTCCTGGACTAAGTAAAGTTGGAGAAATATATGATATTTTTGAAAAAGTCAAATATTTAGAAAAAGAATTTTATGACGATATATCTTCTGAAAAGTTTATTCCATTTATAATGTTACATGAATTCGAAACTATGATTTTCTGTGATCCATTATCTTTAAATGGTTTCTTTCCAGAGAGAAAACTAAGTAGACTCAATCAGATTACTGAAAATCACTTAAGTCCTGAGCACATTAATAATTCCCCCCAAACTGCACCGTCTAAAAGAATTTTAAATGAGTTACAGAGTTATCAAAAACCATTTCATGGTCCAATTGCAATAGAAATAATCGGATTAGAAAAAATAAAAGACATGTGTCAACATTTTGATGAATGGATAGCAATGTTAGAAACGTCATCATAAATGTTTTGAGATTCGGTCAATTACTCTTTATTGTTAACTTATTAAAAAGTAAATATAGTTAGTAACTACTCAATTTCAAGTGATTTTTAAGAAAAGATCGTTTAATGCGAATAAATCGTACTAGATGGTCTTTTTCTAATAAGTCTATTGAGATGATTATGTGTAACTCCCACTTTTTCTTTTCACAATGCAATTATTGAAGGTGCTTCAAGACTTCGTTACAATGAAGCATGACTAGTTCACGGGGTTTGCTTTTTTGCAGAATGATAGCTTCGCTATTTTAGGGACGACCCACTCTAACACAATCTTTCCATCGACCATTTTAGATTACGAGATGGCCATGATTTCCAAATGAAACTTTGTGTTGGCATGCCTGAGTTGCAATACGAGCAAGAACAATCGAATGGTAAAGGTTGATTATCTTTACGCGTTCGTGGAACGAAATCATGAGTTGTGAGTGGCAGAGCAGATGAAGAAGTACAGAGAGACGAAATTGATTCATCTGTATGACTATGCGGTGGAGAATAGGTTTGAAGCCAATCGGGCACCGAGGGCATAGAATCTATGGTACAGGTGATACTCAAAAATTGGCGACGGCAGAAAAGTAGAAACTCATTAACTTTAAAACCATACATTTGAATAAAATAAACACTTCCATAAATTGTCTGATAAATTGTTCATTCAGTCGATGCAGCCCAATCCGGATGAAGAAGCTAAAGCAATCCAACTCGCTGAGCCTTTTGTAGCGGAGCGTTTCGACAATGACGAATTGACGACAGAGGTCACGTTCGACAACATGGGGAATTTCCCGTTCGAATATGCTGCAACCGCAGTTGATTCTGTGACAGGGACCAAGTTTTTCGTCTACGCGGACGAGACGACAGGGGAAGTCGTCGACACGTTTCTCGCATCGAAATGGGAAGATGACGTGACGGATGTCATCGAGGATTCGGTCATAACGGCGTTTGGCCGTGATGTCACGTTCGATGTTTTTTACGACGAAGTAGCCGTGCGACAACTCGACGCCTCGGTGGCGAACCCGCTCGCCTATAAAACGGCCGACGTCGTACCGACAATCTTGTTGACGATTCCTCGGGTGCCGGAGTCAGGGGATGAAGCACTTGTCCGCACCTGGATGGCAGCGTTACAAGAGAGCGACATGTTACGCCATGCGGATGTTCATGTCGACTATGTCGCTAAAAACAGAGAGATCCTTAATGACGGTACTCCGTTAATTCTATCGTTCTAATGAAAAAACACTTTCTGCGCGCAGGAAGTGTTTTTGTTCAATCAATGGTTACCACAAGTTAAATACATCCGCCACAATCGCATCACTGCCATCTTGGAACATGAACAAGCCGAGTGCGATCAACAGACCGCCGATGACGAGTGTGCCGAATCGCATCAGTCCGTTCGTGTTCTTTTTGAATATGCCGCGAATCAAGAGCCATCCACCTGGATAAGACAATGCACACTTATCGGTAGTGTCATATTGAAACTTAATCAATAGACTACGCACTTAGGAGCACGCGTTAACGATGCCTTCAGACGAGTGTTCGACTCCCGCCGCCGCCATTTAAAAGTACCATTTTCCTTAAAATGGAATTTAAGAAAAATGGTACTTTTTCTCGTGAATTTTTACAGTGATAATTGAAACTATTATCGCTTTATTTATAATTACTTTGATAAGTAAAACTTTGTATTAAGACTTTTAAATTTTTATACATAAACCCAAAATATGTTATATAATAATAGTCATAAAAGATAGGTGGTGATATTTATGGAAAACAAACCAATGCTTTTATTTGAAGAGGTTTCTGAAACTGAATTGTTTGCTGAGTATACAGCTAACTGTTCTGGCAGTCGTTCTGATTGTTGTACACGTGTTTGTACTCGTAATAAAGAAATGGCCACTGAAGAAGAATGGGGTAAGTTTTTAGAAATCGAAGGCGGCATTATTCAGTACTAAACAAAAAGTTAAGAATAATATTTGGCCTGATTGCGTATGCTTATCATGGCCTTTTTAATTATATTGGAGGAAGAAAATGATTCCGTCAGTTAGACTAACATTAAAACAAGATTCTATTATACCCATTCATCAGAAAACAATTTATGGTTGTGAAGAGGCTGTACCTATATTTCAAAACAGAATTGGTGATTGTGCTCGAGAGTGTGTCGGTCTGATCTGTCTAGATGCAAATAATAGAATCTTGAATTACAGTGATATAAATTTAGGCATGACTGACAAAGTTCCTGTAGACCTTGCGGTTTTATTTAAAACAATCCTGCTTTCAAATGCTTCTTCTATTGTCATAGGACACAATCATCCTTCAAGTATAATAAAACCATCTGCAAATGATGTGGAAATGACAAAAAAAATAAATGAATTATGTTTAATTTTTGGAATTAAACTTATTGATTCTATTATTGTGGGCCCAACTAAAGAGTTTTATTCTCTTCGTTCAAATATTTAATAGCAAAAGGAAAAGGAAATTTATGAATATAATCTATAAAATAAAAGACTCGGTTGATTTATTTCTAACTGAAGATATTTTAACTGCCTACTTCATGAATACCAGAATTCAAAAACGTTTTAAAGTAAATGGAAATGTAATAAGAATTCTTGAAACAATTGATGGTATTAAATCGCTTCAAGAAATATCAAGTGAGTTGAACATTAGTTTAGAAGAGTTATTGAATGTAACTAGTAACATGGAGAGTAAGAAAATCATTTATAAAGTTCAAAATATTACTGGGTTATTAAGTAAGTATGAAATCAAAAAATTTGATAGACAATTGAATTATTTTGGAGAGTTTTTAGAAACTCGAGAAGAAGCATTAATTGCTCATCAAAAATTAAGAGATACTAAATTCTTATTATTTGGAGCTGGCGCAATTGGTGGAAATATTGCTATTCAACTGGTGATGTCTGGAGCAAATAACATTACGTTAATTGACTATGATAAGGTTTCAGATTCTGATGTTTCAAGACATTCTTTTTACTCTGAAAAAATGCGAGGGAGATTAAAGATTGATGTATTAGGTGAAGAACTAGTTAAAATTAATCCTGATTTGAATTTAAAAAAAGTAAACGAGTATATACACCCCTTAACTCCACTAGAAGGGTATATATTTAATTGTGATTTCGTCATAAATTCGTTAGATGAGCCTTATATTGGTTATACCTCTGCTAAGATTTCTAGACTTTGTGTTCCTAAACATATCCCTCATTTTATTGCGGGGGGATTTGATGCACACCTTGCGAGCACTGGAGAATTAATTATTCCTGGGGTCACGCCATGTGTGGAGTGCTATGCAGTTCATTTTAAAAAAGTTTTAGAAGGCTGGAAACCAGAGCCGCATCCAGTAAAAAATCGGTCTAATGAAATAGGTGGATTACCTTCCATGAGTTTATTTTCTTCCTCTTATGCAGTAACGGAAGTTATTAAGTATATTTCGGGATTAATATCACTTGATGATATTTATAAGACTAGAGGAGAGTTACTTTTTAAAGATTTAAAATTGACGTACATAAATTTGGATAAAGATCCGGACTGTAAAGTATGTGGGAAGATAGGAAAAAAAATATGAATCTAAAATTAAGATCATCAGTTTCAACAATTGAAAGGGAAAAAAATATTATAGAGTTTTTTAAAACTAATACGCGAGAACAAGTTTTAATTAGATCTTTAAGTCCTGTTTTAAAACAATTTATACTGTCTTTAGATGATACGTTTACTCTTGAAGAATATATAAAAAAAGAGAATTTAGAAGAGTATAAAGAAGAGTTGATAAAATTTGTAGAGTACTTATATTCAAAAGGTATATTATCAAATATTGGACTTTTAGATTTAAAGGATTATGAAAATAATAGAAGAATCATACATTTTATAGAAGATTATTCAACTTCTGATTCTCATCTAAAAGAAATGTGGCTTAATCTCAAGCATAGTAAAGTTGTAATTATCGGTCTTGGGGCAGTGGGATCATGGGTTGCACTAAATTTAGTACAATCAGGTGTTCAAAACATCGTTCTAATTGATGATGATGTGATAGATGTTACAAATTTGCATAGGCAATTTGGATACTGTACTAATGAC
Source organism: Exiguobacterium sp. s21 (assembly GCF_018617975.1). Taxonomy (NCBI): domain Bacteria; kingdom Bacillati; phylum Bacillota; class Bacilli; order Caryophanales; genus Exiguobacterium; species Exiguobacterium sp. s21. The sequence continues at coordinate 64,004 of NZ_JACSLF010000001.1, read as the reverse complement.
ATTGGTGAACTAAAAGGAAAAGTTCTTGCAAAAAAATTGAAAAGTTTTAACTCGGAACTTGAAGTTCAACATATTTCAAAGGTGTTAGATAGTAATTTATTAGAAACCCTACAACTTAGAGATTCGGATTTAATTGTAAATTGCGCTGATACGCCTAATGTAGATACGACGTCCTTATGGGTTGGAGAATATTGTATGAAATATTCTATTCCTCATATTGTAGGAGGTGGATATAACATGCATTTATCATTAATAGGTCAAACTATCATTCCCTTTGAAACTGCATGTGTAAAATGTTTTGAAATACAGTTAAAAGAAATGAATAATATTGATCCGACATCAGTAAAAAAATTGGTCGTTAAAAACAGAAAGATAGGCAGTTTTGGCCCGATGTGTTCAATCATTGCAAGCTTTATTGGGATGGAAGCAATAAAAGTATTAACAAAAGAGATAACTCCTGCCAACGTTAATAGAAGGGGAGAATTTAATATATATACAATGGATGTTACGTACAAAGAATTTTTAAAATTGAGTGATTGTCCATGGTGTGGAGGGATATTTTGAATGAACCCAAAATATATTGAAATTGTTGGAGCGGAAGACAATAATCTAAAGAATATTGATGTTAAAATCCCCTTGAATAAATCTACTGTAGTGGTAGGGGTTTCAGGGAGTGGAAAGTCGACTTTAGTATATGACACGTTGTTTAACGAAAGTAAAAGAGCATTTATGGAGCACTTACTTATCAATCACTCTGGGGGACTAAACAAGGGTCCTTCAAAAGTAAAAACTATAAAAAATTTGCCGGCTGCATTTAGTGTCTCTCAACATTCGTATAATAGTAATCCTCGATCTACAATTGGTACATACACAGATTTGTCCGACTTATTAAGAGGTTTATATGCTTATACAGTCCGCTTTGAATCAAATAAAGTATATAAGCCCAATGATTTTTCTGCTAATAATCCAATGTTTAGTTGCCCGACTTGTCAAGGAATTGGGGAGTCGTACCAACTAAACAAGGATTCAGTAATTCCTGATATAACCAAAACATTGAATCAACATGCAATTAAGTTTTTTCAAGATAACGATAAATCATTAAAGTTTATGACTTTAAAAAAGTATTGTGAGCTAAAGGATATTCCAATGGATATCCCATTTTCTGATCTTCCTGAAAATTGTCAAACCGATTTACTGTACTCTAACGATAACTATGAATATGAGGTAAGGTATAAAACTAATAAAAACAGGTATAAGACGAAAAAAGTAGTATTTAAAGGGGCGTTTGTTTTGCTAGAGGAAAGTTTAAACTCTATAGATACCCCATCCACTTTTAAAAGTATACAAAAATTTTTAAAACTAGGTCAGTGTAGTGACTGTTTAGGGTTAAAGTTAAAAAAAGAGATTTTAGACTTGAAGATTAATAAATTAAGTATTTCCGAAGTAGAAAACTTAAGTTTAGACGAATTAAGTTTATGGATTAATGAGGTTAGAAATTCATTCGGTTCGAAAACACAGAATATTATAAATATAATTAATGATATTGAGTTGAAATTACAACCATATATAAATTTAAAAATAAATTATCTTACATTAAGTCGTTCAATACCAACTTTATCTGGAGGTGAATTGCAGCGAGTGAGAATTGCTTCTCAACTTAGTAATCCTTTAATTGGATTGTTATACATCTTTGATGAACCATGTAGAGGTCTACATCCTAAGGATATAAAGTATATTATTAACGCCATCTTTACCTTTATAAAAAAAGGTAATACTATCGTCTCGATTGAACATAATGACAATTTTATTTCACAAATGGATAACAAAATTTATTTAGGTCCTACAGGTGGTTATAGAGGTGGCTATCTAATCACTGAAGATGAGTATAAAATAGAAATGCAAAAAAGTTCATTGCCTATTAAATGTGACAAGAAATCTACTAAAATAGAGTTTTTAAAATTTGAAGGAATTTCAAAAAATAATTTATTAAATTTAAATTGTGAAATTCCTAGATATGGAATCACTGCAATTATAGGGGCTTCAGGAAGTGGTAAGACTTCTTTAATGAATGTGATTTATGGTAGTTTGAAACATCGCAAGCCAGAAGACTGTAAACAAATTTATAATTATGAACATTGTGAAAATATTTACTTTCTTGATCAAAAACCGATTCATTCGAATAAACGATCTATAGTAGCTACCTATTTAGAAGTTTTTGATGAAATTAGGAATATTTACGCTAGTGCTGAAAAATCAAAGTATAAAAAATTTAGTGCCAGTCATTTCAGTAAAAATCTTGACGGTGGAAGGTGTCAAGATTGTTTTGGACAAGGTGAGATAAAAGTTGAAATGTCTTATTTAGAAGATATGTATTATATTTGCGAATCATGCAATGGAACGGGTTATAAACCAGAAATTTTAGAAATAACGTATTTAGGTAAAAACATCTTTGAATTTTTACATACTGATGTTGATGAATTATTAAAAATAGTCCCTTCTGAAAATGTCATGTATAAAAAGTTAGAAATGTTGTCTGTTCTTGGTATGGGATATATTAGATTAGGGCAAGTTACAGGAAGTTTATCGGGGGGAGAGTCTCAACGCGTTAAGTTGGCAAAAATTTTAGGAAAAAGAGTTAAGAGCAACTCCGTATTTCTTTTGGATGAGCCTACTGCGGGATTAAGTCAAATAGACTCTAATAAATTAAGCCTAATCCTTAATGAAATTAGCCATAAAAATACAGTAATTATTACTGAACACAATGAAGAATTTGTAAGGAGAAATGTGAATTATCTAGTGGATCTAGGTACGAATGTTGGCCAAAAGAATAGTACTATTTTACAAGGTAAACTAGGAAGTGTTATTAGTAAATGTTCTTTTGCATAATATAATTAAGTACTTACAATTTTAATCAGACTGTAGACAAAACATTGTCTGCAGTCTTTTTTATTTGCCCGATGTGAACGCTAGAATAAAATTGACAGTTTTTGCTCGATACGATTTTACACTATTGCCGAAAAATCAGAACAGAACTCCGATAGATTAGTTGAGGCTATTTTATCTGGAGGGAATCGATTTGGAGGAAAAGTTAGTGCTACACATCACAATTCATCAAATGTATCAGCAAAACATGAAAGTGTGTAATCAACGCTGTTAAAATGGTTCTTGCTCACTTTTGATGAAGCACGTCTTCGGGAATTAGTTCACTAAAAGGATTGAAGGGATCAATCATGTTAAACGAGTTTCTTCCAGAACTAGAAGTGGTCGAGGTGAACCGTCGTGATGAAACATATCAGTTCATTTGTCATGGAAAAAAGTCGTGCGCACCCTGTCCCCATTGCACTAAAAGCTCACATCGTGTCCATAGCCGATACATCAGGACATTGCATGATGAGCGTGTGTTCGGATTTGATGTGCAGCTATGGATTCAGGCAAGACGTTTCTTTTGCGACGAACTAAGCTGCCCCTCAAGCATCTTTACAGAGAGATTTCCTTCCCTGTGTCGACCACACTCCCGCAGAACAATCCGTTTAGAACGTGGGCTACTGAGGCTCTTAAGTGGAATGAGTGCGATCGGGCTGGAACGTATCTTGAACAATATCAGCGATAGTACGCTACTCCGACTGTTGAAACGCTCACAACATCATCGGAAAACGCCTGACCCTCGCGTGGTCGGCATTGATGATTGGGCCTGGAGAAAACGAAAAAAGTACGGGACAATCATCTGTGATCTAGAGACACGACGCCCGATCGCCTTACTTCCTTCTCGGGATGTCAAAACCGTCTGTGCTTGGATTCGTTCGCATCCCACCATCCAGGTGGTGGCACGTGACGGGTCCATGGAGTTTCGGGAGGCCATCCGTTTGGCCGATGAGACGATTCAACAGGTGAGTGACCGATGGCACTTGTTTCATAACTTAGGGAAGAAAATTGAAGACATCTTGAAGCGACGTCTTCCATATAGCGAAAAAATCCTTCTCGAACCGGACGGCCTTAACGCCGAACGTGAACTGACAGACGCTGAAAGAAGAAAATGGACGCTTATTCTCGCAATACAACAGGATGCGAGACAGGGTGTTCCGATTTCCGAGTTGATCAGACGTCACCATATCGACCCAAAGACGTGCCGTAGATACCTACAGATGACAGAGCCACCAAGAATCAGTCGGTCACATCGACGACACAGCGCAGACATCTACAAGGGAGACATCGTCAGATAGATCCGCCAAGGCAGGACGACCGAATGGATGTACCTGACGTTGAAACGGAAAGGATATCTCCGTGAAATCAGTACGTTTCGACCTTATGTGGCAAGATTGAAAAAAGCAGTCCCACACGAGATTAACATCAATCGACGAATCATCCAGAAAGTCCTCTGGGAGGACGAGCCTTCTAACAAACCACTTCTCATAAAGATACTGGACATCCATCCTTTCTTGAAGGTATTGAACGAGCTCGTCCGTTCAAAAATCTTTTCAGCGAAGCGACGTCTGAACAGGATATCTTATGGTGGTGTGAACAGGCACAAAGGGCGAACGAAGCCCCACTAGCCTCTTTCGCGACCTATATACGAGGGGACATCGACGCTATCCGGCTCGGGATGACGCTGCCTTGGTCGAACGGCATGGTCGAGGGACAGGTCAACCGACTGAAGACGATCAAACGCCAAATGTATGGTCGGGCGGGATTGGAGCTGTTGCGCATCAAAATATTGAATGTCACTTGAGGCTCGTTGTTCTACTGAAATATGAATCGATGTCTACATAACCATAGGGATGAAGCGTTTCACCAAAAGTGAGCAAGAACCAATTTTAACAGCGTTGATTACATAAAGTCACGTTTCAGGCGAACTGAAACGTGACTTTGTCTACAATCTGTTTTGATAACTAACATTTTTTGATTTTAAAATACTCGATAATTATTTTACAAATTTATCTTTTTAACTATTTTTAGTGTTACTTTAAAGATTTATTTGTACTTATATACTTTCCATTTTCATCTTGAGTCAAATAACCTCTATTCACTAATTCTTTAGCACAAACTTGTTTTTCTTCACGAGATACAGTGTTTTTAAATTTATTTACAATATCTCTATCAGTCTTATTTGATATGTTGGATTGTATTTTGTTGAGTCGTTTCTCTTTTTTTTCTCCTTCAGTAATAACGTTATTTGCAATTAATGAAAACAGTTCAGTTGCATTTTTCCAAAAACTCATTTCAAGCATCCTCCTTTAAATATATTCCTTTAATTTTATCATTTTTAACTTTTATATCTATGTATTTCTAATAATGGTAAAAATAAAATTTATATATTTATAATTAATTAGTTCATGGTTTCTTTTTAATTTTTTGGTTATGTTACTAATACTCATGAATGGTTTTTATGTTTATATTGAGCTAAAGTTGATTAATATCCACGGTAGCGAGCAACGAAGGTATAGTCGCCAATTGTTAACTATCTAAATGCCAATCTTATTGACTCATTCTACTCCTCCGTTCGGCTATCGCCTGAACAGTGATTTGTAGACAATAGATATAAGACAAAGCGAGCCTATCCATTTTTAAGAATTGACTCGCTTTTACTATAAAAAAGCAAAGAAAAGAAAAATTCTCTATGGCTACTAACTTTGTCTGATGTTTACCACAAGTTAAACAAATCCGCCACAATCGCATCACTTCCGTCTTGGAACATGAACAAGCCGAGTGCGATTAACAGACCTCCGATGACGAGGCTTCCGAAGCGTATCAGTCCGCTCGTGTTCTTTTTGAATAGGCCGCGAATCACGAGCCCTCCACCGATCAATAGCATCAAGAAATACCAAAACCCCATAGCCATTCCTCCTCTGCTTGTAGTTGAGTCTAGTTTACATATATTTTCCAGTACATACTGTAGGGCGTGAGACTGATTTAATCTCAGTCCAAGACGGGTACAGTACCTTTATGTGTAAATAAAGGGGAGAGTGACCACTATGCGAAAAACCATCGTCATCGCGGGCGCGAGCGGCTATATCGGCTCGAACGTGATGGACTATTTAAAAGAAGAGTATGACGTCATCGCCTTGTCCCGCTCGACAAAAAACAAGGAAAACGAGGACCACATCACGTGGCGGTCGTGCGATTTATTCTCGTATGAACAGACACGTGAGGCGTGCGAGGGAGCGGACTACGCCATGTTCCTCGTCCACTCGATGATTCCGGACGGCGGGTTGACGCAGGCGACGTTCGAAGACATGGACGCGCTCATCGCCGACAACTTCGCCCGGGCGACAAAAGCGAACGACATCGAACAAATCGTCTACTTGAGCGGCATCATTCCGAAAGAGTCGAAGACGTTGTCACGTCACTTGAAGAGCCGGCTCGAGGTCGAACGGATTCTTGGCGGCCAAGGTGTACCGGTGACGACGATTCGGGCCGGACTCATCATCGGTCCAGAAGGCTCGTCGTTCCCGATTCTCGCGAAGCTCGTCAAACGGTTGCCGGTCATGATTCTCCCGAACTGGACGAAGACGGAGACGCATCCGATCGATTTGCGCGAAGCGGTGCAGGCGCTCATCTCGGTCGTTGGGGCCGAGGCGCTGTACGACCATCATATCGATATTGGTGGACCGGAAGTGATGACGTATCGGAAGATGATTGAAGACACGGCTGACGTCATGGGCAAACGCCGCGTCATGATCGACTTCCCGTTCCCGACGATCAAATTGTCCCGCCTTTGGGTCATGGCCGTGACGGGTGAACCGAAAGACACGGTCTATCCGCTCGTCGAGAGCATGGGCCACGCCATGGTCGCGAAAGACACGACCGGCGTCAAACAAGGAGAAATCCCGTTCAAGGAAGCGGTCGAGCACGCACTTGAGGAAGAAGAGAAACAGAAGTCAGGCGGCGGCAAGAAGAAAAAAGCACCGCAACAGTACACCGTCCGCTCGATTCAACGGTTCGGCCTGCCCGAGAACAAGTCGGCGCTATGGATGGCCGACACGTATTTCGAGTGGCTCGGCCGGCTCGCGTATCCGCTCATCCAGACGACGAAAGAGGACGATGATTGGGAGATTGCGCTCCTGCGACCGTCACTCGTCGCGCTTCATCTGTCGCTCGAAGACGAGGCGACGGACGATATGGCCTCTTATGAAATCGATGGCGGCTTGTTCGCGAAGTTGAGTGAGGATGACAAGACAGGCCGGCTCGAGTTCAGACGGCTCCCGGAGTCGGAAGAAGGGCTCGTCGCCATCCATGAGTTCGTACCGGCGCTGCCGTGGTGGTTCTATACGAAGACGCAGGCGAAAGCCCACCTCGTCGTCATGTGGCTGTTCGGCCGTCACGTCCGTCTGCTTGGGGAAGATGCGGACGAGGGCGACCAAGTCGTCGAAGCACCGACGAATTAACGAAGACGCATCCATCGCGATGCGTCTTTGTTTTGTCGATTATGTTAACGTTTTGCCGGAGTCGTTTACAAAGGGCAGGGACAGGCGTACACTGAACTCGTTTTCGACATAATGGAAAGAAGGAATGCAAGAATGGACAACCTCATGACATCACGCCAAGGATGGCAGAAAGACATCTCGGCCGGGATCACCGTCGGGGTCGTCGCCGTGCCGCTCGCGATGGCGTTTGCGATCGCCTCAGGTGTCGGACCGGTGTACGGCCTGTACACGGCCATCATCGCTGGGATCCTCGTCAGCCTGTTCGGGGGCTCGACGTTCCAAATCGCCGGACCGACCGGCGCCTTCATCCCGATCGTCTCGGGCGTCATGCTCGTGCACGGCTACGAAGGGTTGCTCGTGACGACGTTCCTCGCCGGCTTGCTCTTGTTCCTCATGAGCGTACTCCGCGTCGGACGACTCATCCGCTTCATGCCGCGCGCCGTCACGATCGGGTTCACGGCCGGAATCGCCGTCGTCATCTTCGTCGACCAGCTCGACGAACTGTTCGGCATCTCGTTTCAGAAGGCGCCGCACTTCCACGAGAATTTACTGAAGCTCGTGACGTCGTTACATGAAGCGAGCTTATGGCCTGTCTTCATTGCCGCCATCGGTTTCATGACGCTCTGGCTCGTACCGAAACTGCCTGTAAAATTGCCGCTTCTCTTGATGGCGATGCTCGTGCCGACGTTCGTCAGTCTCGTCGTCCCAGGAGAAGTCGCGACGATTGGCAGTGCCTATGGCGGCATCCCGAGCGGACTGCCTGAGTTCAACTGGCTCGCCATCGACCTCGATTTGATTGTGACGCTCATGCCATCGGCGTTCGCCATCGCCTTCCTCGGGGCGCTCGAGTCGCTATTGTCGGGTGCGGTCGCGGACGGCATGGCCGGCACGAAGATGAACCCGGACAAGGAACTGTTCGGGCAAGGGCTCGCCAACGTCGTCGTCCCGTTCTTCGGCGGGATCCCGGCGACCGGCGCCATCGCCCGGACGGCGACGAACATTCAAGCCGGGGCCGTCAGTCGCCGTTCCGGCGTCATCCACGGGTTGACGGTGCTCCTCGCCGTGCTCGTGTTGGCACCGCTCGCGAGCTACGTCCCGCTGGCCGCACTCGCCCCGATTCTAATGCGCGTCGCTTGGAATATGTCGGAGCGGCACCACGTCTTCGAGATGCTCAAGCATCGGTCGGCTGAGTCGCTCGTCCTGCTGATCACGCTCGGTCTGACCGTGTTCGTCGATCTCGTCGTCGCCGTCGAGGTCGGGGTCATCTGTGCGCTCGCCTTGTTCGCGAAACGGATGGCCGATACGATCGACGTCCGCGAACAGACGGAACGGTACGTGACGCGCGACGGCCAGGTCGTCTTCAGCGTCGAAGGACCGCTCTTCTTCGGGGCGATCGAGATGTTCGAGCATGTGTTGCATCATATCCATGACGAGCCTGACGTGTTCATCTTCAACTTCCACCGCTGTCCGGTCATCGACGTGACGGCCGTCGAAGAGATTCGCCGCGTCGTCCGAGAGTTGAAAGCGGCCGACCGTCGTGTCGTCTTCGCGCACTTGTCGGCACCCGTGCGCCAGACGCTCACGCATTATGGCGTGCTCGACCACGTCGACACGTTCGAAACGACGCAGGAAGCGATTGACGCGTCTTAACGGACGGACAGAATCTGACCGAACGGGATGCGACGCACGTCCGTGTCGAACAGCTCGACTTCACGCTCGGCATAATAGATGGCGTGGACGTAGCCGCGCACCGTATGGGTCATGCCGTTGTCGAACAGCGTCAGCTCGACGGCGTCGCCTTCACGGATGGCGCGTTCGAGCTCGGTCTGCCACAAGTAGAGCAACTGCTCATCCAAATCGGGCAGCTCGATCTTTTGGACGTGGGCGTAATATTTCTTCAGGAGCGCCACGTGCTCGGGCATGAGGAACGGAATCCATTTCAATTCACCGCGGTCTTTGTAGCGGGTCTGGCTCATGACGATTCACCTCCTTGTTTATGTCCGCCGATGAGGCGTTGCCGCGTCCGAAGCGGACTGTCTTTCAGTAAACTCGATGCCGGGCGGATCGTGCCGCGCCCGAAGCGGACGTTCAAGCTATCGACGAGGTCGAGAAAGTCGAACCGGCGCGCCCGGGCCCACTCGTCCTCGAAGAACGACAGCTGAACGTGGTCGCTCCGGGGCTCGAGTTTGCCGAGGGCGACCGACACGTAACGCACGGCCTCCGTCTCGTCCCATGCGTCGAGGAAGAGCGTCAACAACACCGGCAAGAACTCGCGCTCGTCCGCTGTGAAGCGGGCGAGTTTTTTTTGTTTGCTGAACCCGTGCCGCTCGCTCGTCCGGGTGTAACGGACACCAAGATGGACGCTCCCGCCGACGAGACCGGCCTGCCGCGTCCGCATGCCGACCTCGACGGCAATCGCCTGCAAGACGAGCCGGATGGCCGCGTACGTCGCATAGTCCTTCATGAGCGTGATGCCGTGGCCAATCGTCCGGGGCCGTTGCCGTTTCGCCCCGAACAGGGAGCTCGGCGGGAGGATCGTCGGCGATTCGTCGATGCCCCAGGCGTGATGCCACAGCTCGGCGCCGATGACGCCGAACTTCTCATGGAGCGTCTCGAGCGGATAGCGGGCGAGGTCACCGATCGTCTCGATGCCGAGCCGCCGGAGATGGACTTCCATCTTCGCCCCGACGCCCCACATCTTGCCGATCGGGGCCGGGTGGATCAACTTCTCGACGTCGTGGAGGAAACAGCTGGCGACACCTGTCTTCTTCCCATGCAGGTCGAGGACGAGCTTGGCGAGGACGTTGTTCGGTCCGATGCCGATTGTGACCGGGATGCCGGTGTAGCGGAACACGGTCGAGCGGATGAGGCGGGCGACGTGCGCATCGTTCCCGAACAGCCGCTCCGTCCCGGTCAAGTCGACGAGCGTCTCGTCGACCGAGTAGACACGGATCGCCTCGGGGGGTGCGAACTGATGCAAGATGTGGACGATTTGGACGGACACGTTCAAATAGTGGCTCATCCGGGCCTCGGCGTAGATGACGTGCCGTCGTTCGTGCCACGGCAACCGGTCGATGTGGAACCGTCTAGAGCCGGTCTTGATGCCGAGCTGCTTCATCGGCGGCGTCGCGGCGAGGACGAGGGCGCCGTGGTCCTGTAAGTTCGATAAGACGACGAGCTTTGTCTTGTACGGGTTCAACTTGCGGGCGGCGCACTCGCAACTGGCGTAGAACGAGACGCTGTCGATACAAAAAATCCGGCGTCGCATAGCCACCTCTCCTTTTACGAACAAGTGTTCTGTTTTTCTCATCGTATCACGGTCTCACGCCGTCTCAAATAGAAATTGAAAAAAATATTGGATAGAACATTTGAGAATTAATTTACAAAAAGTAATGGTTGCGTTTACAAGCTGATGATATAGTAAAAGATGTTGGGACATTTTTGGAAAAAGGGGAAATGGATATGAGAACAGCTTTAAAATGGACGATTACGACAGCGCTCGTATTACCGGCGACGTTACCGCTCCACGCACCGAACGTGCTCGCGTCAGAAGACGTTGTAAAGCTCCGCTTCTTGGAGACGACGGACTTACATACGAATATCACGAACTACGATTACTTCCAGGACAAAATCGATAACACGATCGGGTTGACGAAAGTCGCGACGTTGATTCAGCAACATCGCACGGACGCCGGAAAGCCGAACACGTTCCTATTCGATAACGGGGATACGCTTCAAGGGACGCCGTTCGGGGACTACGTGCGTGAAGTGCATCAAGGAAATCCGGGCACGTTCGAGCATCCGATGTACAAGGCGATGGCGGCGCTCGAGTTCGATGCGGTCACACTCGGGAACCACGAGTTTAACTTTGGGCTCCAGTTCTTGTATGACGCGATGCAAGGGTCGAAAGGAAAGCTTCGCTTCGTCAACTCGAACGTGAAGGACTTGTCAGGCGAGCCGATCGTCTCGAAATACAATGAAGACGGACAAGAAGTCCAAATCATTGAACGTCAAGTCGTCGACGGGGACGGCGAGACACATACAATCAAAGTCGGTGTCTTCGGTGTCGTGCCGCCAAAAATCATGTCGTGGGATTCAGGGAATCTCCAAGGCAAGGTGACGGCAGATGATATGGTACCGGCAGCAAAAGCGGCCGTCGCCAAATTGAAAGAGCAAGGTGCGGACGTCGTCGTCGCACTCGCGCACTCAGGGATCGGGGAAAGTGCGGCACTTGCGGAAGAACAGTCAGATGGGGAAGAGAACGTCGGCTACGCGCTCACGAAAATCGAAGGGCTCGACATGATCATGACCGGTCACCAGCACGGCCGTTTCCCAGACGCGAATGGCATGTTCACTTCATTCCCGAATGTGGATATGAACAAAGGGACAATCAACGGCAAGCCGGTCGTCATGGCGAACAACCAAGGGAAAGACCTCGGTGTCATCGACCTCGACCTCGAGCTCGTCGACGGCAAGTGGAACGTGCTCGACGCGCACGCGAAACTCGATACAGTCAAGGCGGACACACCGGTCGACCCGACGATCGCCTCGCTCATCGACGCGGACCATAAGGCGACGATCGAATACATCAACCGCCCGGTCGGTGAGATTCAAGACGACATCCAAAGCTACTTCGCGCTCGTCCGTGACGACGCGTCGGTCCAGTTCGTGACGAACGCGCAGAAATGGTACGTCGAGAAAGAACTCGCGACGAACCCGGAGCTTGCGGCGTATAAAGAGCTCCCTATCCTTTCAGCCGGGGCACCATTCAAAGCGGGTAACCGTCAGTTGACGGACGCCAGCTATTACACGAACATCCCGAAAGGCTCGATCGCATTGAAAAACGTAGCCGACCTATACGTCTTCCCGAACACGCTCGAAGTTGTCAAAGTGACAGGCGCGGACGTGATGGACTGGCTCGAGATGTCAGCTGGGGCTTACAAACAAGTCTCGGATACGAACGATGAATTGCTCAACTTGGAGTTCCGCAGCTACAACTTCGATATCCTTGACGGCCTCACGTATGAGATTGACGTGACGGGTCCAGCCAAGTTCGATGCGGGTGGGAAATTGATTCCGGAAAACAAAGATGCGAACCGCATCAAGAACGTGAAGTATAACGGCAAGCCGATCACACTCGACCAAGAGTTCCTCGTCGCGACGAACAACTATCGCGCTGGCTCGACATCGTTCCCGGGACTCGGTGGCGGGAAGAACATCGTTTACCGTTCGGCGTATGAGACACGGAACGTCATCTCGGACTATATCGTCTCAGGCAAGCTCGAATACAAAGCGGATGACAACTGGAAGATCGTCGCTGATGCGAAACGGACAGCGAAGTTCGAGACGGCCGATGCCGGCAAACAGTACGTCGACCTGTATGAAGGCATCGAAGCGACCGAGACGACACGTCCGGATGCGGCGAATCGCTTGTTCCGCACATACACGATCGAACTCGATCAAGCGGCAGTCGAACTCGCCCTCACGGTGAACACGATCAAACCAGGTGCGAAAGCGGTGACAGGGACGACGACACCGAACGCCAACGTCACGTTGAAAGATGGCGACAAAGTGCTCGCGACAGCGAAAGCGGACAAAGACGGTGCGTATACGCTCGTGACGAAACCGCTCAAGCTTCGCCAAACGGTGACGATCGTCAGTAAACTCTTTGGTCAAATGAAAGAAGAGACGAAAGTGGTTGGAGCCGGTCATGTCGGTGTCCCGGCCCTTCGTTAATCAATGAACGAGCCCTCAGTTTTGAGGGCTTTATTTTGTGTCAAAAAAGTGAACGAAACCTCTTACGAAAAAAGGGGAACTGCTGTATAATCAATCACGTAAGCGTTTACATTATATGTGTAAAACAACGGAATTCATTTTTTCGGGGCCGGTGGGGACCGGCTACATACGTTCAAAAGGGGACAGCACACATGATTACATTCTTTATCGCCTTGGCGATTCTATTCGTCGGGTACAAAGTGTACGGCAGCTACGTCGAGAAGACGTTCGGCATCAAGGAAGAGCGGACGACACCTGCCTACGCGTCACAGGACGGCATCGACTACGTGCCGATGGGGAAAAAACGGAACTCGATGATTCAACTGTTGAACATCGCCGGAGTCGGCCCGATTTTTGGTCCAATCATGGGGGCGCTCTACGGACCGGTCGCGTTCCTGTGGATCGTCTTCGGATCGATTTTCGCTGGAGCGGTACACGACTATTTGACGGGCATGATCTCACTTCGGAACAACGGGGCGCACTTGCCGCAACTCGCCGAGAAGTTCCTCGGCCGCTCGCTCCGCCACGTCGTCAACGGGTTCGCCCTGCTTCTCTTGCTTTTGGTCGGGACGGTGTTCGTCACGTCGCCGAGTAACATGATCAACAACTTGTTCGACGGCAACGCGACGACGCTCACGATCGTCATCTTCGCCGTGTTCGCCTACTACATCTTGGCGACATTGCTCCCGGTCGATAAGATCATCGGGCGCATCTACCCGTTCTTCGGGGCGCTCCTCATGATCAGCGCCATCGGGATCGCCGTCAGCCTGTTCGCGCAAGGCTACCAGATCCCTGAGATGACACTCACGAACATGCATCCGGACGGCTTGCCGATTTGGCCGCTCCTCTTCTTCACGATCTCGTGTGGGGCGCTCTCAGGCTTCCACGCCACGCAGTCGCCGATCATCTCGCGGACGACGATGAAAGAGAGCAACGGCCGTGAAATCTTCTACGGCATGATGATTGTCGAAGCGGTCATCGCCATGATTTGGGCCGGGGCCGCCATGGCCATCTTCGAGCCAGGCGAATTGCTCGGATTGATTCAAACCGGTACGCCGGCACTTGTCGTCCAAGAAGTGGCGACGCTCATGCTCGGCAGCATCGGCGGCACGCTCGCCATCCTCGGTGTCATCGTCTTGCCGATCACATCGGGCGACACGGCGTTCCGTAGCGCTCGGATGATCATCGCCGACTATATGAAAGTCGCGCAGAAGAAGTTCTCGTCACGCCTGTGGATCGCGCTCCCGCTCTTCGCGATCTCATACGTGCTCACGAACATGGACTTCCAGATGCTCTGGCAATACTTCAACTGGGCCAACCAGACGACGGCGGTCATCGCCTTATTCGTCGGAGCGATGTACCTCTACATCAAAGGGCGTAATCACTATATCGCGCTCATTCCGGGAACGTTCATGTTGTATGCGGTCTGGTTCTATATCTTGACGGCACCGATTGGCTTCAAGATGGATGGGGTCATCCCGTACGTCATCGCCACGATTGGGACAATCACGCTGCTCGTCTTGTTCCACATACGTGCTAAAGCGATGCGGGCACAAAATATGGAATGTGACGTCCCGGTGAAGGATGTCGCATAATCCACAGACATGGGTCGCTTCGACCCATGTTTTTGTTTGCGTTGAAATCGGGAAATGACCATACTAGAGGAATAGATTTGAAAGGTGGGACCTGAATGGATCAAGAGAAGCTAAAAGACATGCTCCATGCCGATACGCTCGGTGAAGAGATTGCGAGCGCCATCACTCACGGGCTTGGCGTCATCTTCAGCATCGTCGCATTCGTTCTGCTTATCATGACGGCAACGGAGACGGGAAGCACAGGTAATGTCATCGCGGTGAGCGTGTTCGGGGCATCGATGATTTTACTGTACCTGTTCTCGACACTCATGCATGCGATTCCGCATCCCCGGGCGAAACGCGTGCTCCAAGTGTTCGACCATGCGGGGATTTACTTACTCATTGCGGGAAGTTATACGCCGTTCGCGCTCGTGTCGCTCAAAGGGACGCTCGGTTGGACGCTGTTCGGAATCGTCTGGGGCGTCGCCGTGCTTGGTGTCGTCTGGAAACTGTTCTCGACCGGGAAGTACATGTGGGTATCGAACGTGACGTATCTCGGCCTCGGCTGGATTTGTCTCATCGCCATCCGTCCGCTGTACGAGTCGCTCGGTCATAACGGGTTCATGTTGCTCCTCGCTGGGGGGATCGCCTATTCGGTCGGGATCGTCTTTTACATGTGGCAGAAACTGCCGTTCAACCACGCGATCTGGCATATGTTCGTCCTCGCTGGAAGTGTGCTCGTTTTCCTCAGTATTTTGCTCTATGTGGCACCAAATACAAGCCTGTAAAATAGACGTCCTCCGGGGCGTCTGTTTTTTTCTAAATCTAAGGAAATGAATCGGTGAAAACGATTACAAAATTACAGACGAATGGACGTTTGTATGTCATAATAATTTCAGACATCGTCATAGAGATAGATGGGTGTAAACGTAAGGGGGAAAATCAGATGGAAAAAGTGTTGCGCGATGGATTTATCTACATGTCTCAAAACAAAACACTCAACAGTTTGGCTAAAAAATACGGGCTTCGGTTCGGGGCTTCGCGCTTTGTGGCGGGGGAAGATTTCAAGACGTCGGTGCCGACGATTCGTGAGTTAAACGCGAAAGGATTATCGGTCACGGTCGACCACTTAGGGGAATTCATCACGACGGTCGCAGAAGCGAACGAAAACCGGGATGAAATCATTCGTGCCATCGAAATCATGGCGGAAGAGAAGCTTGACGCGTACATGTCGCTCAAGCTGACGTCGCTCGGATTCGATATCTCGGACGAGTTGATCGAAGACAACATGCGTCAAATCTTGACGACGGCGAAAGAAGTCGGTGTGTTCGTCGCCATCGATATGGAAGACGAGGCACGTTGCGAGAAGACGCTCGACTTGTTCAAGAAATTGAAAGCGGACTTTGAGGGCCTGGGGACGGTCATCCAGTCATACTTGTACCGCTCGGAAGATGACATCAATCATCTCGCGCCGCTCAAGCCGAACCTTCGTATCGTCAAAGGGGCTTATAAGGAACCGGCGACGGTCGCTTTCCCGGAGAAAGAAGACGTCGACCACAACTACTTGAAGCTCGTCAAACTCCATCTGGCGAACGGGAACTACGCCTCTATCGCAACACATGACGACCATATGATTGATGCGGTCATCGAACATGTGAAACTGAACAACATCCCACTCGACCAGTTCGAGTTCCAAATGCTGTACGGCATCCGGGTCGAGCGTCAACTCGAGCTCGTCCGTCAAGGCTACAAAGTCCGCGTCTACGTGCCATACGGCCGTGACTGGTACGGCTACTTCATGCGCCGCCTCGCAGAACGTCCGGCGAACGTCGCGTTCGTTTTAAAAGGGATGGTCAAGAAATGAGAATAGCACGAACGTCCATCGAGGGCGTTCGTGCTTTTTTGATGTGTTCGATATTATTTGATGACATCGATTCGCGTGTTTTAGGCGCATTTGTTTAAAGAAACTATGCCACGATTCAGATTTTTACTCTTCTTCATCTTTTTCAACCCAAAAATCCGGACCGATTTGATCAGACGTCCAAAAGAAAAGCTCTTGCTCGTATTCTGGGTTCACATCTTGCAAGGCGTCTGATGTAAACAGGTACTGTTTATTTTGAATGAACGCATCTCGGATAAAGTATTTCATATGATACGGACCATATCCATAGGAAGTATTCACGTCTGGCGAAGGGTTCTCTCCCATGCGAACGTACAGATGTGCTTGCGCTAAAAATGTAAACATTCGCGCAAGGGCGAGATAGCCTTCGACGTTGCCGACGAAATTGACGCCTTGTTCGTTCAATTTGATTTCCATCTTGGCATCATGGTTAAAGTGAGGGTCGAACTCTAAAATGTCTTCGTCGTACTCGTCTTCATCGTCAGGGTAATGCGTCCACCGGCGCCCTGACTCATGCAGGAAAGCAGTCCGACGAAAACCCCCGCAGTGCCGGGAACGGCGCGAGGAGGCTTCGGGACTGCCTGCTGAAAGCATGGGCGCCGAAAGGACGCATTATATGTAAAAGAAAGACCCAGCTGTAAACTGGGCCTGCGACAAGATTATCCGTTTACGACCGTCCCACCGTTGACGTGGATGACTTGCCCGCTGACGTATGTCGAATCGTCACTTGCGAGATACACATAAGCCGGTGCGAGTTCCGCCGGCTGACCCGGACGTTTCATCTCGGCCGAGTCACCGAACGAGGCGACTTTATCTGCCGGGAACGTCGCTGGGATGAGCGGTGTCCAGATTGGACCTGGTGCGACACCGTTGACGCGAATCTTCTTCTCGGCCAAGTTCTTGGCGAGCGAACGTGTGAACGCTGTGATCGCACCTTTCGTCGATGCGTAGTCGATCAATTGATCATTACCTTCGTACGCTGTGATCGACGTCGTGTTGATGATGCTTGCGCCTTCGTTCAAGTACGGGAGGGCGGCTTTCGTCAAATAGAACATGCTGAAGATGTTCGTGCGGAACGTCTGCTCGAGCTGGTCGTCCGAGATGTCGAGGAGTGACTCCTGCGGATGTTGTTCGGCAGCGTTGTTGACGAGGATGTCCAAATGGCCGAACGTCTCGAGCGTCTGTTTGACGACGTCTTGACAGAAAGCCGAGTCGCCGAGGTCACCTTGCAGCAATAGACAAGCTTGACCGAGTTCTTCGATGCGTTCTTTCGTCGCCTCGGCGTCCTCGAGCTCGTTTTGATCTTTATAGACGATGACCGTGTTCGCACCTTCATGGGCGAAGAAGATGGCGACCGATTTCCCGATCCCCGAGTCGCCGCCTGTGATGATGGCGACTTTATCTTTTAGTTTATCGCTTCCTTTATAGCCTTCACGCTCATAGATTGGGAACGGCTCCATCTTCGAGTCGATCCCCGGTTGATGGGCCTGCTCTTGGCCGTCCTTTTTGAACGACTCAAAATCATGTCGGTTCCCCATTGTGTTTAAGCGATTATCACTCATGAATACATTCCCCTTTCTAAAATTGACTCTTTGTGTCTATACCACAGTCACCGAAAAATGAATCGTCCTCGGTGAAATTGGAACGAATTTGAAAAATGAACGCTTGCGAATGAATTGTCATTCATTTATGATAAAAGAGTAAACACGATGGTGATTGCGATTTTTTTTACGCTTGAAATGAATCACTATTCATTCTCATTGAGGGGGGAACAATATGACGAGTCACATCGAACAATCAGCCGACCTCCGTTTGACGAGCAACATTCGTTTTGCGGTCGTCATCGGTTCAGGAGTAATGGGGGCGGGGATTGCGGCTCACTTGGCGAACGCGGGGATTCGTTCGCTCATGCTCGACATCGTACCACGTGAATTGACGGCGAAAGAAGAAGCGAAAGGGCTCACGCTCGAGTCACCACAAGTGCGGAACCGCATCGCTTCCGAGAACCGTCAGAAGCTATTGAAACAGAACCCGGCACCGCTCGCGACAGCGGAGCACTTGAACTTCATCGACGTGGGGAACTTAGAAGATGATCTCGAGCGCTTGAAAGAAGCGGACTGGGTCATCGAAGTCGTCGTCGAACGGCTCGACGTGAAACAGCAACTGTTCGAAAAGATTGCTCCTTACATCCGTGAAGACGCGATTCTCAGCTCGAACACGTCTGGGATCTCGATTGAGGCGATGGCGAGCGTGTTGCCGGAAGACTTGAAGACACGTTTCCTCGGGACACACTTCTTCAACCCGCCGCGTTATTTGAAATTGCTCGAACTCATCCCGACGGAGCAGACGGCACGTCCAGTCGTTGACTTCATGGCTCGCTTCGCGGAAGACCGTCTTGGGAAAGGTGTCGTCGAAGCGAAAGACACACCGAACTTCATCGGCAACCGCATTGGCACGTACGGACTCCTCGTCACGTTCGAAGAGATGCTCAAACACAACGCCTCGATCGGCGAGATGGACTCGATCACCGGACCGCTCATCGGCCGGCCGAAATCGGCAACATTCCGCACGCTCGACGTCGTCGGCATCGACACGTTCGTCCACGTCGCTGGAAACGTCTATGAGACACTCGACGCAGGCGAAGAGAAGGACACGTTCGACGTCCCGGCTGAAATGAAGACGCTCGTCGAGAAGGGCTGGATCGGTCAAAAGGCCGGACAAGGCTTCTATAAGAAAGACGGCAAGGTCATCCAAGAGTTGAACTTGAACACGTTCGAGTACGAACAATTGAAAGCGATTACAGGTCCGGAACTTGATCAAATCAAGTCGCTCCCGGGCTCAAAAGCGAAGTTGAAAGGTGCCATCTTGAACAAGGGCCGCATCGGACAACTGCTCTGGCCGGTCACGGCGAAGACGCTCGTCTACTCGGCTCGTCTCACAGGCGAGATCAGTGATTCGATCGTCGCCATCGATGACGCGATGAAGTGGGGCTTCGGCTGGAAGTTCGGACCGTTCGAGACGTGGGACGCACTCGGCGTCGAGAAATCGGTCGCCCGCATGAAAGCGGAAGGTTATGACGTCCCGGCGTGGATCGACGAGATGCTCGCTGCCGGACACACGACATTCTATAAGGGAGACCAGTATTATGACCAAGCGTCACAGACGTACGTTGAGAAGACCGTCAACCCGAAAGAAGTGAAACTCGCACCGCTCGCCAAGTCGAACGGAATCGTGCTCGAGAACGGTGGGGCCCGCCTGATCGATATCGGTGACGACGTCGTCGCCCTCGAGTTCACGTCACCGAACAATGCGATCGGTGTCGACATCATGCAGATGATTGAACAGTCGATCGACCTCGTCGAGACCGACTTCAAAGGACTTGTCCTCGCCAACGACGGCAAGAACTTCTGTGTCGGCGCTAACCTCGCGATGATGCTCATGGAAGCGGAAGACGAGAACTGGTACGAGCTCGATTGGATCATCAACAAGTTTCAACAAGTCGTCCAGAAGATTCGCTATGCGGGTCGCCCGGTCGTCGTCGCGCCTTACGGCATGACGCTCGGCGGCGGAACCGAGATCAGCTTGCCGGCCGCACGTATGCAGACGGCGCTTGAGACGTATATGGGTCTCGTCGAAGTCGGTGTCGGTCTGATCCCAGGTGGGGGCGGGAACGTCAACACGTACCGTCGACTCCTCGAGCAGACGCCGAAGTCGATGCAAAACATCGAGAAGGCGGCGCAACAGACGTTCGAGAACATCGCCATGGCGAAAGTATCGAAGTCGGCCTATGACGCGAAAGCGCTCGGCTATCACCGTCCGGTTGACGGTATATCGATGAACCGTGACCACTTGACGTTCGATGCGAAACAGACGGTGCTCGGACTCGCTGACGGTTATACGGCACCGGTTCGTGAGAAGTTGCCGGTCGTCGGTCAAACGGGGAAAGCGACGCTCGAACTCGCGGCGTACGAGATGTTCTACGGTGGCTATATCTCTGAACACGATTTGAAGATTGCGAAAAAACTTGCCCACGTCATCAGCGGCGGCGATTTGGCATACGGCACGATGGTCGACGAGCAATATTTCCTCGACATCGAGCGCGAGGCGTTCCTAAGCCTCATCGGGGAGCCGAAATCGCAGCAACGGATGCAACATATGCTCGTCAAAGGCAAGCCACTTCGGAACTGACAAAAGGGGGACTTAACAGATGAGAGAAGCAGTCATCGTGGCCGGCGCACGGACGCCGGTCGGAAAAGCAAAACGCGGATCGTTCCGAAACGTTCGCTCGGACGAACTCGCGGGTCACGCGATTAAGGCGACGCTCGAGCGATCGGGCTATACGGGACCGATTGACGACGTCATCATGGGATGCGCCATGCCGGAAGCGGAGCAAGGGATGAACATCGCCCGTTACGCTGCCGTCCGGGGCGGCTTGTCGCACGAAGTACCGGCCATCACGATCAACCGTTATTGTTCGTCAGGCCTGCAAGCGATCGCCGACGCGGCAGCGAAAATCATGATCGGCCAAGCGACGGCGGTCATCGCCGGCGGTATGGAATCGATGAGTCTCGTCCCAATGGGCGGACACGTCATCCGTCCGAACCCGACGATCATGGAGACGGCGCCGGAATACTATATGAGCATGGGCCACACGGCAGAACGCGTCGCGGCTGAATATAACATCTCGCGCGAAGACCAAGACTTGTTCGCCATCGACAGCCACCAGAAGGCGGCGGCAGCGATCGCCGGCGGCAAGTTCGAAGAAGAGATCGTCCCGGTCACGGTCGTCGAGCACGTGCTCGGTGAGGACGGGAAAGTCGCGGAACGTGAATTCGTCGTCAAGCACGATGAAGGCGTTCGTGCCGACTCGACGCTCGAGGCGCTCGGCAAACTGCGCCCGGCCTTTAAAATCAAGGGTTCGGTGACAGCAGGGAACGCGTCACAAGTATCAGACGGCGCGGCAGCCGTGCTCGTCATGGAGCGCGAAGAAGCGGAACGTCAAGGCTTGAAGCCGATGGCGAAATTCCTCTCGTTCGCGGT
Source organism: Exiguobacterium sp. s21 (assembly GCF_018617975.1). Classification (NCBI taxonomy): domain Bacteria; kingdom Bacillati; phylum Bacillota; class Bacilli; order Caryophanales; genus Exiguobacterium; species Exiguobacterium sp. s21. The sequence continues at coordinate 42,294 of NZ_JACSLF010000001.1, read as the reverse complement.
CGGCGGTGTCCGTCCAGAAGTGATGGGTATCGGACCAGTCGTCGCCATTCCGAAAGCGCTCGAGATGGCCGGTGTGAAGTTGGAAGAAGTCGGATTGTTCGAATTGAACGAGGCGTTCGCGAGCCAATCGCTCGGCGTCATCCGTGAACTCGGGATTGACCCGTCAAAAGTGAACGTCAACGGCGGCGCGATCGCCCTTGGGCATCCGCTTGGTTGCACGGGCGCGAAACTCGCGGTCTCAATCTTGCATGAGATGAAACGACGCAATGAAAAGTATGGGGTTGTGACGATGTGCATCGGTGGCGGTATGGGCGCTGCTGGCGTCTTCGAATTACTATAAAGGGGGAATTAGACATGGAACGTACAGAACACGAATTGATTAAAGGCGGTAGCTTTGTCATCGACGCACTCGACGCGGATCGTTTGTTCACACCGGAAGACTTCTCGGACGAGCACAAAATGATTGGCGACACGACGGCGAGCTTCGTCGACGACCGTGTCATGCCGGTCCTTGGCCGCATCGAGAAACACGAATTCGATCTCTCGGTCGAACTGTTGAAAGAAGCGGGCGAGCTCGGCCTCCTCGGCGCGGATGTGCCAGAAGAGTACGGCGGTTATCAGCTCGATAAAATCTCGTCATCGATCATCACGGAGCGGTTCGCCAAAGCGCGTTCATTCGCCCTCAGCTACGGCGCCCACGTCGGCATCGGGACGCTCCCGATCGTCTTCTTCGGGACAGAAGAGCAAAAGCATAAGTACTTGCCGAAGCTCGCGACTGGCGAATGGATCGCCGCCTACGCGCTCACAGAGCCAGGCTCAGGGTCGGACGCGCTCGGTGCGAAAGCGACGGCCGTCTTGAACGAAGCTGGCACACATTATGTGTTGAACGGAGAGAAACAATGGATCACGAACGCCGGTTTCGCGAACGTGTTCGTCGTCTACGCAAAAATCGACGGTGACAAGTTCAGCGCCTTCATCGTCGAGCGTGACTTCAAAGGTGTCTCGACAGGCGCCGAAGAACAGAAGATGGGCATTAAAGGCTCATCGACACGGACGCTCATCTTAGAAGACGTCGAAGTCCCAGTCGACAACCTCCTCGGAGAAATCGGTAAAGGCCACGTCATCGCTTTCAACATCTTGAACGTCGGTCGTTACAAACTTGCGGTCGGTGCGGTCGGTTCGTCGAAACGTGCCTTCGATCTCTCGGTCCAATACGCGAACGAGCGCAAACAGTTCAAGACGCCGATCAGTCAGTTCCCGCTCATCCAAGAGAAACTCGCGACGATGGCTGCGAACATCTATGCGATGGAGAGCTCGGTCTACCGGACGGGCGGTCTGTTCCAAGACAGCCTCGACGCCCTCGGCGACGACAACATGCGTGACGGGTCGAAAGTCGCCCAAGCCATCGCTGAATACGCGATTGAATGTTCATTGAACAAAGTGTTCGCCTCGGAGACGTTCGACTACGTCGTCGACGAAGCGGTCCAAATCCACGGCGGTTATGGCTTCATGACGGAATATGAAGTCGAGAACTTGTACCGTGACTCACGCATCAACCGGATCTTCGAAGGAACGAACGAGATCAACCGGTTGATCGTCCCAGGTACGCTTCTCAAGAAGGCGATGAAAGGCGACTTGCCGCTCCTCGCGGAAGCACAGAAACTCCAAAAAGAGCTCATGAGCTACATGCCGCAAGAGCTTGACGGGTCACCGCTCGCACGCGAGAAGATGCTTCTATCGAACATGAAGAAAATCAACTTGATGATTGCCGGAACGGCCGTCCAGAAATATCAGCAAAACCTCCAGAACGAGCAAGAGATTCTCGCGAAGATCGCCGACATCATCAGCGCCATCTATGCACTCGAGGCGGCCATCGCGCGGACGGAGAAAGCCATCGCCCGCACAGGCGTAGAGAAGAACCAACAGAAAATCCGCTACACGGAAATCTTCGCCGAGCAAGTGTTCAAGCAAGTCGAACTCATGGCGAAAGAAGTGTTGTATGCGGCCGCATCAGGTGACGAGCAGCGCATGCTCTTGTCAGCGATGAAGAAGTTCAGCCGCTACCAGCCGATCAACGTCATCGGTACGAAGCGCGAAGTCGCTGCGAGCCTCATCAAAGCGAACAAGTTCATCGTATAAGCAAGCGAGAGAAAGGGTGGACCGGACGCGGTCGGCCCTTTCTTTTTGCTGTCTGCAGACCGTACAATGGATGCAGGAGGGGATATGGATGAGACGAGATGATTTGTTAGAGCGGATGGATGCAATCGGCCGCTCGGTCGCCGAACATGAGGGGACACTCATGCTGCTCGCGCTCGGGTCGATCGGACTTGAGACGGACCGGCTCGACGACTATTCGGACCTCGATTTCTTTTTAATCGTCGAGGACGGGCATAAGGCCCGCTTCATCGACAACTTGGATTGGCTCGCGGTCGAGCCGTTGGTGTATCAATTCCAAAACACGAGAGACGGGCATAAGGTCATGTATGCGGACGGCATCTATGCCGAGTTCGCCGTGTTCGAGATTGTAGAGATGCCTGGCATCGCCTATACGCCGGGACGTGTCGTCTGGCAGCGTGACGAGGCGCTCGACACGTTCGCGACGCCAAAGGTTGTCACACGCCCTGCAGACGCTGCACACCGCTACGAGGAGGCGCTGACGAACCTATACGTCGGACTGCTTCGGGAACGTCGCGGCGAACAACTCGCCGGCTTCGAACTGATTCAAGTCGCAGCCGTCAACAACGTGTTGATTGCTTATGGAGAAACGAGCGACCCGTTCAACCCGACACGGCGGGTCGAGGTGACGCATCCCGAGCTCGTCGCACGTCTCCCGGAGTGGGTTCCCGGTTACGGCAAATCGGTCGAGGCGGCCGCGGCCATCCTTCGCCACATCGAGGCGAAGCACCCGGTCAATCCGACGCTCAAGCGAGAGATTGTGCGCTTGCTTCAGGCGTGAAGGGTTGAAGCGGAATATGCTACAGTTATGAAAGAGGTGATGAATATGGTGACACTATACGGTTATCCGCCGTGCAGTACGTGTAAAAAAGCAGAGAAGTGGTTGAAAGAGAACGGCGTCGACTATACATACGTCCATATCGTCGAGGCGACACCGTCGAAAGACGAGTTGGCCGAACTGTGGAAACAGTCGGGTCTGCCGCTCAAAAAGTTCTTCAATACGAGCGGGCAAGTGTATCGGAACGAAGGCATCAAGGATAAGCTACCAAATCTATCAGAAGACGAACAACTCGAGCTTCTTGCGAGCAATGGTATGCTTTTGAAGCGCCCAATCGTGACAGATGGTCAAAAATCAACTGTCGGATTTTCAGAAAAGTCGTTTACAGACGTTTGGGGCGAAGTGCTATAATACTCGTGTGAGTCTAATTCATTTGAGGGGGAAGTTAAGATGAGCAAAGTACCTGCCAATCTACGTTATTCAAAAGAGCACGAATGGGTTGAAGTGAACGGAAGCGTCGCCCGCATCGGAATCACGGATTTCGCACAAAGCGAACTAGGGGATATCGTCTTTGTCGAACTTCCTGAAGTCGGTGGCACGATCTTACTCGACGAGCCGTTCGGTTCGGTCGAATCGGTCAAAACCGTATCGGAGCTTTACGCACCGATCTCTGGGAAAATCACAGCGGTGAACGAATCACTCGCCGATTCACCAGAACTCGTCAACGAAGCACCTTTCGAAGGCGCTTGGATGATTGAAGTCGAGTTGAACGACGCGTCGGACGTCGACAAGCTCATGTCAGCCGAAGAATACGAAGCGATGATTCAAGGCTAAACAAAACCCGGTTTCTCTTTACGAGAAGCCGGGTCTTTTTGATTAATCGAAGTCGAGGCGGTAATGATCAGGCTCGATGAGCGACGTCCGGTTGAACAGACGATAGAACAGCACGCCGAGTGCGATCGGGATGAGACCGAACAACACGACGACGAGCATGACGTTCCAGAGTGCGAAGCCACCCGGCATCAAATGCAAGGCGTTGACCGGACCGATGAGACCGGAGACGCCGAAACCGGCACTAATCGGTGTGCCTTCGATCCGAAGGATGCCTGCGAGTGCTCCGAGGATGGCCGCATTGGCGAGTACCGGCAACATCATGATCGGACGACGGACGAAGTTCGCCATTTGAATCTTTGGTGACCCGAGGAAGTGGGCGATCGACGTTCCGGTCGCGTTCATCTGCCAGCCGGCGATGGCGAGACCGAAGCCGGCGGCGACGACGCCGAGGTTGGCGGCACCTGCCGCTACACCAGACAAGCTGATGGCCGTGGCGATCCCGACCGTCGAGATTGGCGAGACGATGATGAGCGAGAACGCCATCGCGATCAACATGCCCATGACGATCGGCTGTAGTTCCGTCATCGTCATGATGATTGTTCCGACGTACGTCGTGATCTGTGAGATATACGTGAGCAGGAACGCGCCGATCCCTCCGGCGACGACGATGACCGTCATCGGCAAGACGAGCACCGTGTATGTCTTCAAGCGTGGTGACAACTGCATGACGAGGAACGTCGCAAGCGCTGCCGTCACACCGGCCGTGATGACGTCACCGATGCCGGCCATGAGGAACGCGCCTTCCTCGATGCGGATGGCGCCGCTCCCGACCTGGGTCGCGATGCCGATCGTCCCGGCCTCGAGCGCCGAGCGTCCGAATTGCATGGCGACGGCAACACCGATGATGACCGGTAACAGGCGCATCGCGATCGTCGTCGCATCTAAGATGAATTGCAAGGACGGAACATACGGCAAGATGGCTTTCGTTAATTCACCGAGCAATGCGCTCGGGATGAGGGCGATGAGGATGGCAAGACTGAGGCCGTTCAAGACGTTCATTAAAAATTGTTTTCCGGTAAGCTTCTCTTCCGTCATTGGGGATTCACCTGTCCTTTTCTACTGGTTTGCTGTTATGTACAAAAGCGATAAAGTTATTGACCATACTATGCCTCTTTCAGCTAAGCGTCAACAGGAAATATTGAAATGTTCAGAATTTTCCAATTGAGCACAACTTTTGAACCGAGCGGTCCGCATTCATATACTTATAAAAGAGGTGAGAACAATGATGACTGACGGATTGTTATATATATACGCCCCGATGTGTGGTACATGCGCCGTGGCCGAGCGAATGCTCTCGGTCGTCGAGGCGGTCGACCCAGAATTGAAGATCGAAAAGCGTGATGCCAACTTCATCCCGAACGAGCTCGAGGCGTATCAAGTGATGAGCGTCCCGGCGCTCTTAAAGCTGGAGAATGGCCAAGTTCGCGATCGGTTATACGCATTCCAAAACGTCCAGCACGTCCTATCTTTCGTTAAGTGAGATAGGATGATGAGAATAATCTGAAAATTTTAAATAATCAGTTGACACAGAAAGTTCACGAATGATATATTCATTACAACATCTTACTTGAACACAACATAGGACGAGATTTTCCCGTCATCAAGACGTTTTCGAACAACCGTTGCATGAGCTTACGCGATTTCAGGTGGACCTTCCCTTCGATTGTCCCCCAAAAAAATCAAGCGTCGGGGCACCGGTCGCGTAATTGCATGGTCCGTTCGAAGACCGAGTGATGGTCGGGTCAAAATCCCCCATATAAGGATGAATGCTCTGATCGGGCAAAAGGGGTTCATCTATGGGTTGTCCTTCAGTGACTCAAGGTGCTACGTTCTGTGCCATCCTCGGATGGCACCTTTTTTTATTTTTTCGCATAAAATAGTTTGACATAAAAATAATATGTCGCTATGATAAGGCTAATCGAATACGCAACCACTCTTATCAAGAGAGGCTGAGGGACTGGCCCTATGACGCCCAGCAACCGCGGAGCAATCCGAAATGGTGCTAATTCCAGCAAGGTATTTACCTTGGAAGATGAGAGCAATCGTTGTCCGTACGATAAAGTACGCACGTTTGCTCAAACGTGCGTACTTTTTTGTTGTCAGGAGGGAAATGGATTGATTCAATTACGCAATGTAGCCAAATGGTTCGACACGAAGAACGGTCGGGTCCAGGCGGTCGATGATGTGTCGCTTACAATCGATCGCGGCGAAATTTTTGGGATAATCGGATATTCGGGGGCAGGGAAGTCGACGCTCATCCGTCTGCTCAATCGACTCGAGTCACCGTCAACCGGTGAAATCGTTGTCGCTGGCAGCGAGCTGACAAAACTCACACCGAAGGAACTACGCGGGGTACGTAAAAACGTCTCGATGGTGTTCCAACACTTCAACTTGTTATGGTCGCGCACAGTTGCTGAGAATATCAGCTTCCCGCTCGAGCTCATCGGGGTACCGGCGAGCGAGCGCAAACGCCGCGTCCAAGAACTCGTCGAACTCGTCGGCCTCGCCGGACGAGAAGACAGCTATCCGTCACAACTATCGGGCGGCCAAAAGCAGCGAGTTGGGATTGCCCGTGCGCTCGCTACGAATCCAGAAGTGCTCCTCTGCGATGAAGCGACGAGCGCCCTCGACCCGAAGACGACGGATTCGATTCTCGAACTGCTCGTCAGCATCAACAAGAAGCTCGGATTGACGATCGTCCTCATCACGCATGAGATGCACGTCATCCAAAAGATTTGTCACCGCGTCGCCGTCATGGAGGCCGGGAAGGTTGTCGAGACCGGACAAGTCGCCGACGTGTTCCAACATCCGGAACAGCCGATCACGAAAGAATTCGTCAAACAGATCGGCGCGGTCGATGACATGTCGCTCACGTTCGAGCACTTGAAAGCCCGTTATCCGAGCGGTCAAATCGTCAAGCTCAAATTCTTGAACGAGACGGCCGAACAACCGATTCTGTCGGAAGTGTTGAAGCAACATGACATCGGCTTCAACATCATCGGCGGCAACGTGACGCAGTCACAAGTCGGTGCCCTCGGGACATTATTCATCCAATTGATCGGAGAGCCGGCTGAAGTCGAGCGGGCCATCGCCTCAATCCGATCGCAGGCAGTGGAAGTGGAGGTAGAAAGCGATGTTTCCTAATGTAGATTGGCAAGTCATGTTAGAACAGACGTGGGAGACGCTCTATATGACGCTCGTCGCCGGAGCCGCAACGTTCGTCATCGGTCTCGCCCTCGGGATGCTCTTATACGTCACGAACGAGCCGCTCATGATGAAGAATCGTCCGATTTACACGGTCATCAGCGCGGTCGTCAACATCTTCCGGTCGATCCCGTTCATCATTTTGATTATCTTGCTCATCCCGTTCACGTTACTCGTCGTCGGGACGATGCTAGGGTCGACGGCAGCACTGCCGGCACTCATCATCGGTGCGGCCCCGTTCTATGCGCGGATGGTCGAGCTCGCGCTTCGCGAAGTCGACCGCGGTGTCATCGAGGCGGCTGAATCGATGGGCGCGACAAAATGGCAGATCGTCTATAAAGTATTGTTCCCTGAAGCGTTGCCGGCCATCGTGTCAGGCATCACGGTCACGATCGTCGCAATCGTCGGTTACACGGCGATGGCAGGGGTCGTCGGCGGCGGGGGACTCGGGAACTTGGCGTTCCTCGAAGGGTTCCAACGTTCACAAAGTGACGTCACGTTCGTCGCGACCGTCTTAATCTTGGTCATCGTCTTCGTCATCCAGTTCATCGGCGATCGACTCGTATCTGTAATCGATAAGCGTTCCGCTTAATCAAATAGAAAATTTGGAGGGGTTTTATAATGAAATCATGGAAAACAGTACTCGGTTTAACGGCAGCTTCAGCACTCACGATTCTCGCGGCTTGCGGCGGCGGGGATTCAGAATCAGGTTCGGGCGATGACAAGACGCTCGTCGTCGGCGCGTCAAACGTCCCGCACGCTGAGATTTTAGAGCATGTCCAAGACGAATACGAAGAGAAGGGCTATACGCTCGAAATCAAGAAGTTCCAAGACTACGTCCTCCCGAACAAGACGCTCGCAGACGGAGAGTTGGACGCGAACTACTTCCAACATCAACCGTACCTCGAGTCGCAAATGGCTGAAAACAAAGACTACAAATTCGCTTCAGCCGGCGGCGTCCACATCGAGCCAATCGGTGTGTACTCGCAAGACTACGCATCACTCGATGAGCTTCCAGACGGCGCGGAAATCATCATGAGCTCGTCGGTCGCTGACCACGGACGAATCCTCACGATGCTCCAATCAGAAGGCTTGCTCACGCTCGCGGAAGGCAAAACAGTAGACGCGACGGTGTCAGACATCGTCGACAACCCGAAAAACTTGAAATTCAAGACAGACGTCGAAGCGGCACTTCTCCCGCAAGCGTTCAACAACGGTGAAGGGGACGCGGTCCTCATCAACACGAACTACGCGATCGATGCCGGCCTCAACCCGCTCGAAGACGCGATCGCTCTCGAAGGCGAAGATTCACCTTACGTCAACTTGATCGTCACACGTGAAGGCGACGAAGATGACGAGCGCGTCAAGGCACTCCTCGAAGTCCTCACGTCAGAAGAGACACAACAGTGGATCTTGGATGAGTACAAAGGTGCAGTCGTACCGGTCAAACAATAATCTCGTCCAGGCCCGGGTGATCCCGGGCCTTTTTTGTTTGCAGTGGTTTTGGTTCACCAATAGAAGTACACTACATATATGTAGAAAAAGGGGGGATTCGGATGAACATACGACAGATTCATCCGCTGACGCTGGGCGTCTTGTTCGGTACGTTTTTTGCCCGGCTGTCGACATTTTTTGTTATGCCATTTTTTGCGATATATTTGGCGACGCTCGGTTTCTCGGCGAGCGTGATCGGGACGGTGTTCGCCATCTCGGCGCTATCGGGGTTGTTCATGAGCTTTTTCGGGGGGACGCTGTCTGACCGTTACGGGCGCAAACAGTTGATGCTAATCGGTATCGTCTTGAACGCCTTGACATTCACGGGCTTCGCACTCGTGACGGAATTGTTTTGGTTTTATATGTTCTCGGTACTCATGGGTGTGTCGCGGTCGTTCCTCGAGCCGGCGTCCCGCGCGCTCATCAGCGACACGACGCAGCCGGATCAGCGCGTCATCGTCTATAACGTCCGCTATTTTTTAATCAATATTGCGGCGGCGATTGGTCCTTTACTCGCGGTCGTCTTATCGCTCACCGGTGCGAAGAGCGCTTTCTTCGTCGTGACGGGCGTGTATGTACTATATGGACTCGTCATTTCGACGCTATTCCGGAAGTATCCGTTCGAAGAAGGCGATGGCGTCAAAGTCCGACCACGCTTGACGGAGACGTTCCGTGTGTTACAACAAGATAAGACGTTCCGCTTTGTCATCATCGGGATGATCTTTGCCATCATCGGCTATAGTCAGTTCAATGCGACGTTGCCGCAGTTCATCGCGTTCCATGACGGATTCGATAACAGCTCCCGCCTGTTCGCGTATCTATTGACGGTTAACGCGATCACCGTGCTCGTCGTCCAGTATCCGATTATGCGGTTTGGGATTCGTGTCTCGCCAATCAAGTCGCTCTTCTTCGGTGTCGGTACGTTGTCGACAGGGCTCCTCCTCATCGGCTTGGCGACCGAGACGTGGATCTTATTCGTCGCGATGGTCATCTTCACGGTCGGCGAGGTCCTCATGTTCACGATGACGGACGTGTTGACCGATGAGCTCGCACCGGCCCATCTGCGTGGGACGTATTTTGGGGCGATGGGGTTGACGGCGCTCGGTCAGACGATTGGTCCCGTCATCGGGGGAGTATTGCTTGATGGATTCGACAATGCGGCGCTACCAGTGTTTGGAAGCTTGGCCGTATTGACGGCATGCGGCGCCTTCTTCTTCGCCGGCGCCTTGAAAGAACGGAAAATCGTTTTGGCGTTAGCTGAGGAAAAAGTTGGATAATGTCTTGATTTCCCGATATTCTCATTCTCAACATTTAAGTTTTATTGAGAATGAATAATAAGGTGAGTCGCTTGAAATAAAAAATTGCCTAGATTAAGATTAGAATATATCTAATCTACGCCAACAATGGCGAGAAAACGGAAGGGGTATCCGAATGTCTAACGTACCACACATGAAAATTGATGACCTCCGCGTCTCAATCGAAGGAAAAGAGATCGTCAAAGGTCTGAATCTTGAAATTAAAGGTGGCGAAATTCACGCCATCATGGGTCCTAACGGGACGGGTAAATCTACACTCGCATCGGCACTTATGGGTCATCCATTGTATGAAGTCACAGGTGGAAGCGTTGATTTGAACGGCGAAGACGTACTCGACATGGAAGTCGACGAGCGCGCGCAAGCCGGAATGTTCCTCGCGATGCAGTATCCTGCTGAAATCAGTGGTGTCACGAATGCCGATTTCTTGCGTTCAGCAATCAACTCGCGCCGTGAAGAAGGCCAAGAAATCTCGCTCATGAAGTTCATCCGTGAACTTGATGCGAAGATGGATGTCCTCGAAATTCCTTCAGAAATGGCACACCGCTATTTAAACGAAGGCTTCTCAGGCGGAGAGAAAAAACGTAACGAGATTCTTCAAATGATGATGATCAAACCGAACATCGCGATCCTCGATGAGATCGACTCAGGTCTTGACATCGATGCGCTCAAAGTCGTCGCCAAAGGCGTCAACGAAATGCGTTCAGAAGAGTTCGGCTGCTTGATCATCACGCACTATCAGCGTCTCCTCAACTATATCGAGCCAGACTTTGTTCACATCATGATGGACGGGAAAATCGTCATGTCAGGTGGCAAAGAGCTTGCACAACGACTCGAAGCAGAAGGTTACGACTGGGTGAAGCAAGATCTTGGAATGACAGTAGACACAGAAGCGTAAGGAGGCTGTACGATGACCGTACAATTTGAATTGGATGCACAAGCAGTAGCGGCACGTGCAGAGGCGCTCGGTGGACCTTCATGGATGGTCAACCGTCGCAAAGAAGCAGCAGAACTTGCGCCGACACTCGCCTTGCCAAAAGTTGAAAAGATCAAGATTGATAAATGGGACTTCGTCTCTGGAGACGTCGAGCTTACGAAGCACGACGGCTTGACGCCTGAAATCGAAGCACTTCTTGGAGACCATCGTACAAACGTGCTCGTTGAACGCAACGGTCATGTCGTCTACAACGAACTTGCGACGCCAGAAGGTGTCCTCTTCATGGGCATCAACGAAGCGATGGAGCAACATCCGGACCTCGTCGAGAAATACTTCATGACAGAAGGTGTCCGCGTGGACGAAGAACGTTTGTCTGCGTTGAACGCTGCCCTCATGAACGGCGGTGCGTTCTTATACGTACCGAAGAACGTCCAGTTGAAAGATCCGCTTCAAGCCATCTTCACGATGGAACAAGCGAACGGCGCGCTCTATCATCACACGATCATCGTCGCAGACGAAGGCAGTGAATTGACGTATATCGAGAGCTTCCTCTCGAACACGAACGAGCCGCATACGGTCAACGCCGTGACGGAAGTATTCGCTGGTGCGAACGCGAAAGTCGTCTTCGGTGGTGTCGATCAGCTCGCTGAATCGGCCCTCTCGTTCATGAACCGCCGCGGTGTCGTCTATGAGAACGCACGCCTCGAATGGGCGCTCGGTCACATGAACGATGGCAACTCGGTCGTCGAGACGAAGACGCACCTCGTCGGAGACAACACGTTCTCAGACACGAAAGCCGTCACGATCGGTCGTGGCGCACAGAAACAAAACTTCAACATCCGGACGGACCATTTCGGGAAGTCTTCAGAAGGGTTCATCTTGATTCACGGTGTCCAAAAAGATTCGGCCACGGCCATCTTCAGCGGAACATCGATGATTCACCATGGCGCTTCGAAATCGAACGGCGTTCAAACGGAACGTGTCCTCATGTTGTCTGAAAAGGCACGTGGCGACGCCAACCCGATTCTCCTCATCGATGAGGACGACGTCATGGCAGGTCACGCCGCTTCGGTCGGACGCGTCGACGACGTGCAGCTCTACTACTTGATGAGCCGCGGTCTGTCACGCAAAGAAGCTGAGCGCTTGATCATTCACGGATTCTTGAACCCGGTCGTCGAGCAACTCGCGATCGAGTCGGTCAAAGACCGTCTCCGTGAAGTCATCGAAGGGAAAGTACGTTAAGATGATCGATGCCTCGATTCGTAAACAGTTCCCGATTTTAGATCAGGAAATCAACGGCCATCCGCTCGTCTATCTCGACAGCGCGGCGAGCTCCCAAAAGCCGCTTGCTGTCATCGAGGCGATCGAGGATTACTATCGCCGCATCCACTCGAACGTGCACCGGGGCGTCCATACGCTCGGAACGCACGCGACGGATGCGTATGAAGGGGCGCGGGAGCGCGTCCGTTCATTCATCAACGCCGCCGTCCCAGAAGAGATTATCTTCACACGCGGGACGACGACGGCGATTAACCTCGTCGCATCAAGCTACGGGGATGCAAACGTCGGAGCAGGGGACGAGATCGTCCTCACGCCGATGGAGCACCACGCGAACTTGATTCCGTGGCAACAGCTCGCCAAGCGTAAAGGGGCTACGCTCCGTTACGTCGAATTGACGCCGGACGGTCGGGTCACGCTCGACGCGGTCCGTGCCGTCTTGTCGGACCGGACGAAAATCGTCGCCATGAGTCACGTCTCGAACGTGCTCGGCACGATTAACCCGATCGCCGACGTGGCGAAGCTCGCCCACGAAAAAGGCGCGGTCATGGTCGTCGATGCGGCGCAAAGCGCACCGCACCGGAAACTTGACGTGCAAGCACTCGATTGCGACTTCCTCGCCTTCTCAGGCCATAAGATGCTCGGTCCGACCGGAATCGGCGTCTTATACGGGAAGAAGCAGTTGCTCAAACACATGGAACCGGTCGAATTCGGTGGCGAGATGATCGATTACGTCGACTTGTATGAGTCGACATGGAAAGACATCCCGTACCGGTTCGAAGCGGGGACGCCGATTATCGCCGGCGCCGTCGGTTTGGCAGCGGCCATCGACTTTTTAGAAGACCTCGGTCTCGAGAACGTCGAAGCCCACGAACGGGCGCTCGCGACGTACGCCATCGAACAGATGCGGACGATTAAAGGCATTGAGATTTACGGGCCAGAGGAACGTGTCGGACTCGTCACGTTCAACTTAGGTGACGTGCACGCCCACGACCTTGCGACCGTATTGGATATGCAAGGCATCGCAGTCCGGGCCGGCCACCATTGTGCCCAGCCGCTCATGCGTCTCCTGAAGCAATCATCGACAGCCCGAGCGAGCTTCTACTTGTACAATACGAAAGAAGAAGTCGACCGCTTCATCGAAGGGCTACGTCAAACGAAGGAGTATTTCAATTATGAGTTTTAACAATCTCGACATGTTGTACCGACAGGTCATCATGGATCACTATAAAAACCCAAGAAACCGTGGCGTCATCGAAGATGGCGTGACGGTCGACTTGAACAACCCGACGTGCGGGGATTCACTCCGACTCCAACTCCAAGTCGAGGACGGAATCGTGAAAGATGCCAAGTTCGAAGGGGAAGGCTGCTCAATCAGTCTCGCCTCGGCATCGATGATGACTCAAATCGTGAAGGGCAAGTCTGTAGACGAGGCACTCCAATTGGCGAACATCTTCTCGGAGATGGTCCAAGGGAAAGACTACGATACAGACACGTTCGACCTAGGCGACATCGAAGCGTTGTCTGGCGTCTCAAAGTTCCCGGCTCGCATCAAGTGCGCCACGCTCGCGTGGAAAGCTCTTGAAAAGGGAGTCGACGAGGAAGCGTAAGCAGAAGGAGGAGACCGATATGGCGAAAAACATGCCTGACATTGGCGATTATAAATATGGCTTCCATGACCGAGACATCTCGATTTTCCGTTCAGGCCGCGGCTTGACGAACGAAATCGTAGAGACGATCTCGCACATGAAAGAAGAACCGGCATGGATGCTCGAGTTCCGTTTGAAATCACTTGAGCAGTTCCGCAAAATGCCGATGCCGACATGGGGCGGCGATCTCACGGCACTTGATTTCGATGAGATCACATACTATGTCAAACCGTCTGAGAAGACAGAGAACTCGTGGGACGAGGTTCCAGAAGAAATCAAACGTACGTTTGACAAACTCGGAATCCCAGAAGCGGAGCAAAAATACTTGGCAGGCGTTTCGGCTCAGTACGAGTCAGAAGTCGTTTACCACAGTATGCAGGAAGATTTCGAATCAAAAGGTGTCATCTTCAAAGATACAGACACGGCGCTCAAAGAAGATGAAGCCATCTTCCGTGAGTATTTCGGGAAATTGATTCCGCCGACGGACAACAAGTTCGCGGCACTCAACTCGGCTGTATGGTCAGGTGGCTCATTCATCTACGTACCAAAAGGCGTGAAGCTCGAGCAACCGCTCCAAGCTTACTTCCGGATCAACTCGGAGAACATGGGTCAGTTCGAGCGGACGCTCATCATCGTCGACGAGGGCGCATCTGTCCATTACGTCGAAGGATGTACAGCACCGGTCTACACGACGAACTCACTCCACTCGGCGGTCGTTGAGATTTTCGTCAACAAAGACGCATACTGCCGTTACACGACGATCCAGAACTGGGCGAACAACGTCTACAATTTGGTCACGAAGCGTGCCATCTGTGAAGCGGGTGGATCGATGGAGTGGATCGATGGTAACATCGGTTCGAAACTCACGATGAAATACCCGGCCGTCATCTTGAAAGGTGAAGGCTCACGCGGAATGACGCTCTCGATCGCTCTCGGCGGTAAAGGGCAGCACCAAGACGCGGGCGCGAAAATGATTCACCTCGCACCGAACACGTCGTCGTCAATCGTCTCGAAGTCGATTTCGAAACAAGGCGGAAAAGTCTCGTATCGCGGTATCGTCCACTTCGGCCGTAAAGCGAAAGGCGCACGTTCGAATATCGAATGTGACACGCTCATCATGGACAACGAGTCGACGTCGGACACGATCCCGTACAACGAGATCTTGAACGACCAAGTCTCACTCGAGCACGAAGCGAAAGTCTCTAAAGTGTCAGAAGAGCAACTCTTCTACCTCATGAGCCGCGGAATCTCGGAAGAAGAAGCGACGGAAATGATCGTCATGGGCTTCATCGAGCCGTTCACGAAAGAATTGCCAATGGAATATGCCGTCGAAATGAACCGTCTCATCAAGTTCGAGATGGAAGGATCGATCGGATAATCTTTAATTAGCGAACTCACCGCAAGGGAGTTCGCTTTTTTTGTCGTGAAACGAATGCGAGTCGGGTATGCTAAGAGAGAGACTGCTTTTAGGGAGGAATGATTGAATGGAAACGATTGATCCAAAAGACATCACCCGCATCGCCGTCGTCGGCGCCGGCTGGGTCGGTATCAGTTTCGCCTATCAACTGTCGATGGCGGCGCTCTGTGAAGAGCTCGTCTTGATCGACTCGAACCACGCCAAGGCCGAAGGGGAGGCAATGGACCTCAACCACGGCATCTCGTTCGCGCCGAGCCCGGTCCGCATTTGGGCAGGGGACTACTCGGACTGCCGTGACGCCGATATCGTCGTCATCACGGCCGGTGCCGCTCAAAAGCTCGGTCAGACCCAGATGGACCTGGCCGAACAAAACGCGGTCGTCGTCCGTGACGTCACGAAACAAATCATGGCGAGCGGGTTCGATGGCATCATCGTCGTCGCCACGAACCCGGTCAACGTCATGGCGCACGTCGCCTTTGAGGCGTCAGGTTTGCCAAAGCACCGCGTCATCGGTTCAGGTACGGTGCTTGACACGGCCCGTCTTCGTTATAAAGTCGGTGAGTACTTCGACTTGTCATCACGGAACTGCCACGTCTATTACATGGGCGAGCATGGCGCCGGGGGATTCGTCGCCTGGGACAATGCCCGCATTTACGGGAAGTCGATAAAACAGTTACTTGAGGAGAATGAATCGTACCGCCAAGAAGATTTGGACGCCATCTATCAAGGGGTCCGCGATGCGGCGAATCAAATTATCGAATATAAGAGCGCGGCGTACTACGCGATTGGGCTCGGGCTCCTCCGAATCGTCCGCGCTATCGTCCGGAATGAGAACTCCGTCGTGACGATCGGTGCTCATCTCGACGGAGAATACGGTGCCTCTGGCCTCCATATCGGCGTACCGGCCTTGATCGATCGGACCGGTATCCGCCAAATCGTCGGAATCGAACTGACGGACGAGGAACAACAACAGTTCGACGCCTCGGTCGGACGGATTCGTCAAGCAATCGACAAGATTGAATCGAGTTCATAAAAAAAGGCCCGGCTGCGATTGCAGCCGGGTTTGTCGTTACGACGCCTTCTTCTCGGCGACGTCTTTCTTATAATATTTCTCGGACGTGAAGAACTCGGTCGTCAAGCGCTTCACTTCACCGCTCAACATCAAGACGGCAATCATGTTCGGGATGAGGATCATCGCGAGCATGAAGTCGAGGAAGTTCCAAATCATTTGGGCGCCGCCGATCGCACCGATGACGATTGAGGCGATATAGACGACTTTCATCAAGAATCCGGCCTTCAACCCGAACAAGTACTCGGCTTGGCGCGACCCGTAGAAGATGATGACGATAATCGTCGACAAGACGAAGAAGATGAGCGAGATTGTGACGAGCAGGCTACCCGTGTAACCGAAGTACTGTTGGAACGCGATTGTTGTCAGGGCGGCTGGATCGTTCATCGCATCGGCCCGTGTCCATACACCGGACGACAAGACAACGAACGCCGTCGTGCTACAGATGATGAGCGTATCGATGACGATCCCGATCACGGCCCAAAAACCTTGCCGGACCGGATGATCCGTTTGGGCGGCCGCGTGGGCGATCGGTGCCGTCCCGAGTCCAGCCTCGTTCGAATACAGACCGCGGGCGAAGCCCCAACGAATCGTCTCGGCAATCGCGGCACCGGCGAAACCGCCAAGGGCAGCCATCGGTTGGAATGCGTACGAGAAGATGAGCCCGAGTACTTCCGGGATTTGCGAGAAGTTCATCAAGACAATGATGAACCCGGCACCGACATAGACGAGCGCCATCGCCGGGACGATGACCTCCGTCACTTTGGCGATCCGCTTCACGCCGCCGAAGACGACGAGCGCGACGAGGCCCGCGACGATGAGTCCGGTCACGAGCGTATTGCCGTCGAACGTCTCGCGGACGGCCGAACTGACGGCGTTCCCTTGGACCATGATACTCGGGATGAGTTCAATCATGAGGGCGAAGGCGAACCAAGAAGCGAGCCATTTCAACTTCAAGCCTTTGGCCATATAGTAGACGGGACCGCCGACAAATTCCCCGGCCTCGTTTTTCTCGCGGTAACGGACAGCGAGGACGCTCTCCGAGAACTTGATGGCCATCCCGACGACGGCGATGACCCACATCCAGAAGATGGCACCGGGACCACCGAACATGATGGCAGCCGGTACCCCGATGATATTGGCAGCACCGATCGTCGACGACAAGGCCGACGTGAGTGCTTGGCGAGGACTGATGTCGCCTTCGCCTTTTGGTTTTTTAAAGACACTGCCTAACGTTTGTTGCAATATGTATAGCGGGTATCGGAATTGGAAGAACCCTAAACGAATCGTCAAATAAAGTCCAGACAAGACAAGTAATGAGATGATTGGCACTCCCCATAGCCAATCCGAAAACGTCGTCACCATATTCACAAGTTGTTCCACATCACCACTCCTATCCATTATTTTACTTAAATATTATTTCCTAACTATAGCGTCATTAAACCTGTTATTTCACATACAAGGAGGAATACATGCATGAAACAAGCACAACATCTCATCGTATCGGGTCGTGTCCAAGGGGTCGGTTTCCGCTACTTCGCTCAAGCGACAGCGCTTGAATACGGCATCACGGGTTGGGTTCGGAACTTGAATGACGGGACGGTCGAACTTCAAATCGAAGGAGACGCGGAGAGACTCGAATCTTATAAACGTGCTTTATATGACGGCAATCGTTTTGTCGGGGTCGAACGCATCGAAGCCGAAGAGGCGACGATCGAATCCTTCCGGAAATTCGATATCCGTTATTGACCATTTCTCTCATAAAGAGCAATCCTTCCTCATTTACTCGCCGATAATTTGTAAAATGAGGGAACAGTTCCATATGAAAAATCCACATTTCAAAAAAATAAACTTCATTTTTAAGGATAGGGTGGTCAAAAAAATGAAAGTGTGTATAATGAAATAGACCAAGCGCTTTATTGTCAGAAAATTTAGTCATTTGATTCATTGGGTAACACGGAAGGTATTACATGTATGTGGAGGTAGTTGTATGAAAAAATCGACATTATTCCCGTTAGCGTTCACGATTTTCGCATTATTCTTCGGGGCCGGGAACTTGCTGTTCCCACCGATGTTAGGTGCGATGGCAGGACAGAACCTCGTCCCAGCCCTAGTCGGTTTCGTCATTACCGGCGTCGGGCTACCATTACTCGCGCTCTTCGCAGTCGCGCGGGTCGGCGGTGGGTCTGACCAAATCGCTCGGTATATTCCGAAGCGTCTTGCTCTCGTCTTGACGGGATTAATGTACGTGGCAATCGGGCCGTTCTTCGGGATTCCTCGGACGGCAGCCGTCACGTATGAGATGGGAGTCGTACCGTTCCTCGGTGCGCCATCTACGCTCACGCTCGCAATCAGTTCAACTGTCTTCTTCGGATTAACGTTCTTCTTGACGTTACGCGCTCAAAAATTGATTGAAATCATCGGACGCATCATCACACCAATCCTCTTGCTCTTGCTTGCGGCAATCGGAATCACGAACCTCGTGGCTCCACTCGGGAAGCCGGTCGCACCAGCAGAAGGATATGAGACATGGATGGGTGCGCTCGGGGAAGGTTTCAAACAAGGTTACTTGACGATGGACGTCTTCGGCGCACTCGTCTTCGGGGCCATCGTGCTCGTTACGCTCAAAGCGAACGGTATGACAGACCAAAAAGAAGCGTCTTCGCTTCTCCGCTCGTCAGGCTTACTTGCCGTCACATGTTTGATGCTCGTCTATATCTCGCTCGGATCGATCGGAGCGAATATGACGGGTCAAACGGGGACGACAGATGGCGCAAGCTTGCTTCAAGCGTTCGCCGGTTCTTCATTCGGACAAGTCGGAATGCTCGCACTTGGGGCAGCAGTCTTCCTCGCTTGTTTGACGACAGCGGTCGGGCTCATCACTGAGTTCTCACGCTTCATCAGCAACACGTTCGAATCACTCAAGTATTATCAGGTCGTTATCGCGACGACGTTGTTCGGCTATCTCATCTCACTCGTCGGAATCGGTACGTTGATTCAAATCGCGGTACCGCTTCTCACGCTCTTGTATCCGGTCATGATCGCACTCGTTCTCGTGTCGATCACGGAACGGATTCAACGCAACCCTCACGTCGCCATGAAGGCGACAGTGTATACGGCCCTCGTGCTCTCGCTCTTTGAGACGACACACGGTTTGGCGCCGTCTGCTGCAACCGAATGGATCACGAACTTGCCGATGGCCGAGATCGGGCTCGCCTGGGCGGTTCCAACGTTGATCGTGTATGTGATTACGCTTTTCTTACCGAAACAACGTTCCAATCAATTACTCGCTCAATCACGCATCTCATAAGCAAGTGAACGAACACCCATCCTCTGGTCAAGGATGGGTGTTTTGCCGTCTTATCGTTTGCTCATTCCATTCATCAACAAGTAAAATGAAAGGATGAAAAGGAAGTGACATATATTGACGACTAAACAAAAGAAACAATTGGCGATTCTCATGTTGAACATGTTCATCGCTGTAGCAGGATTCGGGATCATCATTCCGATCATTCCTGATTATTTGAAGATGATCGGAGAAGGCGGCACTGCTGCCGGTCTCATGATCTCAGTCTTCGCAGGGGCCCAGTTGCTCATGTCGCCGATTGCCGGGAAATGGGCGGATGTTTACGGGCGCCGTCTGATGATTATTTTAGGTCTGATCGGTTTTACCGTCTCGATGGGCGTCTTTTACTTATCTGACAACCTGAGCGTCCTCTTGATTTCACGGGCGATCGGCGGCGTCGGGGCCGCGCTATTGATTCCGGCGATTTTCGCCTACGTGGCCGACATCACCACGCTCAAGCAACGGGCGAAAGGGAACAGCTATATTTCCGCGGCAATGTCGCTCGGGATCGTTATTGGACCGGGGATCGGTGGCTTCTTCGCTGAGTTCGGTTTGAAGGCGCCGCTTCTCTTGTCAGCGATTGTCTCGTTCGTCGCCGTCATCTCGTCGATCATTCTATTGAAGGAACCGGATCGAGAACCATACGTTCAAACGAGCGAGAGCGAGTCGTTGCCGCGCCAACTCGTGTCGTCGACACGGAAGCCGTATTTCTTCGTGCTCGTCATCAATTTGGTCATGGCGTTCGGTTTGATGGCGTATGAATCTGTCCTCGGCTTGTTCGTCAGTGAGACGTTCAGCGCGACACCGCAACAAATCGCGGTCATGATCACCGGGACAGGCATCGTCAGTGTTATCGTGCAGCTGTTCGCCGTCGACCGTCTCGTTTCATTGCTCGGTGAGATCAAAGTCGTGCTTATCTTCATCATGCTCGCCGCGCTCGGCTTCTTGTTCTCGCTGTTCGCCGGGTCTTACACGATTTTCTTCGCCGTCACGTTGATTATCTTCTTGTCGACGTCGATTTTACGACCGGTGTTGAATACGCTCGTGTCGAAAATGGCCGATAAGGAACAAGGGTTTGCGATGGGGATGAACAACGCCTATATGAGCATCGGCAATATCGTCGGGCCGACGCTCGCCGGGATTGCGTTTGATATCGATATGCGCTATCCGTTCGTGATGGGACTCGTCCTGTTGCTCGTGACGTTCGCCGGAACGTTGAACTGGTCGAAGCGGAAAGCGACGGCCACGTTCGAACAATGATGTAAGGAGGGAACATGATGATTTATGTCGGTGTGACGGGATGGGGCGACCACGATTTGCTCTATACGAACCCGGAAGAACGTAAACATAAACTGTCGACCTACGCGGGGCATTTTCCGACTGTCGAGATCGATTCCTCGTTTTATGCGATTCAACCTGTGAAGAACTATGAGAAGTGGAACCAGGAGACACCGGAAACGTTCCAGTTCGTCGTCAAAGTTTCCAGGGAAATGAGCGGACATGACCGCGAACCGAAATTACCGCTCGCCGAACTGTTCGAACGGTACCGGACCTCGGTCGAACCGTTGAAGCAGGCCGGAAAACTCCGGGCCGTGCTCGTCCAGCTGCCGCCGTGGTTTGACGTCTCAAAGCCGCATCTCGATTATTTGCGGACGATTCGCGACGAGTTGAAGGACTATGACATCGCGATCGAGTTCCGAAACCCGACTTGGTTCTCCGAGGCGTTCCGGGAGCGGACGCTCGCTTTCTTGACGGAACTTCGGTTCATCAACACGATCTGTGATGAGCCGCAGACGAAAGAGAGCAGCATCCCGTTCGTGCCGGTCGTGACCAATCCGGAAGTGGCCGTCGTTCGCTTACACGGGCGCAACACGGCTGGCTGGCTTAGAAAACCAGGAATGACGAGCCAAGAGTGGCGTCATGTGCGTTGTCTGTATCGCTACAGTGAAGACGAACTGCAAGAGCTCGCGGCGGCGCTCAAACAAGTCGACGCAACGGCGAAGTCGGTATACGTCTACTTTAACAACAACTCGGCCGGAGACGCGGTACCGAACGCCAAACGGTTGATCGAGATCCTCGGTGCCGAATATGAGCTCGCCCCGAGCCAAATCAGCCTGTTCTAGGAAGGGGAATCGTCTTGAGAACGATCACGATGTATCATTACAATGACTTACATTCGAAATTTCATAACTGGCCGCGTCTCGTCTCGTTTTTGAACGAGCACCGGACAGAAGAGACGCTCGTCTTCGATCTCGGCGACCATGCCGATCGGACCCATCCGGCGACGGAAGTGACGCGAGGACAAGTGAACGTCCGCCTGCTCAATCGCGTCCAACCGACGGCGGTCACGATTGGGAACAACGAAGGCATCACGTTCCCGCATGACTGGCTCGCCCATCTATACGAAGAAGCGGAGTTCCCGGTGTTGCTCGCGAACGTCTATCAGGCGGATGGCACGAGACCCGATTGGGCGACGGAGACGCTCGTCGTCGAACGAGACGGACTCCGCATCGGGCTGTTCGGCGTGACGGCACCGTATGAAGAACTTTATCCGGAACTCGGTTGGGCCATCGAAGCCCCGCACGCGGCGACGAAACGTGCGCTTGAAACACTCCGAGACTGTGATATCGTCATCGCCCTCAGCCACCTCGGTTTTTACGCCGATGAGCGGCTCGCCGAAGCATTTCCGGAAATCGATGTCATCCTCGGGGCCCATACCCATCACGTGCTCGATGACGGGGTCGTCACGAACGGCGTCCTGATCGCCCAGGCCGGCAAATACGGGCGATACGTCGGGGAAGTGGAACTCACCCTCGATGGGAACCGAATCATCGAGAAGCGGGCCAGTTTGCATGACTTGACGGAACGAGAGACAGATGAAGCGACGGTTTCGACCTTACAAGAAGAATACAGCCAAGCCGAGCGGCTGCTCGACGTGACCATCGCTGACACGCCGGGTTATCCGAGCGACTGGTTCGGCCCATCTGCCCTCGGTGAACTGTTGGCAGGCGGGCTGGCGGACTGGTGTGACGCTGAAGTGAGCGTGATCCCGGCAGGCGTCCTATTGGAAGGGTTATTGCCGGGGCACGTCACGCTCAATATGCTTCACCGCATCTGTCCGCATCCGATCAATCCTTGTCTGCTCTCGCTGGACGGAGCCACGCTGATTCGTTTTTTAAACGATGTCCAAGAAGAAGCGTTCACGACGATGCATGTCCGTGGCCTCGGATTTCGCGGAACGGTGCTTGGTGCCCCGATTGTCCACGGTCTCGAGTTGAGGCATGGTCGCTATTACGTCCACGGTCAGGAAGTCGAGCTCGATGAGATGTATCGCGTCGCCACGGTCGACATGTTCACGTTCGGTCCGCTCCTTCCTTACTTGGCCGACCAGACGAAGCGTTACTTCATGCCAGAACTGCTCCGTGATGTGTTGCGGGAAACGATTGTGACACGCCATAATGTCATCCGAAAAGGATAGGGGCGGGGCCGGTCGGCATGATATGATAGGAGAGTGGAGGTGTGAAACATGATTAGAGTGAATCGCCACGGCTATACCGTCATCGAAGAAAAACGGGACGGTTTTGACGAGGAGGCATTCATCGCACGCTATAGCGACGTGCTCGATAAGTATGATTATATCGTCGGGGACTGGGGTCACGGACAACTTCGGTTGAAAGGATTTTATGAGACAAAATCCAAATTCGCGACATATGATAACCGGATCGACCATGTGATGGATTACGTGTATGAATACTGTAACTTTGGGTGCCCGTTCTTCGTGCTCAAGAAAGAGACGGAAATCGATGAGGCGGAAGACGGTCCGGTCTTCGGCGGCACGAAACAACCGCTCAAACTGAAACGCAAATTCAATAAGTCGGAAGAAGCTGAACCTTCGACCGGCATATGACGCGCTGATGACATCAGCGCTTTTTTGTTACATTTATTTTCCAAATATTTCTTTTAGGTGAAAAGACGGTGTGACAGGTTTAGGGGTGGGAAAATTGTGATAACTTATATTTATAGCAATTGTTTCTGTTCGGGTTTTGGAAGTGAGGTAGAAGTATGCAACACGTACAAACGGCGACCGTCGGTGACCGCGATGACGTCCACAACCGAATTCACAATCTCGGTCTGGGCTTACTTGCGATGCTGTTCTTCGGGTTAGGGAGTATCATGACGTTTTACTTCACGGCCGCAGTCCTTCTCTATGAGGTTGTCCACGTATTGCTGATCCGCCGCTTTGAATATCGTCAGGCGTTTCTGAGAAGCCGTCTATTTAAAATCATTTCGTTGGTGGCAGTGGCCACAGGTGTGCTCTTATTTATTTTATCGATGTCACAGTTTTTCATGGGCAATGTGATGTATTGAGGGGGAGGGAAAAAAACCTTTTCCCTTTTTTCGTGGTTTTTTGAAACTTTTCTGGACGCGATGACGTACACTTTTGAAAGACCTCACAAAAAGGATGATGAAAAATGACTGCACAGTTAAAACAACATGCCCAAAAAATGTTAACCGGAAAGCGTTGGCTGATGGCCGGGCTATTAATTTTATTCGTCGTCTTGAACGGGATTCCACAATCGTTCGCGCCGCCTGTCCCTGTAGACCCAGAGGCGATACCGACAGCGGCTGACACGGGACTTACGTTCTTGTCGCTTCTTCTCACTTTGTTGATTGCACCGCTCACGATCGGCTGGGCGTGGCTCGTCCTTTCCGTTTCACGTGGCGAGCGGCCAGGCGTCTCAAAGTTGTTCGAGCCATTTAAAACGGGCTACGTCAAGCACGTGCTCGCCCCGTTTTTCATGGGATTGTTCATTTTCTTATGGACGTTGCTCCTCGTGATCCCGGGAATCATCAAAGGGTTCTCGTACTCACTGACGTACTACATTTTACGGGACCAACCGGAACTATCGGCCCTTGAGGCGATCACGGAATCACGCCGCATGATGGATGGGCATAAGATGGACGCGTTCAAACTCGTCCTCTCGTTCATCGGTTGGTTCTTCGTCGGGGTGTTCACGCTCGGAATCGGATTCTTGTACGTCTACCCGTACTTCACGACGACGTACGCGACGTTCTACGACTCGATTCGTCAAGCGGAACGACCACAGACAAACCATGCCGGCACGGATTTCGAACAAGGATTCTAAACGAAAACCTCCGCTCAATCGAGAGCGGAGGTTTTATTATGCGTTGATTTCTTGTTTTTGGAGGTATGGCTTGAGTGACAACGTGTGCTCGGCGACGACTTTACGAATCGTCTTCGTTTTCGAGCGCATGACGAGCGACGTCGTTTCGACGATATCATCCGTCAAGAATTTGACGCCGTCGAGCAATTCGCCTGACGTGACGCCTGTCGCCGCAAAGATGCAGTCATCGCTCTTGACGAGGTCGTCGATTGTGAGCAATTGGAGCGGGTCTTCGATGCCCATCGAGATGACGCGCGCCGTCTCTTCTTCGTTCATCGGGTGAAGGCGTGCCTGCATGTCGCCACCGAGCGCTTTGACGGCCGCTGCCGTGATGACGCCTTCCGGGGCGCCGCCCGTGCTGATGAAAATATCAATCGGATTTGATTTGATGGCAGCTGCGATTCCCGCTGACACGTCACCGTCTTCGAACAGCTTGACGCGAGCGCCCATGTTCATCGCCGCTTGACGCAAGTGCTCATGGCGATCACGGTCTTGCATGATGACCGTGACTTCTTCGATACGCTTGCCGTTATAGAGGGCTGCCTTCTCGATGATCGATTCGAGCGGTTCGTCGAGCGAGACTTTCCCTTTCAAATTCGGTCCGACGACGAGTTTATCCATATACATATCCGGTGCGTGGAGGAGGGCGCCCTTATCGGCGACCGCGATGACGACCATGGCATCGCCGAGCCCTTTGGCGACGATGGACGTCCCTTCGAGCGGGTCGACCGCGATGTCGACTTCGGGCCCAAACGTCGTGCCGAGACGTTCACCGATATAGAGCATTGGTGCCTCATCGAGCTCGCCTTCACCAATCACGACGGTGGCGTCCATATTGACCGTCCCGAGGACTTCACGCATTGCTGACGTGGCTGCGTCGTCTGCTTCGTTCTTTTGACCACGACCGATCCATTTTGACGAAGCAAGTGCTGCTGCCTCAGTTGCTCGTACGATCTCTAGCGCTAATTCTCGTTCCATAGTGTTGTACCCTCCACGTGATGTCTATTTAATGTGTCATACTATTCATTGTGTCAATCCGTGGATTAGTGTATCACAATCAGATAAATGATGTAAATAGGTGAGATTCTTTTCTCGAACGAGAAAAAGGATTACTATAGGAGGCAGGGGGGATTCCGATGTATTTTGTGAACAGAGAAAAGATTAGCGAGACGTTGGCCCATATGGAGACGATGATCGGTCGACTTGATCAACTAGAGGGGGACGCCTTCACGGTCGAACTGGCGAAACAGCGGTTGGCCGTCCATTTGATGGAAGGCGTGATTGATGTCGGCAATTCGATGATTGATGGCTTCATCATGCGCGATCCGGGCAGTTATGAGGACATCGTCGATATTTTGCTCGATGAACGCGTGCTCGATGCCGAGACGGCAGTAGCCGCAAAAGCGCTCGTGGCGCTACGGGCTCATTACGTCCGGGAGTTCGTCACGGCAGACTCGGACCGATTCGACGCTTGGGTCGAGCGCTATAGAGCGACGTTCGAGGCATTCCCAGAGCAGGTCCGGCATTATATCGAAGTGGAACTTGGACCTGTATCAGCATTTCTACCAGAAAGCGAGTGATTGGATGGATTCGATTAAAGGATACTTATTTGACTTAGACGGCACGATTTATGCGGGGACAGCCCCGATTCAAGCAGCGGTCGATTTCGTGAATCGACTCGAAGCAACGGGCTTCCCGTACTTGTTCGTCACGAACAACGCGTCGATGACGCCGAAACAAGTGGCAGATAAGCTCGTCTCGATGGGTGTACATGTCACACCAGAGCACGTATTGACGAGCGCGATGGCGACGGCCCGTTACATCGAGAAGATGACGCCGGGCGCGACGGTTTACATGATTGGGGAAGACGGCTTGCGTTTAGCGCTTGAAGAACGCGGCTTCCACGTGACGGAAGAGGCGAAGGCGGACTATGTCGTCATCGGGCTCGACCGCCATATCACTTACGAGAAGTTGGCGAAAGGCGCACTCGCGATTCGTTCCGGTGCCCGCTTCATCTCGACGAACGGCGATATCGCCATCCCGACCGAACGTGGCTTTTTGCCTGGGAACGGGGCGCTCACATCCGTCTTGGCTGTGACGACGGAAAAAGACCCATTCTTCATCGGAAAACCGGAACCGGTCATGGTCGATATCGCCCTCGAGATGATCGGTCTCA
The DNA here is from genome assembly GCF_018617975.1 of Exiguobacterium sp. s21. NCBI lineage: Bacteria > Bacillati > Bacillota > Bacilli > Caryophanales > Exiguobacterium > Exiguobacterium sp. s21. Next base: position 15,378 of record NZ_JACSLF010000001.1, on the reverse strand, counting down.
CAAAAGAAGAGGTCGTCATGGTCGGGGATAACTATCATACCGACATCTTGTTCGGGATCAACGGTGGACTTCGGACGCTTCATGTCAATTCGGGCGTACACGGTCCGGCCTTTATCCAAGAACAAGAAAAGCTCCCGACCTATATGGTCGAAAGCTTAGATGAATGGACGCATGCATGAAAAAAAGGGATGACTCACGTCTCCCTTTTTGTTTAGAATACTTGTTCGACTTCAACGATGCCAGGTACTTCTTCGATGAGCGCACGCTCAATCCCGGCTTTCAAAGTGATAGTTGAAGATGGGCAGCTGCCGCATGCACCCATCAAACGAAGTTTGACGATGCCTTCTTCCACGTCTACGAGTTCGACGTCACCGCCGTCGCGAAGCAAGAACGGGCGTAATTTATCGAGTACTTCTTGGACTTGATCAAACATTTCCATGGTATCTACCCCTTTCTGGTTCCCTTTCATTCTAGCAAGTTTGAGATTGTTTCTCAATCATTAACGCTGAGCGTTTTGTGACGATACGACTTATTGAATTTTGTATAATAGGAGAGAACAGGGGGAATGGACATGAAAATCACGGTATATGGGGCTGAGGTGCAGTGTGCGAGCTGCGTCGGGGCACCTAGCTCGATCGAGACATATGAATGGTTGCAAAGTGCGCTTGCCCGGAAATATCCGGATCAGGCGTTCGAGTTCGAGTACATCGATTTCGAGACGGCTGACGACGACATCGCTGAGGCGATCAAGCAAGACGAGTGGTTTTATCCGCTTGTCCTCTTGAATGGGGAAGTCGTGGATGAAGGGGTCGTCCAGTTACGAAAAGTCTACTCGGCCATCGAGCAGACGACAGCATGAAAAGAGTCGAGCGACGATTGTCGTTCGACTCTTGTTCGTTACAGAAGGCGGAACGATGACGTCGCCGAACCTGCCGTGTAGCCAGTGAGCGTCGCATCAGCCTTCACTTGGTACGTGCCGCTCTGTGACGAAGAACTTGTCGATAGCGTGAACGTGATGGCGCCGGTCGAACTTGTCTTGCCTGTCCCTGTGAGCGTCGTGCCGTAAGGTTGTGTGACCGTCATACGGACGTCGGCGTTTGCGACCGGTTGGCCGTTCGCGTCCCGCACCGTCGATGAGATCGATACTTGCTCACCCGCGTAATAAGTCGACTTCGATGTCGATACTGTCGTCGCGAGTGTTTGAACAGGTTGTGACGTCCCACCAGACGTTGGAGCTTGGACGAGTCCGTTTCCGAACCAGGCGTCGCGTCCAACCGCGCCAAGGTCGATCGAGTCTTGTGACAGTTTTGAGCGGAGTTGTGCGCTCGACAACGTCGGGAACGCTTGCTTCATGAGAGCGAGGTTACCAGCGACGTACGGAGTCGCCATCGATGTCCCGCTCATTTGGCCGTATCCGCCAGTTGCGAGTGTCGAGTTAATGCTCACGCCTGGTGCCGCGACTTCGACCGTGCTGCCTGTAGCCGAGAATGAGGCGCGATTGTTGTTGATGTCCGTCGCTGCGACAGCGATGGCCGAGCTGTATCGGGCCGGGTAGTTGACGAGGTCGCCCGATCCGTCGGTGCGTCCGTTGTTACCGGCTGCCGCGACGACGAGGATGCCAGCATTATTGGCACGGTCGACGACTTGTTGGAGCGTTGAGGATGGACTCGTCGTCCCGAGACTCAAGTTGATGACGTCCATATCGTTCGTGATTGACCAATCGATCCCGGCGATAATACTCGATAGGCTACCGCTACCGTTCGCCTCGAGTGCCTTGACGGCATAGATACTCGCTTCATGGGCGATTCCGACCGTGCCGATGCTGTTGTTGCGGGCGCCGATAATCCCGGCGACGTGCGTACCGTGACCGTTGTCATCCGCGTATGAGCTCGTGACCGTACTGAACGATGCACCACCAGCAATCGTCAAATCAGGGTGTGGCGAGATTCCCGTATCGACGACCGATACTTTCACGCCTTTCCCGGTGTAACCACTCTGCCAAGCGGATGGAGCCTTTAACTTCGGAATGCCCCAGTCTTGCGTCTGGTTTTCGATTTGCACTGTTTGATCGACTTCCACGTGGGCAACGTTCGGATTGTTCTTCAAGCCCTTCAAGGCAGCCTTCGGTACTTCGAGGGCAGCGGCCGGAAGATTTTTGTACTGTTGGCGAACTTCCATGCCTTCAATCGAGAGCGGGATGTTCTTCGCCGACTCTTTGAAGACGACGATGACGCGTTCTTTCTCTTTGTTCGGGGCGGCATCTGCGCCTCCCGGAACGGTTGACAAGACGAGCAGTGAGGCGAGGACGGTGCTGCAAACTTTTTTCAACTTGTTTCCTCCTTTGGGGTATGTAGGCGAGGTGACACGAAGTCGTTCGGCCGTGACCCTAGAGTAACAAGTTTTCCCACCGGGTAGAATATGTCAATGGAATTAAAAATCTGAATATTTAGATAAGATTTCAGGGGATTCAGACACAAGACTTTTGACTCAAGGAGACGGTGCCAGAACAACAAATCGAGCACGTCCCACGAAAAAAACGGGCCGCCGTAATAGGCGACCCGTGCATGTTATTTAATGACTTTATGTTTCCAAAGAATTCCGGACTTGAGCAATCGCGCGACTTTTCCGGTGAGCGACTGCTTGCCCATGAAGACGCCGAATCCGGCCTTCTTCCCAAGCGATCCTAACGTGCCTCGGAGTTTGATATCCGGCAAATCCGGATACCCGACACCTTTCCATTTACAGAGTAGCACTTGGACGATCTGTTCGGCCTGCGCTTCCGCGAGCTGACCCGAAGGTGCATACGGCAGGCTGGCGTTGTCCCCGACGACGAAGATATCGGGCTGTTCCGGGACGTAGTGGTGCGGTGTCAATTTGACACGTCCACCCCCATCGAGTTCCCAACCTTGGTTGCGGACGACGGCGACCGGTTGAATCCCGGCGGTCCATACCGTCAAATCGGAAGCGAAGTGCTGTTCATGGTTCCATAACCCATCGGCGTCGACCCGGACGATGTTCGAGTTGTTGATGACTTCGACACCATGTTCCTCGAACCAAGACTGGACATACATCGAGACGCGGTTTGATAGGAACGATAGGACGGACGGACCGCGGTCGAACAAGCGGACCGTCAAGTCGGGACGACTCTCGCGCAGCTCGCTGGCGAGCTCGACACCGGACAGGCCGGCACCGACGATCGAGACGACCGATCCCGGAGATAGGCCGTTGATTGCTTGCTGGGTCTTGCGTGATTCTTCTAACGTTTGGATGCTGTACGTGAACTCGGCGGCACCGGGCACGTTGTGATACTTGTCCTCGCAACCGAGGCCGATGACGAGGTCGTCGTACGGCACTTTTTCCCCGCTCGCGAGCAGGACCATTTTGTCCCCCGTATCGATATCGGTGACTTGGCCGTATATGTAGTCGACCTCTTCTGGAAAATCGATGCGGATGTCACGATCCGACACGGTCCCCGCCGCAAGTGCATAATACTCTGTTTTTAATCCATGGTAAGGTAGACGGTCGATGAGTGTGATCGATACGTCCTTCAGCTGATGGCCGAGGACACGTTCGATTACACGCATACCCCCGTAACCGCCTCCCAAGACGACTAATTTGCGCATAAAAATCCCCCTTTGTTACACTTCAACTGTATCATGTTATAATACGCCGTAGAAGAACCATTTTCCTGCTTTGAAGGAAAGGGGAAGGGTGAATGACATGATGAATCCGATCATTGAGTTCTGTGCCTCCAATTTAGCGATGGGTTCACAAATCGCCCGCGCCAAATTAGAGTCCGATCCAGACTTAGACGTCGTCGAATATGGCTGTACGGGCTACTGCGGCGTCTGTTCGCTTGACTTGTTTTGTCTCGTCGATGGTGAGGTCGTGACCGGGGATACACCGGAACAACTCGTGACGAATGTATATGAAAAAATTGAAGAAATGGCATGGTAAAAAAAGTTTGAAGGACCTTCAAACTTTTTTTATTTTGACCGTTTTGACCCGTTGCATTTTTAAAAAGGGTCTGTTATATTCAAAGAGGTTCGAATGTAGGTTGTCTGACGTTTAACAACAGAAAAAGAAAGCGTTTCAAACGGTAGGACACATCTCGATTCGGGTATATCACATTATCAGGTTTCCCCAATATGAAAGGAGCACAACACCAATGAATATCATGAGCGTGGTTGGTATTTTGGCACTAATTGGAATCGCTTACATCTTCTCGACCAACCGTAAAGCCATCAAATGGCGCACCGTGCTTGCCGCTTTCGCGGTACAGTTTACGTTCGCCTTCCTCGTCCTCTTCACTACAGTAGGACGTAACGCGTTAGAATGGATCTCAGGAGGCGTCCAGAACGTCTTGAACACGGCGAACGCCGGGATTAGTTTCGTCTTCGGTACAGCTGTCGGCGGAGACAACTTCGTCTTCGCGTTCCAAGTGTTGACGATTATCGTCTTCATGTCGTCACTCATCGCACTTCTCTACTATGTAGGTGTCATGCAGTGGGTGATCCGTATCCTCGGTACGGCTCTCGCCAAAGCACTTGGCACATCACGTAAAGAATCGCTCTCAGCGACAGCGAACATCTTCGTCGGTCAGACGGAAGCACCGCTCGTCATCAAACCTTACCTTCCAACGATGACGCAATCGGAACTCTTCGCTGTCATGGTCGGTGGTCTCGCCTCGGTTGCCGGTTCAGTTCTTGCTGGATACGCTGCTCTTGGTGTACCGCTCGAGTACTTGCTCGCAGCGAGCTTCATGGCTGCTCCTGCTGGTCTCATGTTCGCGAAAATCATCGTCCCGGAAACAGACGTACCGGATGACGATGTCGAAATCGCTGAAGATGAAGAGAACAAGGCAGCGAACTTCGTCGATGCAGCCGCTCGCGGTGCCTCTGACGGTCTCTTCCTTGCATTGAACGTCGGTGCGATGCTTCTCGCCTTCGTTTCATTGATCGCGCTCGTTAACTTGATTCTCGGTGGAATCGGTGGCTTGTTCGGTTTCGACGGTCTCACGCTTCAATTGATTCTTGGTTATGTGTTCGCACCGCTCGCATTCGTGATCGGTGTGCCATGGGCAGATGCTGTTCAATTCGGTAGCTTCCTCGGACAAAAACTCGTGTTGAACGAATTCGTCGCTTTCTCTGAATTCGCACCAATCATCGGTTCTGGTGACCTCTCGGCACGTACGGAAGCTATGATCGCGTTCGCACTCTGTGGATTCGCCAACATCTCATCACTCGCCATCCTTCTCGGTGGTCTTGGTGGAATGGCGCCGAACCGTCGGAACGACATCGCGCGCATGGGTGTCCTCGCGATTCTCGCAGGTACGCTTGCCAACTTGATGTCAGCGACACTCGCTGGTCTTCTTCTCTAATCAAACACGGTATACTCAGAGTGATCACTTCGGTGGTCACTCTTTTTTGGGGAGGAATGACATATGTATGGAATGATAGCGCTTTTTGATGAACAAACGGAGAAACGAATTCAAGAGGTATGGGAAGGCTTGAAACAAGAAGGAATTACTTCTTATGCATATGAAGTCTCGAATCGACAACCTCATATAACATTAGCTAGTTACAGTAGTTTGAATGTTGAGGCGTATATCGAACTGATGGACAGCTACTATCAATCGAAGGAGATTGTAAATCTAACATTTAGTACGTTGGGTACGTTCATTCAATCAAGTGCACTTTTTCTTTCACCTACAATCTCATCCGGATTGAGGAGCCTCCACTTAGAGCATCATCGTATATTTGGGGAGTTTAATGATAACGCTGAGTCCTTATATTTACCGGACTCATGGATTCCGCACTGTACACTGGCAAACAGATTGTCTAAAGAAAAGATGAAAGATGCTTTTGAATATTGTACTGATATTGTAAAACCTATAGCTGGAAAAATTGTAGAGGTGGCATTAATTGAATTAGTAACACCGGTTCACGTTCGAGTATTACATAGAGTGAAATTATCCGCACAAAAGTAACAAAGCTAAGTTACTTTTGTGCATTCTTCTGTCAGGTTTGTCATATGTGACTAGGACCGATAGAAGGAATTGACCAGGAAACGGTGGGGGTTTATCGTTCCTGACGAGGTATATCCACTTCATGGAGTCTCGGCCAAGTGGCTTGCCAATTCTTTTTATTGATCCGGGCTCGATAAATATGATGGTGTGAAGAGTCGTTCGCAAAGGCCGGGGTCGGTCGTAACTGTAGTTTGACTATGTCGTCGATACCGTAAGGGGCGGCCAGCTTCAAGCGTCCGCTCGCATCAAGGCTGACACCGATGGCCGTGACCGTCTCAGGGAAATGGGCCAAGGCGTCGACCGCAGATTGATACTGTGGCAATTGATTGACCAGATGCATGCGGGCCTGGTTTTTGACCGACCAAGGGACGTTCGGTAACAGGTCGTGCAGTTGTGCCTCATACTGTTTTTCAATCGCCTCGTCGATGTGAGATCGGTCAAAGTAGATGACATCGACGTCCTCGGTCGGCGTCGGTACTTCGTAGCCGTGCGCGTCATCCCATATTTTTGCCCGCACGTATCCGGCACAAATCCACCAATCGGGTAAACAGAGCGAAGCGACGATTGTCAACAGACGCATCAGTTCCACATCAGTCTCTAAAAAATGGGTCACATCTTCAGTCGTGTTCAATCCATCTCCTCCTATTCTCTCATTAGCATAGCGTACCCATACAAAAAGCACCTAGACCGGGGTCTAGGTGCTTGTCAGTTACGCTTGAAGTTGCATGCGCTGACGTTCGATCCACGGCTTCAATTTGAGGAAGAGTGGGACGAACAAGGCGCTGATCAGCAAGGCCTTAATGAAGTTGAACGGCAAGATACCGTATAGGACGAGGTCCGTTTTGACAGCCGGTTGTGCCATCTCGGTCATGCCGAAGAAGAACGCGTAGGCTGGTAAGATGAGCAAATAGTTCAAGATCGCCAAGCTGAGTGCCATCGTGATCGTACCGGCCACGAGGCCTGAAGCGAGCGCTTTATTCGTTTTACGTTTATGGTAGAACCATGCGACCGGATACATGAAGGCGACACCTGCAAAGAAGTTCGCGACTTCACCGACCGGAACGCCGCCACCATTGAAGACATAGTAGAGGACGTTTTTTAGAGCGACGACCACGACGCCTGCGAGTGGGGAGAACACGATCCCGGCGACGAGCGCGGGAATGTCACTGAAATCCACTTTTAGGAACGGTGGTAGGAAAGGCAGCGGGAAGTTAAAGAGCATGAGGACAAAAGAAATGGCCCCGAGCATCGATAGTGTCACCAGTGTTGTCAATCGTTTGTTGCGCGTTGTTTTCATCAAAATCTCTCCTTTTGTCGCTCCTTGATGAATGGCACCCGTCGCATAGAAAAACCCGATTGTATCAAACAATCGGGAGAGTTTACGCGCATACGAAATAGATGTTCTCATCGGTGTTTAGACCACGCCGAAGAAAACATCCGGATATCGGTCGGATGCCGCCATCTTCTCCCATCCAGACTTTACTGTCGGCTTTCGAATCTCACGAAATCAGCAAGCAACGCCTTGCTCGCTCACGGGCTGAGAAGAACTTGTCTTCAATACCGCCGGTCGGGAATTTCACCCTGCCCCGAAGATGGAACGATTTAATTTTTTTTGTTACAGTTTAGTTATACAAGATATTTCACAAAATCTCAAGTCAGTTGACTTGAAGTTAAGATAACGAAGGAGGAGTTCAGATGATTCATTTGACAGAATCAGCCGCATTACAAGTCATCGATATGATGAAACAGACCGAACGCCCCGACGACCAGTACTTGCGGATCAAAGTGCAAGGGGGCGGGTGTACCGGCCTGTCTTACGGGATGGGATTTGATGAGGATAAGACAGACAAGGACGTTCAGTTTGACCACCACGGCGTCCGCGTCATCGTCGCCGAAGCCGATCACGGGGTCGTCGACGGTCTCGAGATTGACTATAAGCAGTCGATGCTAGGAGGCGGCTTCACGATTAAAAATCCGAACGCCATCGCCACGTGCGGTTGTGGCTCGAGTTTCCGGACGGCATCGAACGCCGGGACACCTGGGGATTGCTAAACGAAAGGCCAATCATGCCACATGATTGGCCTTTTTTGTATTCAGTCTGTCTCTTCAATCAGAATTAATCGAATGAGTTTCGAAGCCGCGTCTAACTCGATTTGATGTTGCCAAGGACGAAACGCTGTGATTTTACACGTGTCGTTCGTGATGCGGAATGAACAGACGCTCTCTTCCTCTTGGTCAAGGACCGAGTAACGGCTGAAGTCCGATAAGCTTTGGTAAATGGCATATTGTGTCGGTAATTCACACGACCATCCTTTTTCTAATGTGATCTGATGCATGCGTCTCGCCTCTTTCTTCTCTATATATATAAGAATAACAAAAATATTCAAGGATGTAGAAGATTAGTCGAGAGGATGCAAGGGAAAATGAAAAGAGATGTCATTTCATGTAGGAGGAGCAGGGACGATGAGAAACGTATTGATTTTCGGTGGCTCACGCTATTTTGGAAAGCGGTTGGCGCTTCGGTTGGCGGAGGCCGGTGACGATGTGACGATTGTGACGCGTGGACAACTGCAAGTACCTGAGGCGGAGGGCATCCGGTCGATCAAAGGGGACCGACAGTCGGTGGCGACGATGAAAGATTTGTCACGAGACCATTACGACCTCGTCTATGACAATATTTGCTTTAACCCGTACCAGGCAAAGATCGCCTCGGACGCTTTCATGGACCAAGTCGGTAAATATGTGCTCACGTCGACGATGTCGGTTTATGCGCCAGGCGCCGAGTTGAAAGAAAGTGATTTCAATCCGCTCCATCATGACTATCATCTCGAATCCGAACATGATTATGGGCAAGGGAAGCGAGAGGCTGAATCTTATTTCTTCCATCGCGCCTCGTTCCCGGTCGCGACGGTCCGCTTGCCAATCGTGCTCGGACCCGACGACTATACAGACCGTCTCAAGTTTTATATCGACGCCGTCCGACGGGAAGAGCCGATCGTACTGCATCACCCGGAAGCGAAAATGGGGTTCATCTCAAGCTTTGAGGCGGCCGCCTTTCTAGAATGGGTCGGTCGGGCGAACGTGACCGGACCGTTCAAAGCGGCGAGTGAAGGGGTCATCTCGCTCGGGGTACTCATGGAACGGATCGGCCATCACTTAAATAAACCGGTCCAGATCATAAAAGATGGCGAGTCGTCGCCGTACGATACGGACGTCGACTATTATATGTCGATTGCCGAGGCGAAAAAGGCCGGGTTCGTCTTCACCCAACTCGACGACTGGCTCGACCGGGTCATTGTAAAAACAATCCGCAAATGAAAAATGGCCCTCATCATCGCGATGAGGGCCACATCGTTATTTCCCGGCAAATACCGAAGTCGAATGTTGTGGGTGACGCGCTGTCGGGTCGACGAGCTGCTTCACTTGGTTGATGGCGATCGGGGCTTCACCGAAGCCTGTCGCAATCAATTTCACTTTTCCTTCATAAGTCGCGATGTCACCACAGGCGAAGATGCCGGCGACCGTCGTCTCCATGCGTGAGTCGACGCGGATCGTGTTCTTCTCGAACTCCATGCCCCAGTTTTTGATTGGGCCGAGCGATGAGACGAAACCGTAGTTACAGATGAGGTCGTCGATTTCGACGAATTTCGATTCGCCGTCTTTGTCCGTCAATTCGACCGACTCGATGTGTGTCTCACCTGAAAGTGACTCAATGTTATATGGTGTCCACACGTTGATCGTCGAAGCCTTCATTTGCTCGACCGTATGCTCGTGGGCACGGAAACGGTCACGGCGGTGAACGATATGGACTTCCTTGGCGATGCCTTCAAGCATGAGCGCCCAGTCGACGGCAGAGTCGCCGCCGCCAGCGATCATGACGCGGCGGTCGCGGAACTTCTCCATGTTGTCGACGAAGTAATGAAGGTTGGCATAGTCTTCACAACCATCGATGCCGAGCGGTCGTGCGGCGAATGCCCCGTTCCCGGCCGTGATGATGATGGCTTTCGTATGGTACTCATCCTTGTTCGTCGTGATCTGGAACGTGCCGTCTTCAAGACGTTCGACCGTCTCGACCGTCTCCCCGAGGCGATAGTCCTGCTCGAACTGATCGGCTTGGGCTTTTAATTGGTCAATCAAATCTTGGGCTTTCACTTTCGGGAAGCCGGCGATGTCGTAAATATATTTTTCTGGATACAGTGTCGATAATTGTCCGCCGAGCTGCGGCAAACTTTCAATCAACGCCGTATCGAGTTGGCGCATACCTGCATAAAATGCGGTGAACAGTCCGACCGGGCCGCCACCGATGATGATCACATCTTTCGTCGATTTCATCGAATTCCTCCTCAAAACGTATACATCCATTATAGTGACAATCGTGAATTAAATCCATTCTGTACAAACATCCTATACATTCAAAAAAAATTCAAGAAGATAAGCTTTTCCATTGAGAAAACGAAATAAACAGCGTACAATGAACGAGAAGCAATTGTGAACATTGGTTGAACAAGGTTTAGGCTTTATTGTGAACATTCATGTGAAAAAACACACAACATGATTGTTCAAGAAAACAAAACTATCAAAACAAGGTGGAAATGAACATGAAACGACCTAACATTGTTATTCTTGGCGCAGGTTTCGGTGGACTCATCACAGCGGTGAACCTCCAGAAGACGCTCTCAGCTGGCGACGCGAACATCACGCTCATCAACAAGCATGATTACCATTACCAGACGACATGGCTCCATGAACCAGCGGCCGGAACGATGAAACCGGAGCAAGCTCGTATCTACATCAACGACGTTGTGAACCCGTCACGCGTGAAATTTGTCAAAGGGATCGTCGATCGCGTCGATACTACGGCTAAACAAGTACTACTCGCAGACGGCTCGACTGTTGAATATGATTATGTCGTGTTCGCACTCGGCGGCATTCCGGAAACATTCGGAATCCCAGGCCTCAAAGAGAACGCGATGACAATCAGTTCATTGAACAGCGTCCGTAAAATCAAAGAACATATCGAATACTCATTCGCACAATACAAGACGAACGGGTCGGCTGATCGCTCGTACGTGACAATCGTCGTCGGCGGTGCAGGTTTCACAGGTATCGAGTTCCTCGGTGAGCTCGTCAACCGTGTCCCTGAGCTTTGCAAGCAGTATGACGTGCCACGTGAAGCGGTTCGTATCGTGAACATCGAGGCGGCTCCGACCGTCCTTCCTGGTTTCGACCCAGAACTTACGACGTATGCACAGAAATGGCTCGAGCGTAACGGTGTCGAGATGAAACTCGGCAACGGCATCAAAGGCGTTGAGCCTGGCGTCGTCAAGTTCGGTCCGCTTCAAGGCGACACGACGGAGACGATCGCAGCGAACACGATCCTTTGGACAGGTGGCGTGAGCGGTAGCCCGATCATCGAGAAATCTGGTTTTGAAGCGGTCCGTAACCGTGTCATGGTCGAGGCGGACAACCGTGCCCCTGGTCACGACAACGTCTTCATCATCGGTGACTGCTCGGCTGTCATGGATCCGGTCTCAAACCGTCCATATCCGCCGACTGCTCAAATCGCGACGCAACAAGCGCACAACGTAGCGAAAAACATCGCGGCGCTCATCAACGGAAAATCGACTTCGAAATTCACGTATGAGAGCAAAGGGACAGTCGCTTCACTTGGCCATAACGACGGCATCGGCATCGTCATGGGCAAAAAGATCTTCGGTCGCAACGCTTCATTCATGAAGAAAGTGATCGACAACAAACACTTCATCGAATTGAAGAAGTACGGTCTCGTCCTCAAAAAAGGTAAATTCTAAGCAATATGACCAAGTAGCCCGCTCATCCGAACGGGCTACTTTTTTTGATGACGCCTCATGGTTCACCTTTGACCTAAGAGAGGGCGATTCGGTATAATAGACAACGGGAAAAGGGGGCAATCGCATGCATATCATCCAGGCTGTCATTGGGGCGATTCTTTATTTGGTCATCTTCTTCAGCATCGGCTTCATTTTGAACATGCTACTTAAAAAAACATGGACGCTCGTGTTCATCTATCCGATTTTCGTCATTATGATGATTGATAACGTCAAGCTCTCGAGTTACATCACGGAGACATCGACCGCGTTCGCCAACGTTTACGAACGGGTGCTCGGACTTCAGTTTTTGGATGTGTTCATGCTTGGTTTCGGACTGCTCGGTGCGATTTTGGCCGGCGTCACGATCCGCTACTTGCGTAAGAGTGGTTACTCAATGTTTTAAAGACGGCAGAGATGTTCGTCTTTTTTGTTTTCTGCCTACTTTTTTAGAAGGCGAACCGATATACTAGATAAGATAACGATTTAATTAGTAAGGGATGCGATGAGAATGACATTACCGATGTATACGATCAAGAAAGTGTTGAATAATAGCGTTGTCATTTGCCAACATGATCCGGAACCGGAAGTCATTCTACTCGGGAAAGGGATTGGCTTCGGCAAGAAAGCGGGCGATCTCGTCGACCCGGCCAGTGTCCCGGAGAAAGTGTATCAACTGACAGACAAAGAAGAACAATCTCAATACCGTGAGCTCGTCAAACACGTCGATGAAGACTTTATTGCCTTCATGCAAGAAATCGTCGGGTTTATCGAGAACAACACAGGTAAAAAAGTCGATCAACATATTCATATCGGTTTGACTGACCACTTGTTCTTCACGATGAAGCGAATCGAACAAGGGATGGAAGTGACAAATCCGTTCTTGCTCGAGACCGAATCGCTCTATCCGAACGAGTACGCGCTCGCCGAACGTATCGTCGATATGATTCACGAGCGGCTTGACGTGCTGTTGCCGGACGCGGAGATCGGATTTATCGCGCTCCATATCCATTCGGCGACGACGTTTAAAAACGTCCTCGATGTCAACCGGCACAACCAAATCATCGGGCAAATCGTTCAGACGATTGAGAGTCGTTTGAACGTCAAAATGGACCGGAGTTCACTCGATTATAAGCGCTTACTTCGGCACTTAAGGTACGCCGTTGAGCGGGTTGCGACGGGTGAGATGGTGGAGGCCCCACAAAAAATTGAAAAGGTATTGCGCGAAGAATATCCGCTATGCTATAGTACTGCTTGGGAGCTGATGGGCATCATGGAACGCGAATTAAAGCGTCCTGTCCCGCGAGGTGAAGCGACATATTTGACGATGCATCTCCAGCGCCTAACAAGTAGATAACTGATACCACGTATCTTACGTGTTACTGATTCGATCAGGCATGAGTAAGGAGTGGAACGCAATGATGTCTCCATTAGGAGAGGTCTACGTTCTATACCTTATTCATGCCTGTTTCTGTTTTTATAAACGTTTATTATGAAAACGTTTAGATACGTCGGTTGTCTGACATCTACTGTCGTCTTTCCGCACGAAACAATCACAAAAAGGAGGATTTATCATGTTTAAGCAGATCTTTGGTGTTCTTCAAAAAGTCGGTAAAGCACTTATGCTTCCTGTAGCGATCTTGCCGGCAGCCGGTCTTCTTCTTGCATTCGGTAACGCGATGCAAAACCCGGCCCTCACATCACGCGCTGGTTGGTTAACGAACGCAGGCATTGTGAAATTCGCTCAGCTCATGGAGCAAGCGGGTGGCATTATCTTCTCGAACTTAGCACTCTTATTCGCAGTCGGTGTCGCGATCGGTTTAGCAGGGGACGGCGTTGCCGGACTCGCAGCCATCGTCGGATTCCTCATCATGAACAAAGTTATGGGTGTTTGGCTCGAACTCACACCTGAAATCATCGCACAAGGTGACCCGGCTTACGCATCAGTACTCGGGATTCCAACGCTCCAAACTGGGGTATTCGGGGGAATCATCGTCGGTCTGATAGCTGCATGGGCATATAATAAGTACTTCAACATCGAATTGCCGCAATTCCTTGGCTTCTTCGCTGGTAAGCGTTTCGTCCCAATCGTTACTGCAGTATTAGCAGTTGTCGCTGGTTTCGTCATGCTTCTCATCTGGCCACCAGTTCAGCACGGCTTGAACACGTTCTCAAACTTCATGTTGACTGAAAACCGCACGTTCGCGGCATTCATCTTCGGTTTGATCGAACGTTCATTGATTCCATTCGGTCTTCACCACATCTTCTACTCACCATTCTGGTTCGAGTTCGGCTCGTACACGGATGCAGCGGGTAACATCGTTCGTGGTGACCAAGCGATCTTCTTCGCACAAATTCGTGATGGCGCTGAACTCACAGCCGGTACGTTCATGACTGGTAAGTACCCGTTCATGATGTTCGGTCTTCCAGCAGCAGCACTCGCAATGTACCACGAAGCACGTCCTGAACGTAAAGCAGTCGTCGGTGGTCTCTTGGCTTCGGCAGCACTTACATCGTTCTTGACTGGTATCACTGAGCCGATCGAGTTCTCATTCTTGTTCGTTGCTCCACTCTTGTTCGCAGTACACGCAGTCTTCGCTGGCCTTTCGTTCATGGTCATGCACATCTTGAACGTCAAAATCGGGATGACGTTCTCGGGCGGTTTGATCGACTACCTTCTCTTCGGTGTACTTCCTAACCGTACAGACTGGTGGCTCGTCATTCCAGTCGGTCTCGTGTTCGCAGTCGTTTACTACTTCGGATTCCGCTTCGTTATCCGTAAGTTCAACCTTAAAACACCGGGCCGTGAAGATGAAGTCGTTGAGCAATCAACTGCTACAGGTTCGGAACTTGCACAAGATATCCTCGTTGGTTTCGGTGGTTCACAAAACATCAAACACCTTGACGCATGTATCACACGTCTCCGCGTCGAAGTAAAAGATAAGAGCCAAGTCAACAAAGAAGAGTTGAAACGCCTCGGGGCAGCTGGTGTCCTTGAAGTCGGTAACAACGTTCAAGCCATCTTCGGACCACGTTCGGATGCATTGAAATCAGAAATGCAAGCGGTCATCGCTTCAGGTAACGAAAAGAAAGCAAACTGAATGAAGCTATAAGCCAATCCATTATGGATTGGCTTTTATTGTATGGGTGAAACGGTTTCAGCCTAATGGCAGATGGGGAAAAGTAAGTATTCTGACAAAAGGAGGGAACCATGATGTGGAAGAAAGTGTTTGGTGTTTTGCAACGAATCGGGAAGGCACTTATGCTTCCGGTTGCGATTCTACCGGCAGCCGGTCTATTACTCGCATTTGGTACCGCGTTCCAAAACCCTGATCTCGTTTTGATATGCTCCCCAATAGGTAGACAGATGAAATAACAAATCTGTTTATCTGATTGGGGAGTGTTTTTTTATGGCGAGAAGTCGGCATTCGATCGAACAAAAACTGGCTGCGCTGCGCATGATGGAAGAAGAAACCTATACGTGGAAGGAAATCATGGAAGCGC